>JBDUED010000155.1:0-5687 GCA_040002595.1 Dokdonella sp. | reverse complement strand
GTGCGGGCACGTGCTCGGCGACAAACGTCCATGCGCCGGGCACTTCGCCACCGACAGCGGCGCCCTGCAGAATGCGCAACACCAGCAACGCCAGCGGCGCGGCATAACCGATGCTGGCGTAGGTTGGCAGTACGCCGATCAGCAAGGTCGGGATCGCCATCAGCAGCACGCTCAGGGTGAACATGCGTTTGCGCCCGCTGCGATCCCCGAAATGCGCCATCAGGATGCCGCCGAGCGGACGCGCAAGGTAACCCGCTGCGAACAAGCCGAACGCCTGCAACTGGCGCAACCAGTCGGGCGTATCCGGCGGGAAGAACAACTGCGCGATCACGCTCGTGAAGAACACGAAGATGACGAAGTCGTAGAACTCGAGCGCGCCGCCGAGCGCGGCCAGCACCAGGGTGCGCGCGTCGCTGCGGGTCAGTGGACGATCGGGTGCGGCGCCGGGGTCGGTCATGGCCATGCGGAGCGGTGAATGGAAAGTCTAGAGTCGCGCCGCAAGTTCCTTGCCGATGCTTTCCGGCGTATCCGTCGGCGCATAGCGCTTGACGACCTTGCCCTCCGCATCGACCAGGAACTTGGTGAAGTTCCACTTGATTGCCTCGCTGCCGAGCAAGCCTTTTGCCTCGTGCTTGAGGTATTGATAGAGCGGATGCGTGTTCGCGCCGTTGACGTCGACCTTCGCGAACATCGGGAACTTCACGTCGTAGGTAAGGGAACAGAACTTCTTGATTTCGGCTTCGTTGCCCGGCTCCTGATGGCCGAACTGGTCGCACGGAAATCCGAGCACCGCCAGACCCTGGCCCCGGAATTTTTCGTATAGCGCTTCGAGGCCCGCGTATTGCGGCGTGAACCCGCACTTCGACGCGACGTTGACGATCAGCATTGTCTTGCCGCGAAATGCATCGAGCGACTGCTCGTCGCCATCGATGGTCCTGGCGTTGAAGTCGTAGATCGATGTCATGGCTGCGCTCGGCAAGGGATGCCGAGTGTAGGCGCGAGTCAGCCGCGGTGAAAGCGCGAATCGTCTAACCGACCCTCTGGAAATTCAGTCCCGCAGGCATGTCCGGCGGGGAGCCCAGGTAGTGGTCGACCAGCAAAAACGCGAACAGCGCCATCAGGTAGACGATCGAATACTTGAACACGACCATCGCAAAAAATTCGTTGGGCGGATTGAGCAATCTGATCGCGTAATACAGGAAGCCGGCACCGAGTACGAGCGCGCCGCCGAGGTAGAACACACCGCTCATCCCGGTCGCGTACGGCAATACCGTGACGACGACCAGCAGCACCGTATAAAAGAGCACATGCCAGCGCGTGTAGACCACGCCGTGCGTCACCGGAAGCATCGGCACATGCGCTCGCGAATAGTCGTCGCGGCGGAAAATTGCGAGCGCCCAGAAATGCGGCGGCGTCCAGATGAAGATGATCAGAAACAGCAAGAGTGCATACGGATGCACATGGCCGGTCACCGCGACCCAGCCAAGCACGGGTGGAGCGGCGCCGGCCGCGCCACCGATCACGATGTTCTGCGGTGTCGCGCGCTTCAGATACGCGGTGTAGACGATCGCATAGCCGATCAGCGAGGCGAACGTCAACGCCGCAGTCAACACGTTGACCAGCGCGATCAGGATCGCCATCGACAATGCGCCGAGGATCAATGCGAACGTCAGCACCTGAGTCGGTCTCAGCGTGCCAGTCGCCAGTGGCCGCTGCATGGTGCGCGCCATCACCTTGTCGATGCGCTGATCGATCAGATGATTGAGCGCGGCCGCAGAGCCTGCCGCGAGCCAGATGCCGATGAAACCAGCCACCGATTGGCGCAACGGCGGCCAGCCGGGCACGGCGAGGAACATGCCGATGATCGCGGTAAACACGATCAGCAACACGACGCGCGGTTTGGTCAGTTCAAGGTATTGGGCGGCAAGTTTTCGCATGCGTTCGTTCTGGTTGGCCACACGACCGCAGGTTGGCGGGCATCTTGGTGATGTATGCCGCGCGAGCGCATACAGCCTAGCCGATGGCGATTTTGACAGGATGCAGCGGCAAGGGTGGCTGCACCCGGACCAACAACGCGACCAAGCTCAGCAGCAGCAAAGCCGCGACGGCATTGTGCGCGGTGGCGAGCGGAAGGGGCAGCAGCAGCTTGACGTTCGCGATGCCCAGGGCGACCTGGGTGCAGACCAGAAGGCCGGCTAGTACCCCGGGCACGCGCAAGCCGCGGCGCCAGGCAAGCACGGCGGTTGCAAGAATGTGGGCAAACACGATGACTGCACCGATTCGATGCGCGATCTGGATCGCTGCGCGCGCGGCTGCATCAAGCACGCCGCCTTCGTAGTTGACGCCGACGCCCCGCCACAGCACGAACGCATCCCGAAAGTCGGTGGCCGGCCACCACTGGCCAGCGCAGGTTGGGAAATCCGTACCGCAGGCGAGCGCTGCGTAGTTCGCGCTGGTCCAGCCGCCCAGCGCAATCTGCAGCGCAAGCAACACCAGCGCCGCGACGATCATCGGCTGCATGCGCTGTTGCGCCACGCTCGGGACTCGCATGTTGGCAAGCCGCAGCGCAACGTACCCAAGCAACGCAAGCGTCAACATCCCGCCCAGCAGATGACCCATCACGATCAAGGGCTTGAGCAGCAAGGTGACAGTCCACATGCCGAGCATGGCCTGCAGGATCACCACTGCGAAGGCGACGATCGCAAGCCGCCACGGCGCAGGCCGCTGCAGACGCGATGCGACGAACAGCGGCAGCGCAATGGCAACCATGGAAATTGCGGCCGCTGCCGGATAAGCGCCTTGCATGTAAAGAGCAATTCCAATCGCCGCGGCGACCGCGGCGGCAAGCAGGCCGGCAACCAGCGCGCGCCGACGCCACGCAGCGAGCACCGCGAGCGCAAACACGAGCACGCCCAGAGTGCCCGCAAGCATGCGGTGCACCTGTTCGCGCCACGCCTTGTGGGCTTCGTACGGTCGCTGCGGAAACGTGGCGTCCGCCCGCGCGACTTCGTGCGCATGCCCAGGCCATGTCGCCTGACCGTAGCAGGTCGGCCAGTCCGGACACGAAAGGCCTGCATTCGACAAGCGCACGAACGCGCCAAACACGATGACCAAAAACGCAAATGCCGTCGCGAAGGCGGCAACGCGCAAGGGCGTGACGAAGGAACTGACGCTCATCACTTGATCAGCCGCGCAAGATCCTTGCGCAACTTGCTCGCGTCGTAGCCGACGGGATAGCGCAAAACAAGAAAGCCGTGCGGATCGACGAATGCGACTGCAACCTGATCGGCTGCAGTGGGGCGCACGTCCGTGAACTTTTCATCGACATCGCGCGCGGTCGCGATCGGCGTCAACGCAGCGAGGACGGCCGGCGCCAGGGTTTCATCGAGCACGACGACACGCACGCGTTGCATGTTCTGGTTCATGGTCAGACGCACGCGGCGCAGTTCGTCGATGCGCTGAATGCACGAAGCGGCGCAGCCCGGGCCCGTCAAGGCGAAAATGGTCCACGACCAGTTGGCGTCCTTCCACACCAGCGGCTTGCCGTCGGCAAGCACGAAGCGTGCATGCGTGAGATCCTGCGGCGGCTCGACCAACTCACCGTAGTTGCGCGTGGCCGCAGGCTCCCAACCACTCTCGTGCAGCGCCCATGCGGCAAGCAACGGCGCCGCAAACAATGCGACGATCAGGATCAAGCCGAGGCGGTTTTGCAGGAAGGGGGTCATGTCGGAATTTCATCCTTGCGCCAGTGCACAATCACGAAGAGCACGAGGCTGACGAGCGCGAACGTGAACCAGGTGAAGGCGTAGGCGTAATGGCGTTGCGGAGGGAAAACCTGCGGTCGCCATTCGCGCACGAAGGGAGTGCCGGCCTGCGCCAGCAACAGCAGCACGCGCCGATCGAGCTGGCGGCCAAGGTCGGCGTCGATATCGGCCAGATCAAGATAAATGGTCAGCTTCGGCCACGTGCGCTGCGCGGGCAACGGGTTGCCGCCAAGCTTGATGCCGGCCCCCGGTGGCGGCGCATAAATCGCGCTGAGGACCTGCGCGCCCGTCGGCGGCGCCGGAATCGCCGGCCGTTCGCCGCGCGCATCGCGCGCAAGAAAGCCGCGGTTGACCAGCAGGGGTACGCTGCCATCGGTGGGCTCAAACACATCGAACACCATGACGCCGCTATGGCCACCGCGTACCTGGTTGTCGAGCACGTAGGCATGCTCGCTGTCGTAGTGGCCGCTGACCTCGACGCGCGGATAGCGCACCGCATCCGCTTGCTGACGCGCCTGGGCGAGCGGTATCGGCGTTTGCGTCGCCAGCGTGTCGAACGCGGCAAACAAGGCTTCTTTTTCGTGCGCGCGGCGCACCTGCCACAGCCCCAGCAACACGAAGAAAGCCACGCCCGCAAGGGTCAGCACACACGCGAATACGCCGGGCCGATGCCACTGCCTAAGCACGGCGGACCGGTATAATCCCGACCGCTGGCGGCCGGCCGGCCATTTGGGAAAACGCGGAAATGTCCAGCACGATCCTGATCCTGATTTTTTTTGCGGCGATCATCTACAACCTCGGTGCCGGCCTCTATTTCATGATGACCGACAAGGGCGACAGCGATCGCACGCTGAAAGCGTTGACGCGGCGCATAGCGCTGTCGGTGCTGTTGATCTTGCTGGTCATCATCGGCATCTGGACCGGCATCATCCGGCCGCACGGCGTGGGCGGTTGAAGGGTCGGGAATCGGGAATTGAGAATCGGGAAAGCCGTTATCACGGTGGATTCCGCACCGCGGCGTCCGGCTCTGGACGATTCCCTATTGCCTAGTGTCCATTCCCCGCCGTCAAAGCACGTACACGAACAGGAATAAGCCGAGCCACACCACGTCGACGAAGTGCCAGTACCAGGCCACCGCCTCGAATCCGAAGTGGTGCTCCTTGTCGAAGTGGCCCTTGGCGCAGCGGAACCAGATCACCGTCAGCATGATCGCGCCGAGCGTGACGTGCAGGCCGTGGAAACCGGTCAGCATGAAGAAGGTCGAGCCGTAGATACCGCTGCCAAGCGTGAGATTCAGGTGCTCGTAGGCTTCGGCGTACTCGTGCGCCTGGAAGGTCAGGAAGATCACGCCGAGGACCACAGTGGCGGCGAGGAAGGCCAGCAACTGCTTGCGGTGGCCGGCGCGCAGCGCGTGATGCGCAATCGTGATGGTGACGCCCGAGGACAGCAGCAACAGCGTGTTGATCAGCGGGATGCCCCAGGGCGACATGGTCGAGAACACGCCGCCGACGGCGCCAGGGCCATTGCTCGGCCAGGCAGCCGAGAAGTGCGGCCACAGGAAATAGTTGGTCAAGGCGCCGTGACCCTCCCCGCCCAGCCACGGCAGCGAATAGGTGCGCGCGTAAAACAGCGCACCGAAAAACGCGCCGAAGAACATCACTTCCGAAAAAATGAACCACAACATGCCCATGCGAAACGACGTGTCAACCTGCTTGCTGTAGGTTCCACTCAGCGATTCACGTATGACCGTGCCGAACCAGCCGAACAACATGATCACCAGCAGCGTGAAGCCAATCGCCATCAACGGCTTGCCGATGTGATCGACTTCGTCGAGCCACAGCGCTGCGCCGCCGAGCGTACTGATCAGTCCGAACGAACCGATGATCGGCCAATGGCTGCCGTGGGGAACGTAGTAAGCACCTT
>JBDUED010000154.1:0-5748 GCA_040002595.1 Dokdonella sp. | reverse complement strand
GCGCCCTGCTCGAACCGCACACGCTTGAACAGCCGCAGGAGGTCGCGCCATGTCTGATCTTGACGACACCGTGAATCCAGATCGCGACCGCGCCCTCGCCGCCGCGTTGCGTGCTCTGCCCGATGCGCGTCCGCAGCCGGATCTGTGGCCCGAACTCGCGCGTGCGCTCGGCCAACGCCGCGCTTCACGCAAATGGCGTTATGCCATTCCCTTCGCACTCGCTGCCGGTGTCGCGCTCACCCTGTTGGTGCCACGTCTGGCGACGCGCGAACCACAGGCGCCGACCGCGCCCGTCGCGATGGACATTCCTGCCACGACGGCAATGCCATCGTCCGCCAACACAGCGCGCGATGAATTGTCCGGTTTGCGTTCGCATTCGCAGATGCTCGAGCGCTGGATCTCAGCGGTCTCCGCCCATGCTCCGCAGGATAGCCGCGATCTGATGGCTGCGGTCGAGGTCGAGGATTTGATCGGCCTGGTCGACGTGCAACTTGGGGCGACCCGCAACAACGCCGACGCGTTGCCGCTCTGGCGCCAGCGCGTCGCCCTGCTTGAAGACCTCGCGACAATCCGCGGCAGTGCATTCGCAATTGCCGCGAACGACGACGGCGCAGTGCGCAACGCGCCGCTGTCGCCCACCCACTTGAACTGAAGGAACGCCATCATGAAACGCACTTTGCTGGTCGCCGCACTCGCGCTCGCTGGGCCTGCTGCATTCGCAGCCGAGGCAACACCGAAAACTGCAGACTCCCAACCGACAGCCATCCCTGTACCCGCTGCCGATCCTGCCATGGCGAAAGCCGAGGCTGCCCGTGCGGAACTCGCCGATTTGCGCACGCAGATGCAGGTGCTGTCGCGCAAGATGGCCTCGCTGTCGTCGGAACTTGGCGATGTCGGCCCGCGCGCGTATGCATATCGCTATCTCGGCCAGCCTGACCGCGCGATGATCGGTGTCGTGCTCGCCAGCGACCCTCACGGCGTGCGCATCAGCGCGGTAACGCCCGATGGACCCGCCGCGCGCGGTGGCCTCCGCGATGGCGACGTGATCGTCGCCATCAATGGCAAGCGACTGGTCGGCAGCGATCCTGCGCAGTCACTCGCCACGGCCCGCACCTTGGTCGGCGACCTCAAGGAACAAGACGACGTCCGCATTGCCTGGCAACGCGGCGTAAAGGCGCAGCACGATGTGGTGCTCAAGGCGCAGCGCCGCGAAGCCTGGAACTGGCCAGAGCTGATGAACGACGACCCCGAGCATCCGTTCCTGCCCAAGGATTTCAACGAACGCGTCCGCGCGGACGTCGAGCGCGCGATGCAGGAGAAGCACCGCATGAGCGCGGAAGTCCAGCGCGCGAACAGTGAGGCTGAACAGGTTCACGCGGAAGATGGGCGCGGCGTGGCCAAGGATGCACGTCGCATGGCCGAGGACGCACGTCGCATGGCCGAGAGTGAGCGTCGCGCGGCGCGGTTGAGCATGCCATGGTGGGGACTCAACCTGGCGCCAGTAAACGCGGACCTCGGCCACTACTTCGGCGTCGAGAAAGGCGCCCTCGTCATCTCCGCGGACGTCAATTCCTTGCCCGGACTGCGTGCAGGCGACGTGATCACAGGCGTCGCCGACGAACCCGTAAGCCGCCCCGAAGATGCCTTGCGCGCATTGCGCGATCAACCCACCGGAACCAACGTCCCGATCAAGGTGCTTCGGGAGCGCAAGAGCCTGGTCTTGAATGTGAAAGCGCCACCCTTCAAGTCGATCTTCAGCATGCCGCCAGTGCCGCCCACACCACCGGAGCCACCCACCCCGCCGGCTGCGCCGCCCGCACCGCCGGCGCCCGCTTCCCCACCGCTACCTCCCCCCGAACGCCATTGAGGTTTGACAGCACCGCGCCCGCCATTTTTTTGCAGGAGCGGCGCAGCCGTGCCGGTTTGGACGCCGGGCTGAAAAGGGTCGCGCCTCAAGCTCCTACAGAGGTAAGGAGTCGCGCCTTCGGCCTCCTACAGATGCAGAGTCGGGTTACTCTGCATCGAGTTCCTGCCAGCGCAAGTACGCCGCATCAAGCTCTGCCTGCAGCGCCGCAACCTCGTTGTTGGCCGCAATGATCGCGGCCCCGTCCTGCTGATAGAACCGTGCATCCTGCATGTTCGCGCCACACTCGGCGATGCGCGTTTCCAGCGCATCGATGCGCCGCGGTAGTTCGTCGAGTTCGCGCGAATCCTTGTAATTGAGCTTGCGCTTCGCAGCCGGAGCCGTTGCCGCCGCAGCGGCGGTAACCTCGCTCGATGCGCGCTCCGACCGCACCGGCGCGCGCGCAACCTGACGCACCCAATCGGAATATCCCCCCACGTACTCGCCGATCCTCCCGTCGCCTTCGAGCGCCAGTGTGCTGGTCACGACGTTGTCGAGAAATTCGCGATCATGCGAAACCAGCAACAGCGTGCCGGAATAGCTGGCAAGGAGTTCTTCGAGCAGTTCCAGCGTCTCGACATCGAGATCGTTGGTCGGCTCGTCCATCACCAGCAGATTCGATGGCTTGGCAAACAGTTTCGCCAGCAGCAGGCGATTGCGTTCGCCGCCCGATAGCGCGGTGATCGGCGCGCGTGCGCGCTCCGGCGAAAAAAGGAAATCCTGCAAATAGCCGAGTGCATGCTTGCGCGCACCATTGATCTGGATGAACTCGGCACCCTCGGACACGTTGTCGAGCGCACTCAGATCATTGCGCAAATGCGCTCGATGCTGGTCGAAGTAGGCAATTTCGAGATTGGTGCCAAGCCGTACCTCGCCCGCCTGCGGCGCGAGTTCGCCGAGCAGCAATTTCAACAGCGTGGTCTTGCCCGAACCATTGGCGCCGATCAGGCCGATGCGATCGCCTCGCTGCACGGTGGTGGTGAGGCCCTCGACAATCAGCCGATCGCCAAACGCAAAACGAATCTTGTCGACATCGATCACACGCCGACCCGATGATGCCGCGATGCCGACCTGCAACTTCGCATTGCCGCCGAGTTCGCGCCGCTGCGCGCGATCACGACGCATTGCCTCAAGCGCACGCACGCGACCTTCGTTGCGCGTGCGCCGCGCCTTGATGCCCTGACGAATCCACACTTCCTCTTGTGCCAGTTTCTTGTCGAACAATGTGGCCGCTTGCGCTTCGGCATGAAGGCGCTCCTCGCGCCGGCGCAAATAGTTTTCGTAGTCGCCGGGCCAACTCGTGACCGCCCCTCGATCGATCTCGACAATGCGCGTCGCCAGCGCACGCAAAAAGCGCCGATCATGGGTGACGAAGATGACGCTGCCGGAAAAATCGAGCAACAGTTGCTCCAGCCAGGCGATCGCCTCGATGTCGAGATGATTGGTCGGCTCATCCAGCAGCAGCACATCCGGATCCAGCACCAGTGCACGCGCGAGCAGGACGCGCCGCTTCATCCCGCCGGACAACGCGGAAAACTCGGTGTCTTCGGGCAGATCGACGCGCGCGAGCACCTGAGTCACGCGCTGATCGAGATTCCAGCCGTGCTCGGCATCGATGCGCGCCTGCACCGCCGCCATCGCGTCGTGTGCGCCGGGCCGGTCCAGATGATGAGTGAGATGATGGAACTCGGCGAGCCATGCACCGATGTGCCCGAGCGCGCCCGCGACAACCTCAAACACGGTTCCTGCGACATCATTGGGCACTTCCTGCGGCAGCCATGCGATGCGCACACCGCTTTGCACGCGCAACTCACCATCGTCGGGGCGGATTTCTCCAGCGATGAGTTTCAGCAAAGTCGACTTGCCTGCGCCATTGCGCCCGACGATGCACACACGTTCGTTGCGCTCAATCGCAAGTTCAACGTTTTCAAGCAACAGTGGACCGCCAACCGAATAGTCGACGTTGACGAAATTGAGCAGGGACATGCGATGGCACAGTCAGGATTGCGGGGTGTATTGTGCCTTGAAACCCGTGCCCAGCCCTCGAAACGATGCGCTCTCTGGTTGCGGGTTCGCGCGGCCTTGCACCGCGAATCGGGATCTCCACGCCACGCGGCTATGCCACCCGATCGCGCACGTCCCCGCGCCGCGCAGCCAGCGCCTGCTCGATCACTTCCCACCCCGCCTCCGCGCGATGCGCGCGCTCGCTCAATACGCGCCGGAACGCGCGAGCACCCGGCAAGCCCTGATAGAGCCCGAGAATATGTCGGGTGATGTGCTGCAAACGCTCGCCACGCGCGAGGTGCGCTTCGACATAAGGACGCAGTCGCCGCAATACCTCATCGCGCTCCGGCAACGGCGTGCCGAACACTTCGTGCTCGATTTCCGCGAGCCGGTACGGCTCGTGATACGCCGTGCGGCCAAGCATCACGCCATCGACATGGCGCAAATGATCGTGCGTCGCTGCGACACTTGAAATTCCGCCGTTGATGATGACTGCAAGATGCGGGTGTTCGCGCTTCAATCGATAGACGCGCTCGTAGTTGAGCGGCGGCACATCGCGATTCTCCTTCGGCGACAGGCCTTTCAGCCATGCCTTGCGTGCGTGCACGATGAAAACGTTGCAACCACCTGCGTGCACCGCATCGACAAATTCGGCCAGCGCGAGATCCTCGTCCTGATCGTCGACGCCAAGACGACATTTCACCGTCACCGTCGCACCCGTATGCGCCACGGCTGCGCGCATCGCCGCCACGCCGTCGGCCACCAGGGCCGGTTCGCGCATCAGGCACGCACCAAAACTTCCCGACTGCACGCGATCGGATGGACAGCCGACATTGAGATTGATTTCGACATAACCAAGGTCGGCGCCAATCCGCGCCGCTTGCGCCAGTTCGCCGGCATCCGATCCACCCAGTTGCAACGCTACCGGCTGCTCGGCCGGGTCGAACTCGAGCAAGCGCCCACGATCACCATGGATCACCGCCTGCGCGGTGACCATCTCGGTGTACAGCAACGCATGCGGCGCCAGCAGACGATGGAAATATCGGCAATGCCGATCGGTCCAATCCATCATCGGCGCTATACAAAGGGAATAATCCATATTTTGCAAAGTTAAGTTGCTATCGAATCCGTGGAATTGCTCGGCACCCGCCGTCCGTTTTCACACGACAGGCAATGGACGAAGCACGTAGGAGCGCGCGTGCGTTCGAATCAATTCCACCGACCAAAATCACGCATTGAGCGAATGAAGGACGCGAGCCCGAAAGTCGCATTTCCAATCGCCGATGCTGCGTCAGCGCCCGTGCGTGCCGCTGGATTCGACGGATTTCAAATCCTCAGGGGCAGTCTACCAGTGGCGTAATGGGCGAGAATTTCCACTGAGTCAGATTCAGCGCGTCGTAGTCGGTCAAGGCCTGGGTGAGAACACCGGTGATGTCAGCAAGCGTTTGGCCGAGCTTGTTCGCTACGGTGCCGCCAGACTCGGCAACACAGACGAACTTGGATACACCGCAGACGTCGAGCGCCTCGCACCCCGGCACCGACGGAGCTGCCGCTTGCATCGACGTATCGCCGTACAGCGGAACGCCGCCCACCATGACGAGGCGAACATCACGCGCACGTGCCCTCACGAGCGCTGACCACGGTGCGCCGCACGTGTTGGCGGAGATTACGTTGAGGTCGGCCTTTTTCCCGACCGCGATCGACCCAAGCGTGGCATCGAGCGCAATCGCATGCGCCGCGTTCGTCGTCACCATCTGCACGAGATCGAAGTCCGACAGGACGCTGCCCCAATGCGCATCGTCGTAGGCGCGTGCGAAACGCAGCTCCTCGAGCAGGTTGTG
>JBDUED010000153.1:0-5800 GCA_040002595.1 Dokdonella sp. | reverse complement strand
TTTCATCCAGGTCAATGCCGGCATGAATCGGCGCATGATCGCGCGCACGCTCGATTTACTCGATCTTCAACCCACCGACAGTGTGCTTGACCTTTTTTGCGGGCTCGGCAATTTCACCTTGCCGATCGCACGCCGCGCAGGCAATGTCGTAGGTGTCGAAGGCGAAGCGGCACTGGTTGCCCGCTCGCGCGCGAATGCCGCAAGCAATGGTATCGACAACGCAGAATTCTTTGCCGCCGATCTCGCAACCGATCAAACGGCAGCAACGTGGGCGCAGCGCCAGTACGACAAGCTGCTGCTCGATCCGCCGCGCTCGGGCGCTGCCGCCGTGCTCGACTATCTTCCGCGCAAGGGCACGAATCGCATCGTCTATGTCTCCTGCCATCCCGGTTCGCTCGCACGCGATGCGGGCATCCTGGTGCAGAAGCACGGTTTTTGTCTCGCGGCCGCCGGGGTGATGGACATGTTTCCGCACACCGCGCATGTCGAATCCATCGCCTTGTTCGAGCGTTGATAACGGCCTGATCGAACCCTCGCTCGGGGGTCCAGCGAGGGGCTTGGCAACGGTCGGAATCGTCTCAAGCCGGAAATCCGGCGGCAGACGGGCACAACGGTGTGAAATTGACACGCGGCTGTGCCGCATGGCGATGCGGCACGTCGTTTATGCCTCACCGCCTTAGAAGTTAGACACGGCCGTCGCCATCATGGAATGATAAGAACCATGTTGATTATTGGATTGCCCGGCAAAACCCTTACCGACGCAGACCGTGTCCAGCTTGCTGCGCCGCAGGTCAGTGGCGTGATCCTGTTTGCGCGCAACTTTGTCAGCCGCACACAGATTACAGCACTGATCGACGATATCCGCAGCCAGCGATCCGAACTGTTTCTCGTCTGCGTCGACCAGGAAGGCGGCCCGGTGCAGCGGTTTCGCGACGGCTTCACGCATTTGCCCGCGCTCGCGCTGCTTGGTCAGTTGTACGCACGCGACCCACACGCTGCGATCGCGCGCACCGAAGAACACGCCTGGTTGATGGCCAGCGAGATGCGCGCTATCGGTGTGGATCTCAGTTTCGCACCCGTCGTCGATTTGGCGCGCGGCAATCGTGCGATCGGCGAACGTGCGTTTGATGCGGATCCCAAAATCACGTCAGAACTCGCTCAAGCCTATGTGCGCGGCATGCATCTGGCTGGCATGGCCGCAACAATCAAGCACTTCCCCGGGCACGGTTCGGTTAGCGAAGACACGCATTTTGACAATGCGATCGACCCGCGTTCACTGGACGAACTGCGGGCGACGGACCTCGATCCATTTGCCGATGCGATTGCGCTCGGCGCCGAGGCGGTGATGATGGCGCACGTCACCTATCCGGCAGTCGACGAGCGCGCGGCAGGCTATTCGCGCATCTGGATCGAAGACATACTGCGCGGCGAGCTGGGTTTTCGCGGTGCGGTCATCGGCGATGACATCGGCATGGCGGCGGCGGAAACCCTCGGCAGTATCGCGCTGCGCATCGAAGGCCACCTGTTCGCGGGTTGCGATCTGCTGCTGGCGTGCGCACCGTCGATCGTCGACGAGGCGATTGCGGCGAGTGCGGACGCCACGCCGTGCGATGCGCAGATCCTCGCGCGCCTCCAAGGCGAAGTCGCGCAGACGTGGGACGCACTGATCGCCAATCCGCAACGCGATAAAATCATCGCACGTCTGGGCGCGCTCGAAGGCGCCCATTCTGCGCAGGCTTGACAATGACCATACCGAAACTTTCCGACGCGCTCGCTCGCGCCGAACGAATTCACGACCAGCCGGTACTTGTTGCCGCAATCGCGCGCATCGCCGTCGACATCGATGAGGTACTCGATGGCGAAAATGCGGTTTTCGTCACCGTCATGCAGGGTGCGCTCGTATTTGCAGGACAGCTCGCGACTGCGATCAAGGCGCCGCTGCAATTTGATTATGTGCACGCGACGCGTTATCGCGGCGCCACCCACGGCGGCGAGTTGCACTGGCTCAAGCGGCCGACGACTTCGTTGGTCGGCGCGACCGTGCTGCTGGTGGACGACATTCTGGACGAAGGCCACACTCTCGATGCGATCCGCCAATGGTGTCTGGAGCAGGGCGCCGAACGCGTGCTGTTGGTCGTCCTGTGCGAAAAGCGTCATGGCCGGGGCGTACCCGGACTGCGCGCGGATTTTGCCGGTGTCGAGGTGCCGGATCGCTATGTGTTTGGTTATGGCATGGATTATCACGAACAAGGCCGCAATCTCGCGGCCATCTACGCGGTGGATGCATGAGTCACGGTATCGATTTGGCGCTGATTGGTGGCACCGGCCTGTACCGGCTGCCCGGTTTTGAACAAGTCGAACGGCACGCGCTCGACACGCCGTACGGTGCGCCATCCGATGCGCTGGTGGTCGGGCGTCTGGGCAAACGTCGCGTTGCATTTCTTGCGCGACATGGCGAATCCCACACGATTCCGCCGCATCGGGTGAACTACCGTGCGAATATCTGGGCGCTTCATCGTCTTGGCGCGCGCCGTGTGATTGGCGTCAACGCGGTCGGCGGTATTCGTGCTGACATGGCGCCGCGCGTGCTCGCGCTGCCCGACCAGATCATTGACTACACGCACGATCGTCTGACCAGCTACTGCGATGTGGCGGGGGCCGAAGTGCGCCATATCGATTTCAGTGAGCCGTACAGCCAAAACTTGCGCCGTGATCTTCTAGCTGCCGCGGGGCGTGCCGCCGTGCCCGTCATTGATGGCGGCTGCTACGGCGCGACACAGGGACCGCGCCTTGAAACGCGTGCCGAGATTGCGCGCATGCGCCGCGATGGTTGTGACCTGGTCGGGATGACCGGAATGCCTGAAGCGGCCCTCGCGCGCGAGTTGGATCTCGAATACGCCTCACTTGCGCTGGTTGCGAACTGGGCCGCGGGTTGTGGTGACGAGGTTGAAATCAGCATGCCGGAAATCTTTGCGAATCTCGAGATGGCAACCGCCAACGTACCAAAAATTGTCGCGACGTTGCTGGCTGCCTGAATCGAGAGTACGCGGTCGCAGTCGTCAGTTGTCGCAGCGGCGGCGCCACAGTTCGCGCAGTGCCGCAGCGAAATCACGTGCCTGGGCCGGCGCATCGCAAAGCCGCGTGCGAACCAGAGCGCGCAAGTACGCACGCTGGTCACGCAACGACTTTACCTGTGCCGCGAGCGCCATTGTCCGCTCGACATAATCGTCATGATCGTGGGCGATCCATTCGCTGCGGCCGAGCCGCCAGAGCAGACTCGCACTTTGGCGACTGACGTAGCTTTCGCCCGGTAACGTTACGACCGGGCAGCCCATCCACAGCGCGTCGCATGTGGTGGTGCAGCCTGAAAACGGAAACGGATCGAGTGCGATGTCGACGTTCCGATACGCTGCAAGCAATTGGTCATACGGTAATGCGCCGGCCAGATGCAGACGTGTCCCGTCAATGCCACGCGCGGCGAAACGCGCAGCGATGTGCGCGCGTGTTTCCGCTTCCTCCAGTGGACGCGCATGCAGCTGCAAGCACGCTTCAGGCAAGCGCCGCAGGATGTCCGACCAGGTTTCGATCACCTTGGGATTGAATTTCGCCAAGCGGTTGAACGAGGCAAATACGAGCGATCCGTCACCTTGGCGCGAAGGCAATGGTGAATCGATCGGTGGCGTGTAGCAGAAGCGTCCGCAGGGAAGCTGCACGACGCATTCGGAGAACTGCTGGGTCGAATCGGCTGGAGTCAGCCATTCATCGCTGATCCAGGCATCCATGGCGCCGACGCCGGTCGTGTCGAACCAATCGAGCCAGCACACCTGCACTGGCGCCACACGTTGCGCGACGACGGCCACCCGGTTCGCGGTGGAGTGGCCCGCCAGATCCACCAGCACATCGAGATCGAGATCGCGCAATTGTTGCAGCAGTTGCGCGTCGTCGAGGCTACTTGCATCCAGCGTCTCGGCAACAAGCGTTCGCAGATGACGGGCATCGGCATCGTCGGTCGGAGCCAGATCGATCAACAGGTGCCAAAAGCGGTTGCGATCAAAATACGCGAGCATGCCGCCGAGAAATGTGGCGACGGGTCCTTTCGAAAGACGCGGTGAAAGCCATCCGACTCGCAATACTTTGTCCGGATCGCGCGAGCGCTCCGCAAGCGGTGGTGCGGACACCGGCAAATGACGCCGTGCAAAGTCGACCTGTGCCGCGAACAGTGACGCGTTTTCGAGCGCAGTGTCGTAATGCATCAGCACCAGATACCGCGCAGCAGTCTGTGCATCCCCGCCGCTCAGCAGCGCGCGATAGGCCGCAAGTCCCATTTCAATATCGCCACGATCGATCAACGAGGCAGCACGGATTTCGCGGGGCGCGTACTCGCCGGGCCGCAACACAAGCGCGTAGTCACTCCAGCGCAAAGCAGCGCTCGGGCGATCGAGCGCGTGGAGGGAGGCAGCCAAGGCGATAACTGCTGCGAAATCGTGGGGGTGTCGACGAACAAACGCTTCGAGCAACATGGCGCGTGCAGGCGACGCGCCGACGATCGCGAACTCACTGAGCACGGTCGCAAACACGTCGCCGGAATCCAGCAGTGTCGGATGCGTCGCGGCCGCGAGAGCAGCTTCAATATCGCCGAGCGAGAGCAACGCTCGCACCAAGGCGCAACGAACGGAAAGCTGTGCCGGGTACTGGCGGACGAGTTCGTTCAACATCGATACCGCTTCGCGCGGTTCGCTTTGTGCGAGGTCCAATGCGATCGCGAGGCGCTGATGGAACGCCGTCGGGGCCTCGTCCATGACCGAATCGCGCGCCCGCCTCAGGCGGCAAACTGCAGGCGCGCAAGCTCGGCATACAAGCCGTCCGCGTGCACCAGCTCGGCATGCGTGCCTTGCGCAACGATACGCCCGCCATCCATCACGACAATACGGTCTGCGCGTTGCACGGTGGCAAGACGATGCGCGATGACCAGCGTGGTGCGGTTTTGCATGAGGCGTTCAAGCGCGTGCTGGATCAGGTGCTCCGATTGCGCATCAAGGCTCGATGTCGCTTCGTCCAGCAACAGCACCGGCGCATCGCGCAACAGTGCGCGCGCTATCGCGATGCGCTGCTGCTGGCCGCCGGACAGACGCACGCCGCGTTCGCCAAGATACGTGTCGTAGCGTTCCGGCAGTGCGTCGAGGAACTCGTGCGCTTCGGCGCTGCGTGCAGCGGTCAGTACGTCTTCGCGCGCAGCGCCGGTGCGGCCGAAACCGATGTTGTCCGCCGCGCTGGCTCCGAACAACACCGGATCCTGCGGTACCAGCGCGAAGCTTCCGCGCAGGTCGGTCAGGGCGAGCGCACGCAGATCGATGCCGTCGAGCGTGATGCGCCCGCTCAGGGGATCGTGAAAACGCAGCAGCAACTGGAACACTGTTGTCTTGCCGGCGCCGGATGGGCCGACCAAGGCGATTGTCTGGCCCGGCTCGATCTGAAGGGAGAAATCGTGCAGCGCGGCGCGATCGGGACGCGAGGGATAGCGAAATTCGACCTTCTCAAAACGGATCGCGCCGCGCGATGGTTTCGTCAGCGCCTGTGCAGAAATCGGCGGTGCAATCTGCGCGCGAGTATCGAGCAAATCACCAATGCGCCCGAGCGCACCGGCTGCGCGCAGCACCTGACCCCACACTTCGGTCAGCGCGCCGACCGATCCGGCAGCAAGCACTGCATACAGCACGAACTGGCTGAGCACCCCGGCCGCCATGCTGCCGGCAATCACCGCTTTGGCGCCCATCCACAGCACCAGCGTGATCGCGCCGAA
>JBDUED010000152.1:0-5910 GCA_040002595.1 Dokdonella sp. | reverse complement strand
GTTCGTGCCTGCATTGCGAAACGCCGGCCTGCGTGACGGTGTGCCCGACCGGCGCGAGCTACAAGCGTGCCGAGGACGGCATCGTGCTGGTCGATGCGGACAAGTGCATCGGCTGCCAATTGTGCGCGTGGGCATGCCCGTACGGCGCGCGCGAGTTCGACATGAAAAAGGGAACGATGCAGAAGTGCACCTTGTGCGTCGACCGCATCTACAACGAAACGCTCGAGGAAGCCGATCGCCAGCCCGCCTGCGTGATGGCGTGTCCGACGCGGGCGCGTCATTTTGGTGATCTTGGCGATGAAAATTCGGCGATTTCAAAACTCGTCGCCGAACGCGATGGCTACAGCCTGATGCCCGAATACGGCTACCAACCGGTCAACAAATATTTGCCGCCGCGACCGCGACGCGATGGCTGCAGTACCGCTCCCGCTGCGTCTTCTCAGCGCGAGGAAACGCTCGACTCCGAACAGTTTCCGGGCGTGCTGCGCTGGCTCGATCGCGCGTTGTCGCGCTGAGATACTGTCACGATGCGACCGACGTTTTCGATCATCGTGTTCACCGTGCTGTCCGGCGCGGGTTATGGACTGTTGTTCCTGCTCGGATTGCTGGTTGCCGCAGCCGGCATGCCCGCGCAACACGAAGTGATCGCCTTCGACGGCTTTCATTTCGGCGCACCGGCGACAACCTCACTCCTGCTTGATCCGCGCACCGGACTCGCGCTGTTCCTCGCGATCGGTACCGCGCTGGTGAGCCTCGGCTTGCTCGCGTCGGTCGCGCATCTCGGTAAGCCACTGCGGGCATGGCGCGCGTTTTCCCAATGGCGCAGTTCCTGGCTGTCGCGCGAGGGTGTCGTTTCATTGTTGACCTACGTGCCGATTGGCGCCCTCGCGTGGTTGCTCTTTGCCCGCGATCCTGCAGCCGGCACGAGTGGCCTTGTACGCATCTGCGGGCTGTTGCTTGCGCTCTGCAGCGCAGCCACGGTGTTCTGCACGGTGCACATCTATTCCAGCCTCAAGCCGGTGCGCGCCTGGCACGATGGCCATGTGCTGTACGCGTATTTCCTGCTCGGCCTCTACTCGGGCGCCCTGTGGCTGGTCGCGCTCGACTGGCTGCCCATCAGCGGCGCGGGGCGGGCGGATACGGGAAATATCGTCTGGCTGGTAAATGCAATCGTGCTCGGACCCGCGTGCGCATGGATCAAATCGCGTTACTGGCGCTGCCTGGACTCCATGCCGGCCGGCCCGAGTGCAGGCGCGGCAACCGGCCTTGATCGCCTGGGTACGGTGCGCAGCTTCGAGCAACCGCATACCGAGGAAAACTATCTCACTCACGAGATGGGATTCGTGCTTGCACGCAAACATTCACGACGTCTGCGTTCCATCGCGTTCTGGCTCATCCTGCTCGCCCCAGCCACGATGCTGCCAACAGGCTGGCTGATCGGCTGGCCCGCTGCATGGTTCGCGCTTCTATTGGGGATGCTCGGCATCTTCGTCGAGCGCTGGCTGTTTTTCGCCGAAGCGAAGCACGCCGTGATGGCGTACTACGCGCGCTGAGATCCGCTCGCAACCCCACGTGTCCGCGCATGTTCACCCCCGGGAGCGGGCTTGTTCACTCGGTATTTAGTGTCCCGGCTTATCATGGCGATCTGAAACCGCGTGCAGCGGTTTTTTTGTGCCTTGAGTATCGGTCAAAGGAATGGAAATGAAGAAAATAGTGATCCCGTTTGCGTTGCTGGCAGCCTTGCCGCTTTGTGCATCCGCTGCCGAGGATGGCAGCTGGTCCGGTTCCGGCGAGCTCGGCTTCGCCGCTGCGCGCGGCAATTCCAAATCGGAAAACCTGAACGCCAAACTGCAGTTCAAGAAAGAAGACGATCAGTGGAAGGATCTGTTCTATCTGACCGCATTGCGCAGCAAGAGCGAGGTCAGGACGGCCACGATCGACAACGGGCAGATCGTCAACCAATCCAGCTACAACCTGACCTCCAACCGCATTGAAACCGGCGCATCGATGGGCTACAAGCTCGACGAGCGCAGCTACATCGTCGGCGCGCTGCGCTACGAGCATGATGATTTCTCGCCGTTCCAATACCAATGGGTAGCTTCGCTCGGTTATGGCTACACGGTGCTGAAGACGCAGACCGACGAGTTGTCGGTCGAGGCTGGACCTGGCTACAAGACCTATCGTCCTGTCGATGGCGTGGTTGTCGTCGATGGCCACACGGTGCCGGTGACGTTTGATTCGCAGAGCGAAATCGTCGCGCGCGGACTGATGGCGTACAAGCATGCGTTCACCGACACCACCGCGTTCGTCGATACCTTTCTGGTCGAAGCGGGCAGCGACAACACGTTTGTGCAGAACGATGCCGGTGTGCAGGTCGCCATGGGCAAGAAACTCGCCATCAAAGTCGGCTACCAGACGCGTTACAACTCGGACGTGGCGCCGGGCCTCAAGAGCACCGATCAATTGTTCACCACGAATCTGGTTTACAACTTCGGGCAGTAAACCCGCGAAGGCGTCAATCCAGGCTGTGGGAGCGCCGGAAGGCGCGATGCCCTTGAGGCAGTGACCTCGCGCGGCGACAACTTGAAACGCGCTGATCGCTCAGTTGCGAACGGAGCGGCGCAGAATCTCGTCTGCGCCGCGTTCGCGCAAGAGGTTCCCCACCTTGACTCCGAGCGCTTGTGGGTCGTCGCGCGAACCTTCGGCTTCGGCACGGACCAGGACGCCGCTGCTAGCGTCGCCAACCAGACCCCACAAGGTGAGACCACATTCGGTTTCAACACAGTACGCGGCGATCGGCACGCTGCAGCTTCCATGCAGGCAGCGATTCATTGCGCGTTCCGCCGCGACGCAGCGGTGCGTGTGCGCATCGTCGAGCACGCCGACCAACCCGAGCACGTCCGCATCGCCTTCGCGACATTCGACCGCGATGGCGCCTTGGGCCGGCGCCGACAACCAGTGCGGCGAGCTCAGGCGCGCCCTGATGCGCGCGGAAAAGCCGAGCCGTTCCATGCCGGCGCACGCAAGAATGATCGCGTCGTAATCGCCGGCGTCGAGTTTTGCCAGACGCGTGTTGACGTTGCCACGCAAATCGATCGGATCCAGGTCCGGTCGCACCGCGCGTAACTGCGCCTGACGCCGCAGCGATGACGTGCCGACACGCGCGCCCGGCGGCAATTGATCAAATCGTGCGAACTGGTTGCTGATGAATGCATCGGCCGCATCCGCGCGTTCAAGCACTGCGCCAATCGCAAAGCCGGGCTCAAGGTCCATCGGCACATCCTTGAACGAGTGCACCGCGATGTCCGCGCGATGGTCCAGCATCGCCACTTCCAGTTCCTTGAGAAACAAACCCTTGCCACCGATGGCAGCGAGCGGACGATCGATGATCTGGTCGCCACGCGTGGTCATCGGCACCAGCGCGACATCCAGATCCGCATGCACCGCACGCAATCGCGTCGCCACATGCTGCGCCTGCCACAGTGCAAGCGCACTCTGGCGCGTGGCGATGCGCAGCGTTCTCACAGTGTGCGCACGAGTTTGCGCAAGGCCGGCAGATTGCGGCGGCTGACTTCAAGCGCAGTGGTCACGCCCTGCAGGTTGGCCAGCAGGCGCCCATCGGACGCACGCGTGAGGCCGGCGAGTTTCGCGAGCGCGACCAGACAATTGCGATGGATGCGCACAAAGCGGCCTTCGAATTCGTCTTCCAGCGCCGTCAACGGTTCCTCGATCAGCACTTCACCTTTGGCATGATGCACGACCACGTATTTATCCTCGGCGAGCAGGTAATCGATCTCGGCGACCGGTACCAGCACGAGACTGCCGCGTACGCGCGCGCACAGATGCGTGCGCTTGCGCCCGGGCTCGACGCTGCGTTCCGCGGCGCGCACGTCGGGCCCGTTCCAGCGCTGTGCCCGGGCCAGCGCCGCCTGCAATCGTTCGCTGCGCACCGGCTTGACCAGATAGTCGACTGCATTCGCTTCAAACGCAGCCAGCGCGTGATCCTCGAACGCGGTGCAGAAGATCACCCCCGGTGGCATTTCGAGTTTGCCCAGATGATGCGCGGTCTCAAGGCCGTCCATGACCGGCATGCGGATGTCGAGCAGAACCAGATCCGGACGCAGGCGCGCGGCAGCTTCAAGCGCCTCGCGTCCATTGCCGGCCTCGCCCACCACGGTGACGCCATCGATGTCGGCCAGCATCGCCATCAGGCGCGCGCGCGCCAGCGCTTCGTCATCGACGACGAGTATCTTCATCGCGTTTTCGTCTCGGGCAGGCGCACATTCACGGTGTAATGGTCGGGCCCCGGTTCCACGCACAACTGGCCGCGCGCACCGAAATGGTACTCGATACGCGCGCGGACGTTGGCCAGCGCAATACCGTTGCGGTGGCGCGGCGCATCGGGCGGCAATGGATTGCGCACGCGGATTTCCACCGCGTCGGGCAGGCGTCGTCCGCTCACGCTGACGATGCCCCCGTCTGCACGCGGCTGGATGCCGTGATACACCGCGTTCTCGACCAGCGGCTGCAGCAGCAGGCGTGGAATGGCCAGATCGCGCGGCAGATCGTCAATGTCGAGCTCGATCGCCAGGCGATCGCCCAGACGCAAGCGTTCGATATTCAAATAGCGCGTAATCAGATCCAGTTCTTCGCCGAGCGTACCCGGCTCTTCATCGGCACCGAGCGCGGCACGGAACAAATCGGCCAGATCCTCGACCGTGCGTTCGGCCTCGATCGGACGCGTGCGGATCAGACTGGCAATCGTGTTCATGCTGTTGAACAGGAAATGCGGGCGGATGCGCGCCTGCAAGGCCTCCACCTGCGCCTTGGACGCGGCGCGCACGCGCTCGCGCCACTGTTCCAGCACAAACAGATAGCGCAACAGCGCAGCGGCGATCAAGGCGCAGATCACCGCATTGCCGATCACGAAGCGCGTGCTGGAACCTGCAGGCACGCTGAGAAGAAGATCAAGCGCCTGATCCATCTGGCACACGACCGCGCTGGCCAGCGCGGTCACCAGCACGCTGATGATCCACGCCAGCACGAATCCGGTGCGCGCGCTGGCTCGTGCCAACGGTGCGCGCAACAAGCAAAGCACCACTGCGTCGAGCAGCGCGAGCCATTGCACATAGACGCTGACGACGCCCAGGCGCGGCAGCCATGGCCGGATCGGCGTGGGGTCCGCCAGCACGATGATGAGGGCGACCAGCTCGGCGACGATCATCACCGCAAACAAGGTCGGCGCGCTGCAAAATCGGGGCAGCCAGTTGGGCGCGGCAATGTCCGCCGGCGGGGTGCGCGTGCTGGAAACAACCGGTTCCATGCGGCGCAGTATAGGGTTGGTGACGCGGCTCGTGTCCCTCGCTCGACCGGTCTTCTGGCGGGAGCGGCTGGCCTATCCGGCGCTCGCGTGCAGGCGCGCGCCGATCCACGTGCGCAGATCGGCAATCTCCGCCGCACACACCTGATGGGCCATCGGGTAGCTGTGCCAGTCGACGGCATGGCCGAGTGTGGTCAGCGCATCGCGCGTCGCAATGCCGAGCGCCTGTGGCACCACCGCGTCGGCACTGCCGTGGCCGATGAAGATCGGCACCTGCGCATTGGCGTGGCTGCGCTCGAGCGCGGTCATCCCGGCCAGCGGCAGATACGTGGACAACGCGACGATACCGGCGAGGCTCGTCGCATGCCGCACGCCGCCGGCCAGCGCGATGGCGCCGCCTTGTGAAAATCCGGCAACGATCACGCGCCCGGCAGGAACGCCGCGCGCCGCCTCGCGCGCAATCAACTCGTCGAGTGACGCAATCGATGCACGGATGCCCGCCTCGTCCTGCTTGTCCGCAATCGAAACGCCGCGAATGTCGTACCACGCGCGCATCGACATGCCGTTGTTGATCGTGACCGGGCGCACCG
>JBDUED010000151.1:0-6033 GCA_040002595.1 Dokdonella sp. | reverse complement strand
ATCGACGCGGCGATCGCCGACGGCAGTTTCTACGACAATCCCGCGCTGGTCGGCGCGTGTGAGGCAGTCAAGCAATCGGGTGGCGTCTTGAACGTTTTCGGCCTGCTGTCGACCGGTGGCGTGCACAGCCACGAAAATCACATCTTCGCGATGCTCGATCTTGCCGCGCAACGCGGCGTTGACAACATCGCGGTGCATGCGTTTCTCGATGGGCGCGATACACCGCCGCGCAGCGCGCGGCCTTCGCTGCAACGGCTCGAAGCGAAATGCGCGTCGATGCCGAATGCCTACATCGCGACGATCTGTGGTCGCTACTACGCGATGGACCGTGATCATCGCTGGGACCGGGTACAACGGGCCTACGAAGCGATATCGAGTGGACATGATGCGCAGTTCATCGATGGCGCGTTGCCTGCGCTGGACGCCGCATACGCGCGCGGCGAGAACGACGAGTTCGTCACCCCGACCGTCACCAAGGAATGCTGGTTCATGGGCGATGGCGACGCGGTCGTGTTCATGAATTACCGGTCCGATCGCGCGCGCGAACTGTCGCATGCGTTTGTCGATACGGATTTCAGCGGCTTCAAGCGTTCGCGCGAGATCGATCTGGCGGCCTTTGTCACCCTCACCGCATACGAAAAAGGTCTGGCCGCGACGGCGATCGCGTTCGCGCCGCAATCGATGCGCAATACGCTGGGAGAATACCTGTCTTCGCTCGGTCTGACCCAACTGCGCATCGCTGAAACCGAGAAATATGCACATGTGACATTCTTTTTTTCCGGCGGCCTCGAAGCGCCTTTTCCCGGTGAGCAGCGCGTCCTGGTGCCCAGTCCGAAAGTTGCAACCTACGACCTCAAGCCGGAGATGAGCTGTCCGGAACTAACCGACAAGCTGATCGATGCGATCACTGCGAAGACCTTTGATTTCATCGTCTGCAACATCGCCAATGCGGACATGGTTGGCCATACCGGCGACGAAGCCGCTGCGATCAAGGCGGTCGAAGCGGTGGATGTCGCGCTGGGGAGGATCGCGACGGCGATCGTCAGCGCGGGAGGCGAGATGCTGATCAGCGCCGACCACGGCAATATCGAACAGATGCGCGATGCGAACGACGTGCCGCACACGCAGCACACTGCAGGTCCGGTGCCGCTGGTGTATGTCGGGCGCGCGGCGACCCTGCACGTGGGTGCACTGCGCGATCTTGCCCCGAGCGTGCTGGCGTTGATGAATTTGCCGGCGCCGGCTGAAATGAACGGTCACAGCCTGGTCGATTTCCTGTAAGTGACGTCCGTCGCATCAGCTACTGCGTCCGCGCGACGCGGGCCGCGCAAATCGATTGCCACCAGCGTGTGCGTCGCGCGCAAATTCGCGACGTGGTTGCTGATCGGTGCGTGCCTGGCAAACATCGCGGCTGCGCAGGCGCAAAGCGTCGATGAAGCGCAGCGCAAGCAGCAGGAGCAGGCGGCCACGCAGAAACTCGATGCGGTGCGTGTGCAGATCAAGGCGCTCACCGAGCAGCAGCGCGCAGCAACCGGCGAGCGTGGCGAGGCGGCACGCACGTTGCGTGAAAAGGAAATTGCGTTGTCGGTGGTCGCGCGCGATGTGCGCGGACTGGATGAGCGGATTGCGGCGCAGCAGACGAAACTTGACGACCTCAATGCCCAGCGCGCGCGACTGCATACGGATTTGAAGGTGCAGCGCGAGGCACTGGCCGCCTTGCTGCGTTCGGCCTACGCGCTCGGCCACAATGAGGAGCTGAAACTATTGCTGCAGCAGGACGATGTCGCGGCCATTGCGCGCGTGCTTACCTACCATCGGTATTTCCAGCGCGCACAACTGAGCCGAATCGACACGCTGCTCGGCGCGCTGGCGCAGCTCGCAACAATCGACGATTCCATTCGTTCCGCAACGGCGCAACTTGCCATCGCGCGCGACACGCGCAGCGCCGAAGGGAGCAAGTTGGAAATGGAACGCGCGCAACGCGCACAGTTTGTCGCGGCGCTGGATGCGACGCTGAAGGACCAGGGAGCGCACATCGCCGCGCTCGGCAAGGATGAGTCTGCACTCAATAGCTTGCTGGAAAAATTACGTGATGTATTTGCGGATATCCCGCAGCAAATTTCCGGTGAGGCCCCGTTTGCCTCGCTGCGCGGTCGGCTTGCGCAGCCGCTTGCCGGCAAGACGCTGATCGCGTTCGGCGCTGTAGACGATTCCGGGCGGCGCAGCAGCGGCCTGTTGCTGGCGGCAAAAAGCGGCACCCCGGTGCACGCGATTGCGCACGGGCGGGTCGTATTTGCGGACTGGTTGCGCGGCTACGGCCTGATGGTCATCGTCGATCACGGCGACGGCTATCTGAGTCTGTACGGCTGCAATGAAACCTTGCTCAAGGAAGTGGGCGACTGGGTTGACGCCGGCCAGACGATCGCGACCAGTGGCGCCAGTGGCGGGCAGAAAACGCCGGGGCTGTATTTTGAATTGCGTGCCAAAGGCAACCCGGTCGATCCGCGCGGCTGGCTGCGCTAATGTTGTAATGGGGCCGCTTCCTGTTGGACCAGCGGCACGCACGATGCTGCTGGCGACCGCGGGGCCACGTCGAAAGACGTCGCGGCTGCCGCTTCCACAGGGTTGCACCACGCCATGAGGGTCGCCCGCAGCCGGCGCTCGCGGGAACGCTCACCTCGCCCCGTGGTCCATCGCTAACGCCGTGCGCATGCGCCCGGCGCTACACTCAGGTTCTGCTCACGAGGCCCTCCACGATGTGTTTTTTTCGCCCGCCGTTTTTCCTTGCGTTCGTCGCCGTCTCGACGCTTGCGCTTGCCGCGCCGCCCACGCCTGCGCCACCGCCGGTAACGCCTGCTGTCGACAGCCCGATCGTCGCATCGCCAGACACGTCTGCGCCGCCTGCGGCGAAGAAGGATGCAATCGACCTTAACGATATCCGTACGTTCACCGCGGTCTACAGCCTGGTCAAGCAGGCCTACGTCGAGGACGTCGACAACCATCGCCTGATGCAGGCGGCGATCCATGGTTTGCTCGCTGGCCTCGATCCGCACAGCGAATATCTGGGCAAGGAACAGTTGCAGAATCTGACCGAAGACACCTCCGGCAGCTACGACGGACTGGGCATCGAAGTCATGCAGGTCGAGGGCACGTTACGCGTGATCGCACCGATCGATGACACGCCGGCCGAGCGCGCCGGCATCAAGGCCGGCGACACGATCATGCGCATCGACGGCAAGGTCGTGCAGGCGGACGACCTTGACGGCGCAGTCGCGCTGTTGCGCGGCAAACCCGGTAGTGCGATTACCCTGAGCGTGTTGCATGAGAAGCAAAGCGTGCCGGTCGATATCGCGATGAAACGCGAAGTGATCCGCGTCGCCAGCGCGAACGGGAAATTGCTCGAACCCGGGTACGCGTATTTGCGCGTGAGCCAGTTCCAGGCTGAAACCGGCAGCCAGTTGCGCAAGCGCATCGAACGTCTGCAGGCCGACAACAAGGTGCCGCTGCGCGGCGCGATCCTGGATCTGCGCAGCAACCCCGGTGGGCTGCTGACGTCAGCCGTCGAGATCAGCGATGATTTCCTCACCGATGGCGTCATCGTGACCACGCGCGGGCGCCTGCCGCAATCGGACTTGAGTTTCCGCGCGACGCCCGGTGACCTCCTCAATGGCGCGCCGCTGGTGGTGCTGGTCGACAACGGCACCGCATCCGCGGCCGAGATTGTCGCGGGCGCGCTGAAGGATAATCACCGCGCCTTGCTGATGGGTCGGCGTACCTTCGGCAAGGGTTCGGTGCAGACCGTGTTGCCGATCGATGCCGAGCACGCTGTCAAGCTGACCACGGCGCGCTATTACACGCCGAGCGGCGTGTCGATCCAGGCCGCCGGCATCCAGCCGGACATCGCACTCGCCGATCTGGCGCTCAAGGAGCGCGAAACCGAGCCGACACCGTCGTTTGGCGAACGCGATCTGCGCAATCACCTCAGGGGCGTGGATGAAACCGACGGCCCGGTCACGCCAAGCGCAGCAAACCGAGATCTGCAAAAGGATTACGCGCTCAACGAGGCGCTCAATGCGCTCAAGGTGCTGGCCTTGCGTGGCAAGCCCGTAGCGCCACCCGCCGACAAAAGCCAGGGATAATTTTCTTTTCAACCGCAGGTTCGCAATCGAGGCAACCTGCCCTTATCCGGAGAACCCATGAGTGCACCACAGGAAAATATCGAGGCCCAGTTTTTCGAGATCGTCGACCGCTTCATCAGCCGGGCCAACACCTTGGGCGAAAAATATCCCAAGGCGCAAGTCAGTGCCGCACTGCTGTTTGCGGCGGCGCGCTACAACGCATTCAACTGGGTCAATCGCAGTATGTTGCTCGAGCAGACGCCCGACGAGGCGGCGCTCGCGTTTCGCGCTGAATACGAAACCATGTTCCGCGACAACGTAAGCAACTTGACGCAGTCGCGTCCGACCGCCTGATCGGACAGCGACATGATCGGACAATCCGCCTGTCAACCGCGCAGGCGGCGTGCGACTGCCGTTCGTGACAACAGCGCAAACCCGATGCCGACCAGGAATCCGGCAATATGCGTCCACCACGCGACCGCGCCGAAGGCCGGTCCGACGTAGGTGAAGAGCAGTTGCAGGGCGGCCCAGAAGCCGATCAGCAGCGACGCCGGGATGCGTACGAATTCGAGAAACACGCCCAGTGGCAACACCAAGCCAAGGCGCGCGCGTGGGAACAGACCCAGATACGCGCCGACGATTGTCGACACCGCGCCGCTCGAGCCGATGATCGGCGCACTGGTGCCGGCGAGGGTTAGCGCTCCGACGAGATTCGCCAACGCTCCGCCGAACACGAACAGGGCGAGGAAGCGCGTCGAGCCGAGCGCGCGCTCGGCCGACACGCCGAACACGATCAGGAACAACAGATTGCCGGTCAGGTGCAGCCAGTCGGCATGGATGAAGATAGCCGTGATCAAGCGCGCAGCGCGCAGTTCGGTGATCTGCTGCAACCACGGCGCACTTACATCGAGCAGGGTCGATGGCACCGTACCCCAGCGTGTGAGCAAGGCGAGGCGATCGGGCGCGAGCATCGTCGCCAGCCACAGGAATACGCCTACGCAGGCGGCAACAATCAACAGCGTCGCCCACGGCGGGGTGGGCTTGCGCCGGCTGGGCAGATGGACAAACACGACGTGAGTCAGCGCCCGTCGCGCGGATAGACAAATTCCTGGTTCTTGAATTCGAGCACGACTCCGTCGCTGCGGATTTCGTGCAGGGTCACGCCATCGCCCAGATCATCGCCTTCGACGTGACGTTCGCCGCGGATCACGACGAATCGCTGCTGCGGATCGGAGGCATAGACGTGCATCGTGAGGGTCAGGTCGGGCAGGTCCTTGCGCGTCGCCAAGGGCAGCTCCCACACCATCGGCAGCGTCATTTGGGCCTTGTTCGCCGCCGTGGGATGCGCGAGCCCCGGGGTCGTTGCTGTAGTCCCCGGTGGCGCCGCACGCACGGGCTCGACCGGTGCGGACGTCTGCGCGACCGGTGGTGCGATCGGCGCAGCCGTGGGATCCGGTCGCGCGCGCGGGTTCGGCCGGATGGGCGTTGGCGGCGGCGTTACCCTGGGCCCGGCGATGGACGGCGGCGCAGGCGCCAGCGGCAGCAGTGAGCCAGGACGATCGAGTAACGGCGGGCGCATCGGCGCTGGCCCGCGATCTGGCAATGCCGACGCGGTTGTTGGCGGTGTTGCTGCAGACGGGTTCGGCGGCGGCCCGGCCCGATTGGCGCCCGCGATTTTCTGCGTGCGCCGATCATTGCGGTCAGCCGCGGCCGGCAGTGATGCATGAGCCGGTGCGGTTTGATTGATTGGCGGCGCCGGTGCGAGGGCGGTCACTTGGGCGGCTTTTTCGTCTGTCGGCACAACGGGCGGTGTGCGCGCGAACCACCACGCCGCACCGAGTGCGAGGACGATGAAAGCGCCCAACAACGGCAAGCGGCTGCGCCGTGCGCGCGCGGACAATACAGGCGAACCCAG
>JBDUED010000150.1:0-6072 GCA_040002595.1 Dokdonella sp. | reverse complement strand
TCGTCCCATTTGTAGATGTGCAGGTCGGTGCCGCAGATGGCGGTCTTTTCGAGTTTGACCAGTACATCGTTCGGGCCGATCTCCGGTAGCGGCACCTGCTCCATCCATATGCCGCGCGCAGCTTCGCGCTTGACCAGGGCTTTCATCATCGTCTGCGACATGGATCGATTCGCTTGGCTGGCGCCGGCGGCGCACTTTGCGGGTAATTATAGTTCGGGCCTTGTCTGGGCGCGATTGCTACCTCGCACCGGGGTTGCAGGACAGGCTGCGGTTTCGACACAGCGCTTGTGCGTAAAGCGTCCAGGCCTGAGACTACATGATTGATCGTGCACGTCGGGGGGCGAGCCCATGTTCGGATTCTTCAAGCGCTGGTTTGTCTCGGCCGAGGAACGCAAGGCGCAGGCGCAACGCCGCGGCAAGCCGCGTTTGAATGCGCGCGGGGGCATGCGCGTCCTGATCGTCGATGATTCGCAGACGATCGTGGCCATATTGCGACGCATGCTGCAACAAAATGGCTATCTCGTGCTGGAAGCCTTCGACGCCGAAAAAGGTATCGAACTTGCCATGGCCGAGCGCCCCGATTTGGTATTCCTCGATATCGTGCTGCCGGGCATGAGCGGTTTCCAGGCCTTGCGTTTTTTGCGCCGCGAGGCGTCAACGCGCAACATTCCCATCATCATGATGAGCGGCAATGAACAGGCGACCGAGCAGTTCTATGCGCAGCGCATTGGCGCCGACGACTTCATGAAGAAACCGTTCTCGCGCGCCGAAGTCTTCGCTCGCATCGAGCGTTTGCTGGATGATTCCTTGCTGCCCAGACGCACGATTCAAGTACGCGCTGCGGCGTCAGCAAGTGCAGTGGCCACGGCGGCGTCAACGCAACCGTAAACGCCCGCCTCGCGGCGCGCATCGAGAATGCGCATGCGCAATCGTCCGGCGTGATGGGAACGATCGACCAGCGTCCGGTTGCGATCTTCCTGATGGGTCCGACCGCATCGGGCAAGACTGCGCTTGCTTGCGCGCTCGCCGACCGGTTTGGGCTGCAATTGATCAGTGTCGATTCCGCACTGGTGTATCGCGGTCTCGATATCGGGGCGGCAAAACCCGATGCGGCAACGCGCGCGCGCTATCCGCATCGATTGATCGACATCCGCGAACCTTCGCAGCCATATTCAGCCGCCGATTTCCGCAGCGACGCATTGCGGGCGATGCACGACATTGCCGGTGGCGGGGGCGTGCCGCTGCTGGTCGGGGGAACCGGTTTGTACTTCAGGGCTCTCGAGCGCGGTTTATCCGAGTTGCCCGAAGCGAGCCCGATGTTTCGTGCCGGGTTGGCCAATGAGGCGGCGCGTGTGGGCTGGTCAGCGCTGCATGCGCGACTTTCGCTTCTTGATCCCGAGGCCGCGCAGCGGATCGATCAGGCGGACGCGCAACGTATCCAGCGCGCGCTCGAAGTCATTGCCTTGAGCGGTCGCCCATTGTCGGCGCAACACACAGCCAGCGCGCACGAACGTTTGCCCTGGCACGTGCTCAAGCTCGCTTTGGTACCACGCGATCGCGCGTCGCTGCATGCGCGCATTGCAGCGCGTTTCGACGCGATGCTGGAAGCCGGATTCGTCGAGGAAGCGCGTCGGCTCCACGCAGATGCGCGCCTACACCCCGATCTTCCGGCGATGCGGGCGGTCGGCTATCGGCAGGCGTGGCCCTACCTTGAAGGCCAGATCGATGCGTCTACCTTTCGGGAACAGGCGATTTTCGCCACGCGCCAGCTCGCCAAACGTCAAATTACGTGGCTGCGCAGCGAGGTGGACGCCTGTTGGTTTGATCCGGAGCAGGTGGAATCAGCCGATGCGGCGGCGCGATCTGTCGCCCGTTTTCTGCCTTCTGGCGGGCAACGCAACACGTAATATGCTGTTGGCCATTTTCTTGGCAGGAACAAATTGTTAAGATCGCGCAAGCTGAACATTGAATCGGACGCACGCTCACTTGGCGATGCGCAGTTTTTACCGGTTCGCGGATTTCATCGTTGGGGAAAAGACCATGTCCAAGGGGCAATCGTTGCAGGATCCGTTTTTGAATGTGCTGCGGCGCGAGCGTGTGCCGGTATCGATCTATCTCGTCAACGGCATCAAGCTCCAGGGTACCGTCGAATCGTTCGACCAATTCGTCGTGTTGCTGCGCAATACCGTGAGTCAGATGGTCTACAAGCACGCGATCTCGACCGTGGTGCCCTCGCGCAATGTGCGCATGACCGGCGCTGATGGCGTACCCGAGATCGCCTCTGTCGTCGGCGACGCGAGCCCGGCGGACGGTCCGGCCGAAAGCAGCGTCTGATTTCTTGCATTGCATGGCGAGGCCTTGAATCCGCTCCGAACGGACTCATTCAAGACGTTCGGCAACGAGGTAGGTAACCCCCTGTTCGAACGATCGAAAAAAGGCGAACGCGCCTTGTTGCTGTTGCCGCAAGCACCGGGGCGCAACGACCCGCACGTGCTCGAGGAATTCAGCGAACTTGCGCGCTCCGCCGGCGCCCATGTGATCGGCAGTCTCGCTGCACGCGTAGAACGCCCGAATCCGCGTTATTTTGTCGGCAGCGGCAAGGCCGAAGAACTGCGCGAACTCAAGCAGACGCTGGACGCGGACATCATCCTCGTCAATCACGCCTTGAGTCCGGTGCAGGAACGCAATCTGGAAAAACTCACCGAGTGCCGCGTCATTGATCGCACCGGCCTCATCCTCGACATCTTTGCGCAGCGCGCTCGCTCGCACGAGGGCAAGTTGCAGGTCGAGTTGGCCCAGTTGAAGCACATGTCGACGCGCCTGGTGCGCGGCTGGACTCACCTGGAACGCCAACGCGGCGGTGCCATCGGCCTGCGCGGACCGGGTGAAACGCAGCTCGAACTCGACCGACGCCTGCTTGGTGATCGGGTCAAGCAGTTGCAAAAACGCATGCAGAAAGTGGAGACGCAACGCAGCACCGCGCGTCGCGCGCGCCAGCGCAATGCCCTGCCGGTGGTGGCCTTGATCGGCTATACCAACGCCGGCAAGTCGACGCTGTTCAATGCCCTGACTGGTGCGGCGGTGTACGTGGCTGACCAGTTGTTCGCAACGCTCGATCCGACCTTGCGCCGGATCGATGGTCTCGATTGCGGACCGATTGTGCTGGCCGACACGGTCGGTTTCATTCGCGATTTGCCGCATGACCTGGTCGCCGCGTTCCGTTCCACCCTCGCCGAAGCGCGCGATGCCGATTTGCTGCTCCACGTCATCGACGCCTCCGATCCCGATCGTGATCTGCGCATCCACGATGTGGAGGCAGTGCTGAAGGAAATCGGTGCCGGCGATCTGCCGCAGGTGCTGGTCTTCAACAAGATTGATTTGATCGGCAAGAGCATCCGCGCCTCTGTTGGCGAGGATCAGGAAGCGCACGACCTGGAGCGCACGGCTCAAGTCAAAGCGACCGCGCGGCTGGACTACGTCGATGGTGGACAGATGCCGCGTGCGTGGGTGAGTGCCGCAAGTGGCGATGGCCTCGACGGCGTGCTGCGTGCGATCGGGGAGCGTCTTGGCTCGCAGCGCGTATGCACAGATCTGCATCTTCCGGCTGCTGCGGGTCGTCTGCGCGCGCGCCTGCATGCGCAGGGGCTGGTAGCCGGTGAACATGCCGATGAAGCGGGGTGGAACATCCACATCGATGCGCCCCTCACGCTTGTCGAACCCTTGTTTGGCTTGCCAGACGGCGACGGCGAATGGCTGCGCGAGCGTTTGCTTGCCGCACCGGATGGCCATCCCTACAATTCGTCGGTACTTCCGCATTGACGACGGGACGTTGTCGGCGCTCCGCTTCGCTCGCGCCAGCAATCGAGAAGTGGACAAGCGATGGCATCCTGGGCGTCGTCGTGCGTTCGTGCGCGACTGCGACTTGGCAAGGCAGGTGATCGATGGCATGGAATGAACCCGGTAGCGGCGGTAACAAACCGCGCGATCCCTGGCGCGACAATGGCAGCGGTGGCAAGAGTCCGCTGCCGGATCTCGACGCCTTGACCAAGCGTATGCGCGCACTTTTCAATCGCTTGTTCGGCGGCGGCGGCGGAGGTGGCGGTGGCGGCGGGTTTGCGGTTGCCGCGATCGGCATCGTTTTGGCGTGGTTCGTCTTCGACAGCATCGTGCGCATCAATGCGAGCGATACCGGTTTGGTCTTGCGCTTTGGCCAGTTCTCGCGGCTGATGACGCCCGGCATCAATTTCAAATTCCCGCGCCCGATCGAATCGGTGATCAAGGTGGACATCGGACAGATCCGCCAGACCAACGATCAGGTTCGCATGTTGACCAAGGACGAAAATATCGTGCTGGTCGATTTCAACGTGCAGTATCAAGTCACTGATGCACGTCAGTTCACGTTCGGCGTGAAAGACCCGGATGCGACCCTCGGCCAGGCGGCCGAGAGCGCGGTGCGTACGGTGATCGGCAGCAGCACCATGGACACGATTCTTTCCGGCCAGCGCACCGAGTTGATGGCGGACGCGAAGAAAATCCTCCAATCGACGCTGGATCAGTACAAGACCGGTATCGCCTTGACCGAACTCAATTTCCAGAACGTGCGTCCGCCTCAAGAAGTGAAAGACGCATTCGACGACGCCAACCGTGCCCTGCAGGATAAGCAGAAAATCGAAGAGGAAGCCAAAGCCTATGCCAGCCAGGTCGTGCCGGAAGCGCGCGGCGATGCGGCCAGCACACGGGCCGAGGCGGCGGGCTACAAGAGCGAGCGCACCGAGCGCGCCGAAGGCGATGCGCAGCGCTTCAATCTGGTCGAGGCGCAGTACAAGGCAGCGCCTGAAGTCACGCGCAAGCGTCTGTATATCGAGACGATGCAACAAGTAGTTGGCAAGACGCCGAAGATCATCGATTTTTCCTCGGGCAAGAATATTCTTTCACTGCCGCTGCCAGCGGACGCCCAAACCCTGGCGCCCAATGTTGTCGGCACCACGCTTGTTTCGCCTGATTCTGCGCGTGCGTCCGACAAGGGAGGTCACTGATGCGCTTCGTCTCGCTGGTCATCATCCTGGTCGCGCTGCTGATTGCGGTCAATTCGGTTTTCGTCGTCAACGAAGGACAGACGGCGATCCTGCTGCAGTTTGGCCGTATTGCCGAAACCGGATTTGCACCCGGCCTGCATTTCAAGATTCCGCTGGTGCAACAGGTGCAGCGTTTCGACAAACGCGTGTTGACGCTCGATTCAGCGCCGGAGCGTTACCTCACGTCCGAGAAAAAAGACGTGAACATCGACTTTTTCGTCAAATGGCGCATTGCCGATCCGGCGAAATTCTGGGTTGCGGTCGGAGGAGATGAAAGCCGCGCCCAGCAACGCGTGATGCCGAACGTGAAGGAAGGTCTGCGCACAGCGATCAATTCGCGCACCTTGCAGGAACTGGTATCGGGCGGCCGCGCAGATGTGACCCAACACCTGATCGCTGAAGCCAATCGCGCAATGCTGGGGCTGGGCATCGTGGTCGTCGACTTGCGCGTCAAACGCATCGATCTGCCCGAAGACGGTAGCGTTATCGGCTCGGTCTACGAACGCATGCGTTCAGAGCGCAAGAAGGTCGCCAGCAAGTTGCGAGCGGAAGGCGCGGAAGCGTCCAAAACGATCAAATCCGATGCCAATCGCCAGGTCCAGGTCATCAATGCGGAAGCCTACCGCGACGCGCAGAAGACACGTGGCGAAGGCGACGCGGTTGCGTCGCAGACGTACGCGGCCGCGTTCGGCAAGGATCCTGAGTTCTATGCGTTTTATCGCAGTCTAGAAGCGTATCGCGACGTGTTCACGCCACAAAACGGCATGCTGGTACTCGATCCGAAATCCGAATTCCTGCATTACCTGCAGGAAAGCAAGTAGGCGGTGGCGAGTGGCTTGACCACGGCGCTGTGTCTGGTGCTCGTGCTCGAAGGCTTGTTCCTGTTCGTTGCGCCCGGCGTGTGGAAGCGCATGGCTGAACAAATGCAGGAGGTTGATCCACGCATGCTGCGCATGCTCGGCGGTGGCATGATCGTCATTGGTTTGATCTTGCTGAA
>JBDUED010000149.1:0-6153 GCA_040002595.1 Dokdonella sp. | reverse complement strand
GGCAAAAGCGAACTGGCGCTCGAACTCATCACGCGCGGTCATCGACTGGTTGCCGACGACGCGCCGGAATTCACCCTGATCGCACCCGATGTGATCGACGGCAATTGCCCGGAATTGCTGCGTGATCTGCTCGAAGTACGCGGCCTTGGCGTGCTCAACGTACGCGACATGTTCGGGCAGACCGCCGTAAAGCCGTCCAAATACCTGCGCTTGATTGTGCATCTCAAGCCACAGAAACTCGATTCGCCGTCCGATCCGATGATCCGCCTGACCGGCGATGTCGGCTATCGCGAAGTACTTGACGTACGGGTTCCGCAAATCATCATTCCGGTTGCGCCCGGGCGCAACATCGCGGTGCTTGCCGAAGCAGCAGTGCGCAGCCACATGCTCAAAACCAAGGGCTTCGACCCCGCGCAAACCTTCATGGATCGGCAAGCGCACCAGATGCGCAGGTTACCGCCATGGTAGCGGCCAGCGAGCCCATGGGCGACGACGACGCGGCGCCGAAAACGGATCCGTTGATCATCGTCAGCGGCTTGTCCGGCTCGGGCAAGACGGTGGCGCTGCGCACGCTTGAAGACCTGGGTTACTACTGCGTCGACAATCTTCCCGCGGCGCTGATGCCTGCGTTCGTGCATGCGGTCTCGCAAGGCGCCGCCGAACTGCAGCACAAGCTGGCGGTCGGAGTCGATGTGCGCAATCGCGCCGAGAACCTGCATCGGCTGCCCGAAATTCTTGCGCAACTGGCGCGTTCGGACATCAGCTATCGCATCGTGTTTCTCGACACTCGTGACGACGTGCTGATCAAGCGCTATTCGGAAACGCGTCGCCGTCATCCGTTGTCGGTCGACGGGGTTGGATTGGCCGACGCGATTGCCGAGGAACGTCGCCTGCTCAAACCCATGCTTGCGATCGCGGATCGCGTGGTTGATACCAGCGATCTCAACATCCATCAGTTGCGTCGCCTCGTCATCACGGAGCTCGGCTTGACTGCCGGCGAGATGACTTTGCTGTTCGAATCGTTTGCGTATCGGCGCGGCGTGCCCACCGATGCCGACTTCGTGTTCGATGCGCGCTGCCTGGCCAACCCGCATTGGGAAGCGAAGTTGCGCCCGCTATCGGGCAAGGACAAGCCGGTGCGCGAATGGCTGGAAGGCAAGCCCGAGGTGGCCCAGTTCGGCAACGATCTTTCCGCCTTCCTCGACGCCTGGCTGCCGCGCTTTGAAGCGGACGGCCGCAGCTACGTGACGATTTGCATCGGGTGTACCGGCGGTCGCCATCGCTCGGTGTATCTTGCCGAGAAACTGGCCGAACATTTCCGCCAGCGCTATGCGCAGGTGCTGACGTATCACCGCGAGATGGAATGATGATGAGAAGACCCGGAGTTGCACAATGACAGTCGGTGTTCTGCTGATGACGCACGAATCCATGGGCGCGGCGCTGGTTTCCGCGGCGCGCCATGTACTCGGGCACCTGCCGCTGCCGCTCGATGTGCAGGAAGTCGCGCCAAACGCCGATCCGGATCAAATGCTGCGCGCCGCGGTCGCCAACGCCCGCGAACTCGATCACGGCGACGGCGTGCTGGTGCTGTCCGATCTCTACGGTGCGACGCCGTGCAATATCGCGCAACGCCTGCCGGATCTGGGCGTGCGCATGCATTGCGTATCCGGATTGAACCTGCCGATGCTGCTGCGTGTCCTCAACTATCCCGAACAATCGCTCGACGAATTGGCGCAAACGGCAGCCAACGGCGGCCGTGGAGGCATCGTCGTCGATACACCGTGAAGCATTGCATGACGTAGCGCGAAGAATATCGACCAGGAAAGCGCTGCATCCCGAAGCCCCAACCCCATTCCATCGTTTCGCAACAGGACCACCATGCTCGAAAGGGATATCACGATCAGCAACAAGCTTGGCCTGCATGCGCGTGCCTCCGCCAAACTCGTGCAGGCGCTGCATGGTTACCAGTGCAGCGCATTCATCGCCTGCCGCGGCAAGGAGGTCAACGCGAAAAGCATCATGGGCGTGATGATGCTTGCGGCAGGGCTCGGAACGCCGGTGAAATTGCGCACCGACGGCGTCGACGAGGAAGCAGCAATGACGACCATGCTCGATCTGTTTGCGCGCAAGTTCGACGAAGGCCAGTAGGATGGGGTGAGCCGCATTGGCGACGAACCCCATCGAACCCTCATCCAGATCCCAGCGAGGCCAGCAAGCGCGTGCGATTCGTACTGACCGGGAGTGGCGCATCGCGCGGAATGGCGCTCGGTCGCGCTCGCCTTGAGCAACCGAGCCGCTACCTGATCGACGAGCGTCCCTTGCTCGAGGCCGATGTCGAAGCCGAAGTGGAACGCCTGCGCCGCGCGCTCACGTCGGCGCGCGAGGAATTGCAGGTCCTGCGCGAAAAACTGCACGGCACGATGGCGCGCGAGGTGGCCGAGTTCATCGATGCGCACAGCCTGATGTTGGCCGACCGCGAGTTGACCAGCGGCCTCTACGATCTGATCCGCATCGGACGCTATCGCGCGAGCGCCGCGTTGAAGATGCAGCGCGACCGTCTTGTCGCCGTGTTCGAGGCGATGGACGATCCCTACCTGCGCAGCCGCAAGGAAGACATCGATCACGTGATCGCGCGTGTGCAGGGCGGCCTCGTACGCGGCGCCAGCCCGCAGGAACGCAGGCTGGCATCGCGCGTCGGTGAAATCCTCGTCAGCGATACGGTGTCGCCGTCCGAACTGGTGCCGCTGGCCGAGCACGGCGTACTCGGGGTGGTGCTCAGTTCCGGCAGCATGCTTTCGCACAGCGCGATTCTCGCGCGCTCGCTGCACTTGCCAATGGTCGTCTCGGCGCATGATGCGTTGGCGCATCTTCACGACGACGACCTGGTGCTGATCGATGGGGAACACGGCGAAGTCGTCATTCATCCGACCGCACAGGACCTGGCCCGCTACCGCAACTGGCAGCGCGACCTGCTGCTTCGAGGCAAACGCCTCGCCCAGTTTCGCAACGTCGACACGATCACCCGCGATGGCGTTCCGATCGCACTGTATGCGAACGCGGAAACGCCAACCGATATCGCCCAGGCGCGTGCACTGGGCGTCGCCGGGATTGGTTTGTACCGCACTGAATTTCTGTTCCTGCAGCGCAAGGAACTGCCCGGCGAGGAAGAGCAATTCCTCGCCTATCGCGACCTCGTGCTCGGCATGTCCGGTTTGCCGGTGACGATCCGCACGCTCGATCTGGGCGCCGACAAGGCAGGTTCCAGCGGCCTTGCACTCGATAACGAGGAAAATCCCGCGCTTGGTGTGCGTGGCGTGCGTCTGAGCTTGCGCGAGCCGCAACTGCTGACGCTGCAGTTGCGAGCGATCCTGCGCGCGTCCGCCTATGGACCGGTGCGCGTGCTGGTTCCGATGGTGTCTACCGCCGAGGAAATGCTCTGCGTGCGGCGCCTGCTCGACGCCTCGGCACGCGACCTGCGCACGTCGAACCACGAGATTGCCGACCACATCGAACTCGGCGCGATGATCGAGGTGCCGGCCGCGGCAATTGCGTTGTCCGGCATGATTGGCGCGCTCGATTTCATCGCCATCGGCACCAACGATCTGGTCCAGTACACGCTCGCCGTCGACCGCAACAACGATCAACTCGCCGATCTCTACGATCCGCTCCATCCCGCCGTGCTGAAATTGCTGGCGCACACGATCTCGGTTGCCCACCGCGCCAGGAAACGCGTCAAGCTGTGCGGCGAAATGGCTGGCGACAAGCGCTACACCGCGTTGCTGCTCGCGCTCGGCCTCACCGAATTCAGCATGCATCCGGGGTTGATTCTCGAAGTGCGCGAAGTCGTCAACTCACTCGACCGCGCGGCGCTGCGCGCACATGCGCCAGCTCTGCTGCGGGCGCCGACCCGCGAGCGCATCGAACAGGTGTTGCAACGGATGGGTTGAGCGCACCTTTTCGTTTCCGAAATCGCGCCGACGCATGGCATCATGCGCGGCCATGCAAACTACCCTCGAGCCCTTGCATCTTTGGATTGTTGCGACCATGCGCGCGACCGCTTCGTTTCGTCGCTGATCGCGCACTCCGATGCTGTTCAATTCCTTTCAGTTCATCATCTTTTTCGTTCTCGTTCTTGCGCTGAATCAGCCGCTCAAGCGCTGGCCGATGGCGCAGAAGATGATGCTGCTGGCCGCAAGCTACTATTTCTACGGCCAGTGGCAATGGCATTACGTGTTGCTGCTGTGGTTTTCGACCATCGTCGATTACACGATCGGACTGCGCATGGCGCGTACCCGCCATCCACGTCGACTGGTCGCGATCAGCGTGATCGTCAATCTTGGTTTCCTCGCCATCTTCAAATATGCCAACTGGTTGATCGATACGCTCAATTTTGGCGCGGCCGCAGCCGGCAGCGCGTTCCACATCACGCCACTCGATGTGTTGCTGCCCGTCGGCATTTCGTTCTACACATTCCAGAGTCTTTCGTACACGATCGACGTGTACCGCGGCGTACTGCCGCCACGCAAGAACCTGCTCGACTACGCGCTTGCGGTGGCGTTCTTTCCGCAGATCGAAGCCGGACCGATCGTGCGCGCGCGCGAATTCCTCGCCGAGCTCGACGGCGATATGCACGTCGCGTTCGATGATGTCAAACGTGCGCTGGTCTTGATCGCATTTGGCTACGTGAAGAAACTGGTGTTTGCCGACAATCTCGCACTGATTGCCGATCCGGTCTTCGACCACCCGGCGGCACACGGCTTCTGGGACAGTCTGCTCGCGGTTTACGCGTTCGCGTTCCAGATCTACTGCGACTTCTCCGGCTACACCGACATCGCCATCGGTTGCGCGCTCCTGCTCGGCATCCGCTTCCCGCAAAACTTCAACTATCCGTACGCGGCGCAGAGCATCCAGGATTTCTGGCGGCGCTGGCACATGACGTTGTCGCGCTGGTTGCGCGATTATCTGTACATTCCCCTCGGCGGCAACCGCAAGGGTCGCGCGCGTACGTACGCGAACCTGATGACGACGATGCTGCTTGGCGGCCTGTGGCATGGCGCGAGCTGGAATTTCGTGATCTGGGGTGGATTGCATGGCGCGTATCTGTCGTTCGAGCGCGCGGTGCTTGGCCGCTGGCGCTGGTGGAATGCCGACCACCCGGCCGCTGCCGCGCTGCGCGTGGTCGTCACGTTTCACCTGGTCTGCTTCGCGTGGATCTTTTTCCGTGCGCGCGAGTTTTCCCACAGTAGCGTGATGCTCGCCAATCTTTCGCACCCTTCACTGGCAACGTTCCATGCCGGCGAACATGGCGGCACGGCGTTGCTGGTTGGCGCGTTGTTGGTAGCGCAATTGATCGGTGCGCATCTGCATTACAAGGACCGCATCGCCGCCAGTCGCGGCCCACTGCTGGCGCTCGCGCTCGCGGCGGCGATCCTCGCCGTGATCTGGTTTTCTCCGGCCACGACCGCGCCCTTCATCTATTTCCAGTTCTGACCATGCTGCGCATTCTTCTCATCCTGCTTGCCCCGCTGCTGTTGTTGTTGATGCTGGAGGCTGCGTTCGAAATCGGCATCTGGGAGCCATTGGCGCAGCCGATGAGCCACGCCGGCACCAGCGTGCGCCTGAAGCGCGCGTTGAGCGATCCTGCCATACCGCGTATCGACTACGTGACGATCGGCAGTTCGCGCCCGGAATACGGCATCGACCACGCCATGCTGGCCGCCACGGCGCGACAGGTGGGTCGGGTACACGCAAACCTCGCGATGCCAGGATCGCACTGGTTGACGATCGGCCTGCTTTCGGAGTGGCTGCAACGCGCGCATCCCGAAGTGCGCGGCGGCATCATCGCGTTGTCGATCCAGGATCTGATCAATCCGGGCAACGGCAGTTACGAGCTCGGCATCGTGCAGCCATTCCGTCACTTGGGCGACATTGATGAAGTCACCGCACACGTTGATTTCAATCGCAACGATGTCGCCACCTACGCCATCTACTCGGCATTATTTGGCTGGCGCGCCGACATCCAGGAATTCGTGCGCCACCCGTATGCACGCAGGAAAACCATCAACTGGTTCAACGCCAATCGCCCCGCGTCGATCACACTGTTCGAGAACCCCGAATCGCATGGCGACATGTGCGCCTTCGGTCTCGATGCGC
>JBDUED010000148.1:0-6215 GCA_040002595.1 Dokdonella sp. | reverse complement strand
AGCTTGGCGAAGATGCGCTCGTGCAGGAACGCCTGGAAACTCTGTTTCGACGCTTTCTCGACGATCAACGCGAGCAGCGCGTAGCCGCCATTGCTGTAGCGGTAACCCGTGCCGGGCGCGAAATACAGGTGATCCTGTGTTTCGAGCAGATGCAGCACGTCGATGTCGCGCAACTGCGTCGCAAGCGTCGCCGGCATGATGTCCTCGTAGTCGATCAGTCCGCCGGTATGCGTGAGCAGATGGCGGATGCTGATCGGCGCGCTCGCCGCCGGCAGCGACGGCAACCACGCACGCAGCGAGTCGTCCAGATGCAGGCGGCCGTCTTCATTGAGCAGCAGGATCGCCGCCGCGGTGAACTGCTTGGTCACCGAGGCGAGACGGAAATTGGTTGCCGGCGTGACCGCGGTGGGGTCTTCGATATTCGCCAGTCCGTAACCGCGGCGCAGCAGCGGCACACCGTCGCGCACGACGAGCAGTGCGGCGCCGGGTACCGCGCCGTCATAGCGCTGCATGAACGCGTCAACCGTGCCCACTTTTGGCGTTGCCGCCGCGCAGCCGCCGAGCAGCAAGGTTGAGGCGAGAAGTATCGGTAGGGAACACATGCGGCAGACTCCTGAAGTGGGATCGCTTCGCTACTGCACCGGCGCGTCATGGATTGTCTGCGGCGTCGGTTCGGCGCTTAGCGTGTAGTGCCACCATTCCTGCGCGTAATTGGCAAAGCCCTGCTCCATCATCGCGGCGCGCAGACGGACGCGATTGGCGTGCTGCGCCGGGGTAGCCCGCGGCGAATCGGTATGGGCGAGCGGGTCGAAGAAATCGAAATCGGTGCCCATGTCGAGTGGGATGCACGCGTGCTCGGGCCCCAGGCATTGCAGAAGCGTGAGGTCGACTGTCGCGCCGCGGCTGTGGCCGGACACAGGCGCGATGTAATCACCGAGCAGCGCGCGCTTGTCGAGATTCGGATAGTGCGTCGCCTTCGTGCGCTGGTCGGAGGTGTCGTTGGCCCAGCGCACGAATTGGCGCACTGCGCGCACGGGCCGGTAGCAGTCCCAGATCTTCAGGCGCAGGTGGTCGCGGTGCAGGGCGAGTTCGACATGCTGCAGCGCTTCCGCCGCCGGGCGCAGCAAATAACACCGCGGCGCGAGATAGCCATCGATTGGCGTGCCGACAAAGTTGTCCCTGCCGGCATAGCGGATGTCCTCGACGATGTCGGGCAGCAGGGTGCGGATATCGATCAGTCCCGCTGCGGCGGGCGTCGTCGCGCTGGACAGAACTGGTACGCGCGGGCTCGACGCGCATGCGGCGACGAGTGCTGCGCATGCGATGGCCCACGCCGACACGCGGGCAGCGATCATCCGTGGCAAACGCGTGCCGGCGCTGCCCCCGTGTTGTGGTCGTGCCGTGCGGGTCGGGTGCTCAATCACAACGACCCACGCGCGTGAATGCGAGGTCTTCAAAGTCGAAACTGAAATCCGCGTCAGGATCGACTTTGGCCAGCGTCAGCATCGCGGGCTGCTTGCCATTGGGTGCGGCAAAGGTCAGCCAAGGCTCGGCGTCTACGCTGTCCGCGTCCCAGGCGACCAAGTTACGCGTGCCGACTCGCATCACAGTGCCGCTCAGAAGAGGCGATTTCTGCGCGATGAAACGCAGCACACCGGCGCGTTCGCACAACGAAACCTCGCCGAACCACGGATCACGCCAGACGCCGAGCCACGGCGCCATTTCCGCCGTGGTGGCAGCGCGTCGCACAGACGTGTCCGGAGCGCTCGCGCGTTCGCTTGCATGCGGTTCGTTGGCAATTTTCGCCACGTAATCGTCAACTGATTTGGACTGTCCCGGCGCTGTGAAATGTTTGACCAGCGCTTCGCTCAAGACCGTGCGCGCTTCGTCACCGACGCCGTTGGTCATGATGACAAAGCCGGATTTGAGTTCCGGCAGCAGACTCAACGCCGAATACATGCCGTTGAGTGTGCCGGTGTGCGAAACGCTCCATACGCCGTCCACATCGCTCAGGCGCCAGCCGTAGCCGTAGGCATAGAAATGGCTGCCATCCCAGTCGCGGCGCCGGTCGGAGATGGGCATCGGCGTTTGCGCAGTCCATACCATGGCACGTTGCCGGGGCGACAGCCATGCAAGCTGCGCCGCATCGGGTGCAAGCCAGTTGCGCGCCCAGCGCAGCATGTCGTCGAGACTGCAGCGAATGCCGCCGGCCGCAGCCGAGGTGATGGCAGGAATGCTCGCGTCATCGGCATCGATCAGGACATTGCTGGCGTCCTTGAGCATGTGCGGCTGCGCGACGTTGCCGACCGCATCGCGCTGCCACGCGCCGACCTGGCAGCGCGCCATCCCGAGCGGCACGAATATTTCGCGGCGGATCAAGGTTTCGTACGACGCGCCGCCCGCCGCGGCGGCGACTTCGCCGGCGACGACATAGAGCAGGTTGTCGTACGCATAGCCCGAACGGAAGCTGCGCTGCGGTTTCAGGTACGCAAGACCCGCAATGATGTCCTTGCGCGTGAACCGGTTCGGCTCCGGCCACAGCATCAGATCGCCGGCGCCTTCACGCAATCCGCTGTTGTGGATCAGCAGGTCACGCACCTGCATCTCGCGCGTGACCCAGGGGTCGTGCATGCGAAACGCGGGCAGGTACTTCGTCACCGGATCGTCCCAGTGCAACTTGCCGGCGTCGACCAGGCGCGCAAGGAGCGCAGTCGTCATCGCCTTGCTGTTGGAGGCGATCTTGAACAGCGTGGCGTTGTCGATTGGCTGGCCAGAGCCGGCTATGCGCTCGCCAGCCGTGCGCGTGTAGACGATGCGACCGTTCTCGATCACGCCGACAGCAAGGCCGGGAAGGTGGTAATGCTGCATCGTCGCGTCGAACATTGCATCGAAATCGGCATGTGCCGGCGCCGGCTTGCGCGTGGCGGCGCGCGCGACCGAGCGCCACACGCGCAGCAGGTTGGCGCTGCATATTTTGGCAATATCCGCGTTGTTGAAACCGCGCCGGCGCAAGCCTGTGATCACGTTGTGCGTTGCGGACGCGTCGTTCCAGCCGGTTATGCCGCCGCCGCCATCGAAGTCAGACGCGATCCCGACGTGATCGATGCCGGCGACCTTCGCGATATGCTGGATGTGATCGAGATAGTCGTCCAGCGTCGCCAAGGGATGCTGCAACTGGATGCGTTGCATGCCTTCGTTCATTGCCGGCAGATAGTCGTGCTTCTCGCTGTCGTATTCGGCATCGCCGACCTGCCGCGCGACTTGTCTTTGCAACGCTTTCTCGGCGGCTTCGCGCGGCGGATCGCTCTTGAGAAATTCCTTGTAGGCGACGGCCTGGACCACGCCGCCCTGCGCCGCGATTGCGCGCAGCAGATCGTCGGACAGATTGCGCGGATGATCGACGAGCGCGCGCGCGGAAGAGTGGGAGGCGATGATCGGCACGCTCGATGTTGCCAGCACATCGCGTACGCAGGCGTCGGACGCGTGCGAGACATCGACCATGATGCCGAGTTCGTTCGCGCGGTGTACCGCGGCGCGACCGAACTCGCTGAGGCCAATGCGGCTGACCGCCGGTTCGCCCAGGTCCTTGTTCGGCAGCGAACTCGTGCACAGGTCGTTGTTGCCGACGTGGACGAGACCCAGATAGCGCGCACCGCGCGCGTACGCGGCATCGAGTCGGCCCAGATCATGACCAAGCGAATAGCCGTTCTCGATGCCGATCATTGCGGACAGCAGACCGTGTGCGTGGTTTGCGACGACCTCGTCCGGCGTGCGCGCCGCGCGGATGCGATCGGGATAGCGCTGCAGCATGAGTTCGATGGCCGAATACTTCTGATCGGCTTGCGCGACCGCGTGCGCATAGCCTTGCGGCGTCAGTGGACCCTGTTCGACAAAAATCACGAAGAACGCCGCGTCTAGGCCGCCGCGTTGCATCTTGGGAAGGTCGACCTCGAGCACGGTGTCGATGCCGACATCGAAGCGCGGTTCGTGCATGTACGCAAACGGGATATCGACGTGCGTGTCGAGCGTCAGTGGCGCTGTCTGTGCAGCGCCGACAAGACAGCTGCCGCACGCAAAGGCGAGCGCGACGAAGGGTTCGATGAAACGGTTCGTGTTCATGCGATCGGCCAGGTGTCTGCCGACAGTTCGTCGGCCATCATTTCATCGCAACCCTGGCGCCGATATCGGCATCGGAATCGACCGCGATTATGGGCTTCATCGGCTGCCAGATCCTGTCTTGCGCGCAGGCGGGCGAGTGCCTCAGCGCATCCACTGGTTGCGCAGAGTAGTCGCAGGCGGCACGCATGCGCGTCGCCTGCGTCAAGATCACTTGAAGTCCAGCGAGACCACCAATTGCGCATAACGCGGAGTCTGGTAGCCGTTGCCTTGCCTGTAGGTCTGGTTGAGAGAGCCGATGTCCGATTCAAACTGCTCGTCGACCGAGGTCAGTCGCTGCTGATTGAGCAGGTTGTAGAGTGCCAGCTTGACGCGCAGGTTGGTGCGAGCGAACGACTGCAGGTAGGTGATGCTGGCACCCACGTCGTAGGTCCACGGCAACCGGCCGCCCGCACCGCGCGCACTGTGCGCATAGACGCGTTCGGAAGGAAGGTAGTCGATGTGTTCGCCGGTCACCGGGTCGATATGGAATGTGCACCGGTCCACGCAAATGTAATTGCTGTGGTAGTTGGTGCCATCGAACGGATTGCCTACACCGAATGCGCCGACGGGTCGGCCTGATTGCGCATTGAGCGTGCCGCCAAGCTGCCAGTGTTCGCTAAATCCGTAGACGCCGCGAAACTTGAACTGGTGCCGGCGATCGTTCGGCAAGTAGCCATCGCCGGCGAGATTGACCCACGGGTCGTCGAAGTTCTCGGTGCGGCCGGTGTCGGAAAACCCGGTGTCCGAGTTGACCGGCCCTTCTGCATTGCCCTTGCTGAAAGCGAGCGTGTAGGTCGCGTTGAGCGCCCACTTGCCATCCCAGGCGCGGTCCACCTGCAAGTCGAGCGCCTTGTAGTTGCGCTTGGGTTTGACCCAGCCACGTTCACCGACGTAGTTGCCGTTGTCGTCGTACAGCGCCCAACCCGCACGCGAGGTATCGATGGTCACGTACCCATCGGGCACGCCGTCGCAATTGGTATCGGTATACACGGTCGCGTTCTCGCCGGGATTGCCCATGATGTAGCCGATGTACCCGGGTGCGCCATCGCACAGCAGTCCGTTTGACGTGAGCTCCATGTCGTCGATCGCGTGCGTCAGCTTGCGATAGGTGCCGCGCACACCGTACGACCACTTGTCGTCGAGCATCGACTGGTAGCCAATAATGAGTTCGTCCTGATGCACGGTCTTGATGTTGGCATCGACTTCGCCGCGCAGGTCGCCGACCGTGCCGTCGCCCTGCGAGTTGTCGACCGGCCCGATCTGTGCGCCGAGAATCGGTCGCTGGTAGGTCGTGCCGTTGTACTCGTACGGCGCGAAGCCGTTGAACGCGTAGAAGGTTCGCTCGTCGCGGAAACCGCCGGCCTGCTTGATGTTGATCACATTCGCGACCGGCAGGAAATAGCGGCCGAGATTACCGAACAGCTTGCTGCGACCATCGCCGTTGACGTCCCAGGAAAAGCCCATGCGCGGCGCGATGTTGTTGTCCGACTTGATATAGCTGGCGCCATCGGAGTTCTTGTTGTCGAAGCCTTCGCGGCGCACGCCCAGATTGAGGATGAAGTTCGGCGTGATCGACCAGTTGTCTTCGAGGTAATACGCGGTGTTGAGCGTCTGGAAACTGCCGTTCACTTCATTGGTGCGCGTGCGCACATAAGCGTCGACACCGTCTGGTACCACGCCGCCATTCGCCAGTGTCGCGCCGGGCGTGGTATCGCGGATTTCGTACAGCAAGCGGTCGGGTCCCGGGTAGAACTGGCGATGGTTCGAGGTGTTGTCCTCGCGATCGAGACCGAAGCGGAGCAGGTGATCGGCAAGTTTCCACTCGAAGTCCATGCGTGCGGCCTTGCGATCGTCCAGTCGCGACGTAACGCTCGAGCTCGATGTGCAGCCAATGTCGCCATCGCCTACGGAACGACGATCACGGACGCGAGAGCATGCCATATCGTTCAAGCCAGTCGCGCTGAAGTCGCGTTTGTTTTCGCCATACAGCACCTTCATCGAAAACGCGTCGGTGAGGTAACCGGTGTAGGTCACGGACCAGTTCTTGCCGCCGTTGT
>JBDUED010000147.1:0-6223 GCA_040002595.1 Dokdonella sp. | reverse complement strand
GCGAAAAAGTATACATGCGTCGCGAACGCGAGCGTCAGCAGCGGCCACAGCATGCGCGCATCGATTTTCGAGCCGCCCATCAAGCTGACAGTCTGTGCCTGATGCAACGTGTTCCACCAGTTGACCGAGTAGTGAACGATGGGAAGGTTCACCACGCCGACCAGGGCCAGGAACGCTGCTGCGCGCGCGGCTTGGCGTGTATCCTCGATCGCGCTGGAGAGCCCGATCACACCGAAGTACAGGAACAGCAGCACCAGTTCCGAGGTCAGGCGCGCATCCCAGGTCCACCAGGTACCCCACATCGGCTTGCCCCACAATGAGCCCGTGACGAGGGTGACGAAGGTGAAAGCGGCGCCGACCGGCGCGCTCGCCATGGCGAGGATCTCGCTCAGCTTGATCCGCCATACCAGTGCAATGAACGCGTTTGCGGCCATGAACAGATAGGCGAACAGCCCCATCCACGCGCATGGCACATGGATGAAGATGATGCGGTAGGCATCGCCTTGCTGGTAATCGCTCGGTGCGAGCACAAGTCCGCCGTAGAGCGCGAGCGCACCGAGCACGATCGCGACGCCGTAAAACCAGGGCGCGAGAGCGCCTGCAAGGCGGTAGAACGTGGGCGGCGAACCTATCTTGTGGAACCAGAGTGTCAGTGCATTCACGACAAGGAAATCCTGAGCGCCGCCGCGCACGCGAGCGGCGCAAGCACCAGCGCAAGCACCAGTGCGGCGCCGAGCCAGAGTAATGGCGCGGCATACGGCAAGGCGATTTGAGCGGCGTTGCATGCGCCCGCCCCGAAGATGAGGATCGGCACATACAGCGGCAAAACAAGCAGCGCGAGCAGCATACCAGAGCGGTGCATGCCAACCGTCAGCGCGACGCACACCGCACCGATCAGGCTGAGCAGCGGTGTGGCCAGCAGCAAAGCCACCGGCAATACCCAACGCACCGGCTCGGCAATGTGCAGCAGTTCGCCGAGGAGGGGTGCAACGACGATCAGTGGTAAGGCGGTGGTCGACCAGTGCACTGCGATCTTGCAACCTAGCAACAGCGATAACGGGTGCGGCGTCAAAACCAGTTGTTCCAGCGAGCCGTCCTCGTAATCGCTGCGGAACAACGTATCGAGTGCAAGCAGGCCGGCGAGCAGGATCGCGACGAACACCACGCCCGCCGCGATGCGCCGAAGATTTTCCGGCTCCGGTCCAAGCGCAAGCGGAAACAGCGCCACCACGATCAGCGCGAAAAGGATCGGATTGAGCGCATCGCCGCGGCGGCGCCACACGAGGGTCAAGTCGCGACGGATCAGCGCGGCACAGGCGGCAGCGGTAGAGCCCGGCTTCATTGGCCAATTCTGGCGGATGTCGGGCCTGTGGGAGCGCCGGCAGGCGCGGTGCTCTTGCTGGATTGGAAAACATCGCGCTTTTCGGCGCTCTCACCTTGGGAAGGCGTGGCCCGCAACGGAATTCGCCGCGGTGTTCCGGATGTGTAGGCATACGCGCCATGCGAGGTGACCAATGCCGCCCCGCCGCGATTCGCATGGTTTTCAAGCAGGCGATTGACCAGACGAATGCCTTCGGGATCGAGATTCGCATAGGGCTCGTCGAGCAGCCACAGGCCGACCGGTGCCAGCAGCACGCGCGCGAGCGCGACTCGTTTTTTCTGGCCGGCCGAAAGCTGGCGAATCGGCACGTCGGCGTACCCGCCCAGCCCGACGCCGGCGAGCGCCGTGATCGGGGACATGCCCGCACGCAAACCATGCAACCCCGCCGCAAAGCGCAGGTTTTCCAGCGCGGTCAATTCCGATTTCATTCCTGTCTGGTGACTGAGCAGCGCAACTTGCGGCGACAACCGCGCCAGGGTCAGCGGCTCGCCGGCGAGGCGGATCTCGCCCGACGTCGGCGCCAGCAGGCCCGACAGAACGCGCAACAAGGTGGTCTTGCCGGCGCCATTGTCGCCTTCGATCAAGACGACCTCGCCTGCGTGCAAGACAAAATCGAGCGGGCCGAAAATGGGCTCGTCGTTGCGCTCGAAGGCGAGGCGGCGCGCTTCGAGCAGGGCGGTGCGGTCGTGTGATTCAGGCAAGGACATGCCGCGCGCATGCTAGCGGCATGTGCGCGGCGACGCCATCTGCAGGATGTCGCATTGCTCAGCCCAGCGGCGTCAAGCGCTGACGCACAAGTTCATCGGCGTGCTTCAGATCGATTTCATCGATCTGTTGCCTGGCGGCCGTCAATTCCCGCAACAGTGCGTCCTGCACGGCACCGCGCGCAAACGCCTGCGCATAAGGTATGCGTGTGAACGTGACCATCGCGTAGCGCGGCATGAAACGATCCGGGTGGCGTTGCGCCAGCAGCCGACCGAGGTCACGGCGCAGCAGGAAACCGGCGTCGGCGACTGAGTCGCGCATCTCGATGTAATTCTCCAGTGCCATCGCCGCGATTGCCACGGCATTGGGACGGCGCCGCCGTTCGAATTCGGCAAACGTCCAGGCGAGGTCGTCGCGCTGCGCGTCGAGCAGGTCGGCCAACTCGACCGCATCCTCGAAGGCACAGTTCATGCCTTGGCCGTGGAACGGCACGATGGCGTGCGCCGCGTCGCCGATCAGCAGGGCGCGCCCGTCGAGATGCCAGTGGTCGAGGTACAGCGTCGCGAGGACGCCGACCGGATTGCCCGCATAGTCCTGTTCGAGTTCCGGAATCAGCGGTAACGCGTCGGCGAACTCGCGCTCGAACAACGCTCGCGCCGCCGAAGGTGTTGCGACAGTGGCAAAGCTCGGGTCGCCTTCGCTCGGCATGAACAACGTTACCGTGAAACTGCATTCGGCATTCGGCAACGCGATGCACATGAAATTGCCGCGCGGCCAGATGTGCAATGCGTTGGGCTCGATCGCGAAACGAAGAGGAGATGGGGCGGTTTCATTTTTCGGCCCGGATGCCACGCTGCCCGTCGTAGCTGCGTCGGCAAAACCAGCCTCACCCCGTCGTGCCGGTATTTCAAGTTCCTTGTAGCCGTGGCCAAGCTCCTCCATGCGCTCACCAAGTGGCAGCACCGCATTCATCGAGGTGCGCAGCGCGGAACCCGCACCGTCGGCGCCGATCACGAACGGCACGACGTGCTCGTGCGTGGTTTCGGCTGCGTCGTCATGGAAACGCAGCGTGACGCTGTCAGCGTCACCGAAATCTGCCGTCTCAAGACGCCGCGAAAAATGAAACCGCGCACCGGCGGTTGCCGCCGCATCGATCAATGCAATGTTCAGGCGACCGCGGCTGATCGACCAGATCACTTCGCTGTCGTCGCGGCCATAACGCAGCAATTCGGCGTGACCGTCGCGGTGATGGACCATTCGTCCGCGCATCATCACCGCCAGGCGCATCACTTCTTCGGTCAGGCCGGCAATGCGCAGTCCATGCAGGCCGCGCTCGGCCAGTGCAAGGTTGATCGACCGTCCTCCCGCATAGCCGGCTTGCCGCGGATCGGGGCGACGCTCGAACACATTGACGGAAAAGCCGCGCTGCGCAAGCAAGGTGGACAGCAAGGCGCCCACCAAGCCGGCGCCGATGATCGTGATTTCAGGCCTGGACATCGATGTCCGCCCGCTCGCGCACCGCGCACACGAATCGCAGGCAGTCTATGTGCCGGTTGTACAGCGGTGTCGGTGCGGCGCGGATCACGTCCGGCTCGCGCCAGTCGACGACGATGCCGCGCGCCTGCAGATGATCGAACATGATGCGACCGGCATCACGCGGCCCTTTGACGCGAAGCGAGAGTTGACAACCACGGCGAGGCATTTCCGATGGCGTGACGATGTCCAGCGTGCCTGCGAGTTCTTGGCGGATCAGTGTTTCGAAATACGCGGTCAGCGTTTCGGACTTCGCCCGCAAGGCAGCCATGCCGGCGCGACGGAACATCGCCAGCGACACGCGCATCGGCGCGAGCGCGAGGATCGGTGGATTGCTGAGCTGCCAGCCGTCCGCGCCCGCAGCAGGAATGAACTCGGGACGCATCTGGAATCGTGTTGCCTGGTCGTGGCCCCACCAGCCGGCGAAGCGTGGCAGATCAGCGCGTGCATGACGTTCGTGCACGAAACAGCCGGCGACCGCGCCGGGGCCGGAATTCAGGTATTTGTAGCTGCACCAGACGGCGAAATCGCAATTTGTGTCGTGCAGTCGCAGGTGCAGGTTGCCGGCTGCATGGGCGAGATCGAAGCCGACCCGGCAGCCTTTCGCGTGCGCGGCCTTGACGATCTCGGCGAGGTCGAATGCCTGACCGGTCAGGTACTGCACGCCAGGCAGCAAGACCAGCGCGATGCGTGCGCCGTGTTCGTCGATCGCGCGCAAGATTGCATCCTGCGACAGCGTGCCGTTCGGTTCGTCGCCGTCCAGTTCGATCAACGCGGTTGCCGGATCGTAGCCGTGGAAACGGATCTGCGATTCGACCGCGTGGTGATCGGACGGAAACGCGTTTTTCTCGATCAGGATGGCGCTGCGTTCGGCAATCGGTCGGTAGAAGCTCACCATCATCAGGTGCAGGTTCACGGTCAGCGAATTCATGGCGACCACTTCGCTCGGCAACGCGCCCACTACGGCGGCTAGATCGTCGCGTACCAGTTCGTGATAAGGCATCCATGGATGCTTGCCGCGAAAGTGCGCTTCCACCGCGAAATCCTGCCAGTCGTCGAGTTCGTCCAGCAGCGCCGTGCGCGTGGCGCGTGGCTGCAGCCCGAGCGAGTTGCCGCAGAAGTAGACTTGTTCCGATCCGTCGGCGTTGCGCGGGATCAGGAATTCATCGCGAAACGCGGCGAGAGGGTCGCGCGCATCGAGCGCCAGCGCGGCAGTTTCGAGGGCAGCAAGATCCATGCGGACTATTCCATGCGAAGACGGGGGTTCCGACCTGCGCCGAAACGACGAGCGCTGGAGATCATTGTTTCAGGGACGCCACGACGCTCGCGCAGGCGCTGTCGAATTGCGTCGCCCAAGCCGCCGGCGTTTTATCCAGCAACGGACGCTGGCAGCGCACTTGGGTGACGATGCTGCCGCTACCGCTCAACGTGAAGCTGTCGCTCACGAAATATTTTGTCTTGCCACGCACGACGGAATATTGATGCACCGACGCGTCGGTGCCCGCAGCATCGCTCGAGTAGCCGCCTTGCGATTTTGCGTGTTCGAACTCTTCCTGCACGACAGCGTTGAAGGTGACGGCGCCTTGGAGTTGGCGCGTCTTCACCGTCACGCTGGCTGAATCTTCGCCCCCTTGCGCGGCCGCATCGGGCACCTGGAACGCAACCGCCTGCGGATTGCCGTCGGCCTTTTCCATGATCGCATTCCAGCCCGCGGGGACGTGGAAATGCACCTGGCCGTCGTTGAGCGTGTAGTCGGTCTTGTCCTGCGCGAACGCATCCGATGCAAACGCGATGGCGAACAAGGTCAGCAAGCAGGGAATCAGCTTCACGACTTCACTCCGTATCGTTGGCAAAACGTGTATAAGGCAGGCCAAGCCATTCCAGCGCGGTGCCGTGGAACAGCCGCGCCTGTTGCGCCGGTGGCAAGTCGAGCGCATCGATGCCGCTGCCGGGCTCCTGTTCGCCGAGCGGAAAAGGATAGTCGGTGCCGAGCATGACCTTGTCGACGCTGGCGACATCGAGCAAATAGCGCAGCGCCGCGTCGTCGTGCACGCACGAATCAAAATACACACGGCGAAGGTAGTCGCGTGGATTGCGCGCGTTGTCGGTCGCTACCAGATCCGGGCGCATGCGAAAGCCGTGCTCGATGCGCCCGATCGTGTACGGGAACGAGCCACCTCCGTGTGCGAAACACACTTTCAATTTCGGCAGGCGTTCGAGCACGCCGCCGAAAATGAGGCAGCACGCCGCTCGCGATTGCTCGGCGGGCATGCCGACCAGCCACGGCAGCCAGTATTTGGGCATGGTCGCCGCGCCCATCATGTCCCACGGATGCACCAGGATCGCGGCGCCGAGTTCCGCCGCGGCCTCGAAGAACGGAAACAATTCCGGTGCATCGAGATTCATGTCCTCGCAATGCGAGCCGATCTGGATACCCGAAAGGCCCAGCTGATCGATGCAGCGCTCCATTTCCTGGATCGCCAACGTCGGCGCTTGCAGCGGCACCGTGCCGATGCCGGCGTAATGGCGTGGATACTCGCGGCAGATTTCGGCTGTGTGGTCGTTCAAGTGTCGGTGCAGTTCCAGCGCCTGATTCGGCTTGGC
>JBDUED010000146.1:0-6258 GCA_040002595.1 Dokdonella sp. | reverse complement strand
GGGTTTGCGCTGACGATGCTGGTCGGAATCGTGATCGGTACGCTGTCGTCGATCTTCTTTGCCAACCCGATCCTGCTCTGGCTTGGCGTATCCAAGACCGATCTGATGCCGGTGAGCAAGGAAAGCCCGGAGCTGGAACGGCGCCCCTGATTTCGCAGGACAACAAATCCAGCGAGTAGGCTGGATCACGCCGCGGCGCGACGGATTCGGCGTGTCGCCTTGATCCGCCGGGCAGCGCTCGTCGAAGCGCGGCTCAATAGTTTTCGGGTATCCACAAGCTGTTGTCGGCCAGCTTCTCGTGGCCGGGTTTTGCCTTGAGCTTGGGAAGCTTCAAGGGTTTGTCCGGCCCCACACGCTCCGGCAAGCGCTGCAGCAAATGCGCAATAAGGTCGAGCCGACCACGTTTCTGATCGTTGAAATTGGCCACGAACCAGGGCGCCCACTGCGCATTCGTCGCCTGCAGCATCGTGTCGCGGGCCTTGCCGTAAGCCGCGTACTGATCGCGCGCCTTGAGGTCGATCGGTGAAATCTTCCAGCGCTTGAGCGGATCGGTGGCGCGCTCGGCAAAACGCTGCTCCTGCTCGGCCTGATCGACGGCCAGCCAGTATTTGAGAAGGATGATGCCGTCATCGGTGATCATTTTCTCGAACACCGGGCAATCGATGAGGAACTTGCGATACTGCACGTCGGTGCAGAATCCCATCACGTGCTCGACGCCTGCGCGGTTGTACCAACTGCGGTCGAACAGCACCAGTTCGCCAGCCGCAGGCAGATGCGCGATGTAGCGCTGGAAATACCATTGCGTTGACTCGCTTTCGCTCGGCCGAGGCAGCGCGACGACGCGTGCATGGCGAGCATTGAGCGGTTGGCTGATCGCGTTGATCACGCCGCCCTTGCCCGCCGCATCGCGTCCTTCGAAGAGCACGACGACGCGCTTGCCGGCATCGATGATCCAGCGCTGCAGGTTGACCAGATCGTCGTAAAGATCCTCCAGCTCGTGCGCGTATTTTTTCTTCTTGAGTTGTTTCATGGCGGATAGGCTCGTATGGGTGCGCTGTCAGGCGCGACGCTTCAATTCGGATCGGGAACGGCATCGCGGCTGCCGCCGCTCCCACAAGACCGATTCAGCGCAGACGATTATCGCTCCGCCAGCCGCGGAATCAGACCCGCCAGATTGCATGGCCTGGTTGTCGCGTCGAGTTGGGCGCGAATCAGTTTGTCCCAGGCGGTGCGGCAGGCCGAAGTCGATCCGGGCAGGCAGAACACGAAGGTGCCGTTGGCCAGTCCTGCGAATGCACGTGACTGCATGGTCGCGGTGCCGATTTCCTCGAAACTGATGGCGCGAAACATTTCGCCGAAGCCGGGCATTTCCTTGTCGAGCAGCGGCGCAATCGCTTCGGGCGTCGAGTCGCGCCCGGTGAATCCGGTGCCGCCGGTCAAAAGCACGCCGTGCACGCTGTCGTCCGCGATCCATTGCGCGACGATGGCGCGGATCGCATAGCGGTTGTCGCTGACGATGCGTTTGTCATGCAGGCGATGCCCGGCCTGGCCCAGCGAGAGCGCCAGATAATCCCCGGAACTGTCGTTGTCGGCCGTGCGCGTATCGGACACCGTGAGCACGCACAGGTTGAGTGGAACGAAGTTGGATTGCGTGGTCATGGGGGGAGCGTAACGCGATGCGGCGCCGCCGAAAAGCGGATCATGGTTTCGAAGTGAACACGGCACAGACATCGCGCCTGCCGGCGCTTCCACCAAATCTCGCGCAATGAGAACGCGCTTCCACCAAATCTCGCGCAAAGAGAACGAGAGGCGATGACGCTTCTGTGGGAGCGCCGGTAGGCGCGATGCTTGCAGTCTTGCTGAACCTGCTCAATCGAGCGGTGCGGGTGGCAGGCCCGCACGGTGACGCTTGGCCATGCGCTGAAGCAAGCTCGAAAAATCGCGCGCATACGCCTGCATGTCGAACAATCCGCTGTCGCGCCGCCGCTCGGCAAGTTCTGCATGCAGCGATGCGCGCGCTTCGGCGTCGCGTCCCAGGTGCACCGCAAGTTCGATGAACGCGGCGTCATCGCGCGCATTCAAGTGCGGCATGCCCAGATGATGGTTGAGGCTCGCCGCGACGCGCGACGCAAAGGATTCACCGGCAACCGTCAGCACCGGACAGCCGGCCCAGATCGCGTCGGATGCGGTCGTGTGCGCGTTGTATGAAATGCAGTCGAGAAACAGGTCGGCGTGGCCATAGCGCGCAAGATAATCCACATGTGCAAGCTTGGGCATGAAGATCAACCGCGCCGGATCAACACCACGCCGCTGCGCTTCATTGCGCAAGCGCTGATCGGCGCCATCGGGTCCGCACAACAGCCACAGCACGGAGTCGGGTACCTCGCGCAACACCGCGAGCATGCGTTCGAAGCTTGCAGGATCGAGTTTGTAATGGTTGTTGAAGCAGACGTAAACGACGGCGTCCCGCGGCAAACCGCACGCCGCGCGCGAAGGCGGACGGCCGACAACACGGGTCGGGTCGGACGGCTGAAAACAGCGTGGCAGCCAGGCGACTTGTTCGGAAAACTGCGCGCGCAATGCGTCGGGCAACACGATGCGGTCGGCAATGACATAGTCGATCCATGGCGCGCCGAGGGTGCCAGGATAGGCGAGCCAGTTGACCTGCAACGGCGCGGGACGCAACGCGAGCCCGGCCGGAATCGAGCCACTGCAATAGCCGTCGAGATCGAGCAGCAGTTCGATGCCGGCGGCGTGGATTGCCGTAGCCACCTGCGAGGCGGTAAACCCGGTCGCATCGTGCCATCCCTGCGTCGCCGCACGCAGCCGCTGCAACAGGGGGCTGCCGTCGTCAGGCGCCGTCGAGAACAGGTGCAACTCGATCGCTTCGCCGCGCAGTGCCTCGATCAGCGCGACGATCAGCAGGCTGGTCGGATGATCGCCCAAGCCGTTCGCGATCATGCCGATTCGCAATGGCGCTTCCGCTGCGGGTCGTGCATGCGCGAACGCGAGCCGTTTGCGCCCAGGCGCGGCATGTGCATCGATGGCATCCGCCCATGTGCGGGCGCACTTCAGTTGCTCGTCGGCGCGCGCAGGTTCGGCAAGAAATCCAAACGGCGCGATGCCGGCGGCGCCGGCCGCTACGCGCCCGCGCAGGCGACGCGAAAGCGCGTCCAGTTCGCGCCAGTCGCACAACTGCCGACGCAGGAAAACAAGCTGACCGAGCGCCGGATCGAGATCCGGATCGAGTACCAAAGCCCGCGCATGCGCATCGGCCGCAGCCGCCGGATGCTTCAGCTCCTCGGCCATCAATCCGCAGTGGTACGCCAGGCGCGCGTCTGCGGGGGCTGCGCGCGACGCGGCGATGTAAGCGGCCTCGGCCTCGGCGTAGCGCCGTTGCGTCGCCAGCACGTGACCGAGCAGCAGCAAACTTGCGGGAGCGTCTGGCGCGAGCTGCAAGGCGTGTCGCGCGGTGCGTTCGGCCACGGCGGGTTCGCCCAGCGCGAGCTCGGTGGCCCCGAGGTTGAGCCATGCGCCGACATGCCCGGGCATCGCCCGCGTCGCGTGCGCATACGCCTGGCGCGCACCATCGAGTTCGCCCGCCGCCTGCCGCGCATTACCCAGGCCATTGTGGGCAGCGGCGTGCGTCGGGTCCATTTCGCAGGCGCGTTCCATGATATCGATCGCAGCGGCAGTGTCGCGTTCGGCAAGCAGCACACTGCCAAGGTTGCACAACACTTCCACCGAAGTGGGCGCCAGCATGCGCGCCGCATCGAGTGCCTTGCGTGCGTCGTCGCCACGACCGAGCTGGAACAAGGCAATGCCATGCAAGCGTGCAGCCTGCGCATCCTGTGGCGCGCGCGCGCGCAACAGGGCCGCCTCGCTTGCGGCGAGGTCCGGACGTCCTTCTTCGAGGAAGCACGTGATGCGCTCGATGGCATCGGTCGTTGTAATGGCATTCGGGTCGGTCATCGGTGAACGCTAGCGCGGAATGCAGCGCTTGCGCCACCCTGCGGGGATCCTTGCGAGGTCGTGCCGGGTTGACGGCGTGTGTGCGCCAATAAAGTGGGGTAGGCGCCGCCGCGAGGGCTTCCCATCCTGCGGGCCGCTGGCATGGCACCATTGCGCATCTGGCGCGCCCCGCGATGCGCCAAGGCCGTTGCTGATGCGCAAACCCTATTTCGCCGTGGCCGTTGCCTGCGCTGTGCTGGTCGTCTGCATGAATTTCCACCGTGCCGCCGCACAGTCGTCGCACGACGTCACCGTGGCCGCAGCGACATCGACGCTCGTCGGCGGCGAAGCGCAGATTGGATTCAATCCCGATGCGCTGAAGGCCTACGGGTTGCGTATCGACCAATCGACAGCGCGCAACCGCACCCCTGGAACCGCGGGCGTGCGCTACGACCTGAGTACATTCAGTGCGCACCCGGGCAGTGCACTTGAGATTCAGCGACGCGGGTCGACCTTTGCCGGCCTCGGCGCAGGTGCTCTGCGCTTCGACGGGGGTTTCATGCTTGGCTATGACGGCGGCGTTGTCGATTTGCGCGGGTTTGCGCTGCAAGCCGCGGCGGTGCCCTTCGGCGTGAATCTGGTCGATGCGAACGGCACGGTCTGGCTCACCGCGGACCATGCGCATTTCGGTTTCGACGAGCGCACGCCGGGGGAGTTTTCGATGCGCCACATGAATCTGCGCCTCTCGCCGCATTTTGCGCAGGTACTGGGTCGCGCGGATCTGGCGGGCGCACCGGTCGGCGGTCTGGCGTTCCATGCGCGCATTGACGAAGGTGTGGCCAGCGGCGCGAATGGGAGCGCCGTGTGCGCTGCGCCGTTTCCCGGTGCGGGCCTTGTCACCGATGTGCAATTGATTTATTCGAGCCTCAGCGGGCACTCCGATTCGATCTACGCAGCGCGCTGCGGCTTGCCGCCCCTGCCCAATGGCGGAACCTGCACGACGACGAGCACCAATGGAAAACTGGTGATCGGCATGGATGCGAGCCTGCGCAATGCCGGCGAGACGGCGGTGGCTTGGCACGAGAAATTCAGCGGTGTATTTCCGCCCTACAACAACGACCAGCATCCCTATCTGATCTGGAATCTGTATCGCATCGACAGCGCCGGCCGCATCAAGCAGATTGGTGCGTCGGGGGTGAAGCACGCTTTCTTCGCGACCAACCAGGGTTGCGGATGCAGCCCCGGGCATGTGTTCATGCCGACTTGTCAGGACGTCTACTCGCTTGAGGACAATGACAATGGGATGGGTATGCAGAATCTCGCACCGCGCTCGGAGATCATCCCTGCCACCGCACAATGGGGCCGTTGCGGTTCAGTGTGGGATGCCAATTGCGATGGCAGCATGGATGCCGGCAGCGGCGCGCAGGATCTGTATCAATACCGCCTGCTGGCCAGCGAGAGCGACCTGCTGCCGCCGCTAAGCGTGGGCGCGCGCTATTTCCTCGAATACTGGTACATCGTGCGCGATGATTCGGATATCGACGACACCATGGCCTACCGCGAGGTGCAGCCGCAAAAGACGGACGCCAGCTGGTCGGTGCCGCTGGTGCAAGCGAACCCGCAAGATACCGATTTCTTTCAGGGTCCGGCGATCAATCGCTGGGTCGATCCGGTTGCGCCATCACCGAACGCGATGAATCGTGAACTGGCGACACCGCTCGGGCACGCGCGCGTCGCTGCGAAGGTAACCAGCCTCGGCGGCGGCCAATGGCGTTACGAATATGCGGTGATGAATCTCGATTACGCGCACGCGCAGATCGACCCCGCACATCCGTCGGAGCCCAACATGAAGCTGTTGTCGAATCAGGGTTTCGCGCGCTTCAGCGTGCGCCTTCCGCTCGGTGCGAGCGCTGCCAACCTGCGCTTCGACGACGCCGATGGCGATGCCGGCAACGACTGGAGCGCGAACGCGGGTCCCGGCGCGGTGACGTGGACGGCGCTCCCCAGCGGCAATACGCTCGACTGGGGCATGCTCTATCACTTCGAGTTCACGACGACCTTCGCTCCGGTGTTGGGAACGTCGACCTTGGTCGGCGCAGCCACGTCGAGCGAGCCCGCGCCGACGTACACGCTTGCGTTGCCCGGTCCGAGCGATAGTATTTTTTCCGACGGATTCGACCATGGAGCCACGGAATAATTGGCCTCATGCATCCGTGGGAGCGTAGGCGTCCTCGATGCATGGGACTATTCGAGTGGAAGAGCATCGCGCCTTCCGGCGCTCCCACCCAGCAAGCTCCTCACCGCCGG
>JBDUED010000145.1:0-6276 GCA_040002595.1 Dokdonella sp. | reverse complement strand
CCGAGCGGAAAATTGCTGAAGCCCATGCTTGCGCTGCACGACAGCGGCGACCCCCTGGTCGTCGCCTCAACGGCATTCGCGTATGCACTGATCGTGCAACGCGCCGGCCACGCGGCCAATTTTGTGCAGCAATATGTCAACGCCGAAGGCCATTGCGTATTCACCCCCGTGCAGGTCGCTCGCGCATTCGATGAACTGGTTGAATGGTCGGCAGGCGGCACACGTCCCGAATCCGGCCGCTTGCGCTGAAAGGGTCGCGCGCCGCACGCGGGCGAGGGCGTATGGGGAATGGTGGCTGTGATCTGGTGTGTGCGTGAAGGTGCCGATCGTGCAAACTCGCACCTTGGCCATGGCCCAAGGGAAACGCGATGAATACAGCCGTTCGAATCGCCAGCGCAATGGTCTGCGCATCGATTGCAATCGGAGCGCTCGCGGCACCCGCGGCGCCTGTCAAATCGACGGACGCGAAGGCGCCAACGGATATCGCTGCCGCTACACGCGGCGCCGAGCACGTTGCGGGTTTTTTCGATGTCTACCGCGACCGCGCCAAAGGACGTGTTCTGCTCGGTGTGCACGCGCTCGACACGCCTTTCCTGCTCATCACTTCATTGCCTTGGGGCCTGGGTTCCAATGATGTCGGCCTTGACCGCGGCCAGAGTGGCGATTCGCATCTGGTGGAGTTTCGCCGCGTCGGCGCGCGCGTGCTGCTGGTCGAGGACAACACACGCTTTCGCGCGGCGTCGTCAAACCCGGATGAAGCGCTCAGCGTGCGTCAGGCATTTGCCGAATCGGTGTTGTGGGCCGGCGACATTGTCGGCGAGCGCAGCGGCGGCGACGCCGAACTCGTTGTCGATGCGACGCCGCTGCTGACTTCGGATCGCCACGGCATTGCACGCCGTCTGAGCGATGCCAAACAGGGTAAATACGAGATCGACGACAGACGCAGCGCGGTATCGCTGGATGACGCGAAGAGTTTCCCCGACAACACCGAACTCGAAGCGTTGCTGACGTTCAAGGGACCGGGCGAGGCGCAGTTTGTCAAGGATGTCGCGCCTGATCCGGAAAGCCTCAGCGTGCGCCAGCACCTGAGCATTGTGCGTCTGCCGGGACCCGGCTATGTGCCGCGCGCGTATCATCCAGGATCGGGTGGACTCAGCGTTGGCTGGTACGACTATGCGCAGCCGTTGGCCTCGAGCATCGAGCAGCGTGTGCAGCCACGTTTTCGACTCGACAAGGTTGATCCTGCGGCGACCCAAAGTGCGGTGAAAAAACCAATCGTGTTTTATGTCGATCGCGCCGCACCCGAGCCGGTGCGTTCGGCCTTGCTCGAGGGCGCCAACTGGTGGAAAGCCACGTTCGAGAAGGCCGGCTTCAAGGAGGCGTATCGGGTGGAGTTGCTGCCCGCCGGCGTCGATCCGATGGACGTGCGCTACAGCCTGATTACCTGGGCCCATCGGTACACACGCGGCTGGTCGTATGGTCAGCCGATAGTCGATCCGCGCACGGGTGAAATCATCAAGGGATCGGTGACGCTTGGTTCGCAGCGTGTGCGCCAGGATATCCTGATCGCGGAAAGCCTGCTGGCGCCCTATGACAAGCCGAACGCGGCGCAGCTCAAGGACGAAGCCGAGCATATGGCCCTCGCGCGTCTTCGCCAACTGGCCGCGCACGAGGTCGGTCATGCGCTCGGCTTTGCGCACAATTTTGCCGCGAGCCGGCTTGGCAATGGCTCGGTGATGGACTATCCGCATCCGCTGCTGAAAATCGGCGCCGATGGAGCAATCGCACTTGACCACGCCTACGGAGTCGGTGTCGGCGCGTGGGACGACTTCATCGTGGCGCACGCGTACGAACAATTTTCTCCTGGCAGTGAAGCGATGTCGCTGGCGAAATTGCGCGCGGATATCGCGCAGGCCGGGTTTCGCTACATCAGCGATCCCGATGCGCGCGCGCCCGGCGACGCCGAGCCAGACGGCCTGCTGTGGGACTCGGGTTCGGACACGCTCAAAACATTCGACGCGTTGCTCGCGGTGCGCCGCGCCGCGCTCGATCATTTCTCGATCGGCGTGCTGCCACCGGAGCGCCAGGCCGGCGAACTCGAGGCGCGACTGGTGCCGATCTACCTGCTTCATCGCTACCAACTCGAAGGCGTCGCGCGCTTGCTTGGCGGCGCGGACTACGCCTATTCGCAAGCCATCGATCGGCAAGCCGGGACGAGAGCGGTGCCTGCAGGCAAGCAACGCGCCGCGCTCGAGCGCCTGGTCGCCAGCTTGGGCGCCGAACAGCTTGCGCTGCCACTGAATGTGCTGGATCTGGTCACGCCGCCCGGCGTCGACTACGTGCGCAACCGCGAATACTTTGCCACGCGCACGGCGCCGCTGTTTGATGTATTTGCCGCAGTTGAGGCCGCGTCCGCGCAAACCACACAATTCCTGTTCGCGCCCGAACGTCTCAATCGTCTGGCTTGGCAGCACGCGCGCGATGCAGGTGAACCGGGTGTCGCCGAGGTGCTCGATGCAACGTTTCGCGGCACCTGGCAGCGCGATGCGACTGGCGCCAGTGTGCCAGCCGCGGACGCGGTCCAGGTCGCGTCAAACTGGGTTGTGCTCGATGCACTGTTGAACACGCTCGACGCGGGGCAATTGCATGCGCAAGTGGATGCGGATGTGCGCGCGTCGTTGCAGCAATGGCAGCGATGGTTGACGAAAAATGCGGGTCGCGATGCGACTGCCGCGAGTCGCGCGGAAGCCGCGACGATGATCGCGAAATACCTCGCCGATCCCAAATCGGTGAAGTTGCGGCCACTACCGGTGATTCCGCCGGGCGCACCGATTTGATTCGTGCGACATGTGTTTGTGGGAGCGCCTAGGGGGCGATGCCTTGGACAGTGGTGGCGGACCTCAAGGCATCGCGGCTACCGCCGCTCCCACAGCAACATATCCCGTTCCTGCCGCTCCCAGAGCACAGGATATCGCGGCATCCGCGCGTCACGGCTTGACCGCAAGCAGTTTTGCGCGGAGGAAATCGACCGTCGCCTGATCCGCTCGCAACCAAGACGCGTGACGCAGGAATCCGTGGATCTCGTTGGGCAGCACCAATTCCTCGAACGGAACGTGCTGCGCCTGCAGACGCCGCGCAAGATCGATCGTCTGCTGGAAATGCACATTGCGGTCGTCGTCGCCCTGGATCAGCAGCACCGGCGATTTCCAACGCGCGATATCTGCGTCTGGCGACGACTGCCATGCGACTTTCATCGCTTGCTCGCGGTCGCCCTTTTCGTAACGCTCACTGGCCTTGCCAAACCACTCGTCCGCGAAGCGCGACCAGTCGTGCACGCCGTGCAGATCGACGCCCGCCTTGAACAGGTCTGAATCGCGCGCCAGCCCTAGCGCGGTCAGGTAACCGCCGTACGAACCGCCCCAGATGCCGATGCGTTGTGCATCGACCCCGCGCGTGTTCTGCAGGAAGCGCGCACCGGCGACCACGTCCTGATATTCGGCTGCGCCGGTTGGCCCCCAATGGGGCGGATGATGGAATGCGTGTCCATAGCCGACGCCGAGCCGGTAGTTGACCGACAGCACGCTGAAGCCGTGATTGGCCAGGTACTGATTCACCGCGTAGCTGTTGCTGTAGTAGTCCATGTAATGCCAGCCGAGCAGCATCTGTCGCGGCGGACCGCCGTGCACGAACACGATGCCCGGTTGGGTTGTGTTGCCGTCGTCGCGCTGGAACAGTTGTCCATGTACGCGGGTTCCGTCGGCGGCGGTGAAGCTGACGGCTTTGGGAACCACCAGTTGCGCGGTTGGAAAATCCTTCGGCAACAGATCGGGCTGCAGCGCGCGTCGATCGCTCGCGTCATCGCCGACCAGTGCAATCGACGGCGGCCTCCGCGCACCTGCGTCGACGAACGCGATGCGATGGTCGCCGGCAACCACCGGTGTCCATTGCAGATCATCGCCCTGCGTCAGCGCCGTTGGTTGCGCGTGATCAACCGCAACTTTGAACAGGTGACGGCGATCGTGATCGTCCGCGCGCGCGCCTGTGTTGGCGCTGTAGATCATGAAACGCCGGTCGCGGCTCTGCGCGACATCCTCGACCATGAACGCACCCGGCGTCAGCAGCAGCGGTGGCCCGCCATCGCTGCTGATCGAATACAGATGCGGCCAGCCATCGAGATCGGCGAGAAATACCACGCGCGATCCGGCAGCCCAATGCAGGTTCGCTTCGCCCGCTGTTTCCGGATATGACCCTTTCAGCGTATCGGGGCTGCGCCACACCGCATGTGCGCTGCCCTCCGCCGCGTTCGCCACCCAGATCGACCACGGCTGTGGTGTCTGTTCGAGGATCGGCTCGGGCGCTCCGCCGTGGCCCGGTCGGCGCACGAACGCGATCTGCGTGCCGTCCGGCGACCACCGCGGTGAATCGTCGATGCCAGTCGATGGCGCAAGGTAGAGCAGCGGCGACTTGTCGTCGCTGTAGATGCCAATGAAGGAATGGTCATCACGGTCGGAAACGAACGCGAGCCGCTTGCCGTCCGGCGACCACTGCAGCGCGCTGTTCTTGCCTCGATCAAAGAACAGGCGTTTGGGTTTGTCTGCCTCCGCGCTCTTGTCGTTATGGGGTTCGATTGGCGTCGTCCAGACTTGGTGCTTGCTCAGGTAGGCGAGTTGTCCGTGCGCCGATAACGCAGGCGCATCGCCCTGCGTGATTTCGAACGGCGCGCCATCGGGTAACTTGACCGCCCACAAGTTGACCTTCGGTTCCTGTGGATTTGCCGCCGGGTCCGGTGCCCGTTCGTCATCGGCTGGCCAGTTTGCGTCGTGATCGCCGCTGCGCACGAACACGAGCACATCGGCTTTTGGCGAGAACGTCAGTTGGGTGATTTCCTGGCCGTCGTCGTCGTTGAATTGCGTGACCTGACGAGGTTTGAAAGCGGGCCCGTCTGCGACCCAGACATTGCGTGCGCCACGCAGGTTGACGACCCAGGCGATGTGCTCGCCATTTTCGGCCGCGACCAGCCCGCTGGGGTAGGGATAGTCGAGCACCTGCGCCAGCGTGAAATCCGCCGCCGCGCACTGCGCGATCGACGCAAACACGAGACACGCGGCAACACAGGCACGGACAAGGCAATGCATCGGCGCAACTCCTGCTGGGATCCCGTGGCACTCATGCGTGCGTGTACGCGCACAGCAGCGCCACCGACCATGGTACACGCCACGTTCAAATGATCGCGCCACGCGACGCTCGCAAAGGGCTGCAGCTTTCACAGGAGGTAAACGAAATCTGCGTCTTTTTGGGAGCGGCACAAGCCGCGATGCTCTGCTGCAGAACATCCGCGAGAGGGGCTTACAATGGGTGCTTTCGCCGGAGTTGCCCATGTCTCTCGCCCTCTCGAAGGTTCCAACGCCGATCAACGAGCCGGTGAAAGCTTACGCGCCGGGCTCGCCGGAGCGCGCAAGCCTCAAGGCAAGACTCGCGCAGATGTCCGCGCAGAAGATCGAGATACCGCTGGTGATCGACGGCAAGGACGTTCGCGCCGGCACCTTCGGGCACGCGGTGATGCCGCATCGCCACGCGCACGTACTCGCCGATTTTCATCAGGGCGGCGAAGAGGAGGTGCAGATGGCGATCCGCGCTGCGCTGCGTGCGCAGAAGGATTGGGCTGCACTTCCGTGGGAAGCACGCGCGTCGGTATTCCTCAAGGCTGCCGATTTGCTGCAAGGACCGTATCGCGATGTCATCAACGCAGCGACGATGCTCGGCCAGAGCAAGACTTGTCATCAAGCCGAAATCGACAGCGCTTGCGAACTGATCGACTTCTTCCGTTTCAATGTCGCGTTTTACGAACAGGTGCTGCGTGAGCAGCCGTACAGCTCGCCCGGCATGTGGAACCGGCTTGAGCACCGCCCGCTGGAAGGTTTCGTGTTCGCCGTCTCACCGTTCAATTTCACCTCGATCGCAGGCAACCTGCCAACCGCGCCCGCGTTGTGCGGCAACACGGTGATCTGGAAGCCCGCCAGTACCGCCGTCTACAGCGCACACTTCCTGATGAAACTGTTCCGCGAAGCAGGCCTGCCCGACGGGGTGATCAATCTCGTCACCGGCAGTGGCGCGGCAATCGGCAATCCGGTGCTCGCAAACAGACATCTGGCCGGCGTGCACTTCACCGGCTCGACCAAGGTGTTCCATCAGATGTGGCGAACGGTTGGGGATAACATCGACAAGTACACAAGCTATCCGCGGCTGGTTGGCGAAACCGGCGGCAAGGATTTCATC
>JBDUED010000144.1:0-6386 GCA_040002595.1 Dokdonella sp. | reverse complement strand
CCCAGCTTTGCGCACAGCTATTCGCGCAACGTGATCCGCGAAGGCAAGAAGTCCAAGGAAAAGGTCGAGGTGTTGAGCTACGAGTTGCTCGCCTATCGCGGACTCATCAACGCCAAGGCACTGCCGGGATCGCAGGACCCCGATGAAAAGCTGCCGGATTACTTCGTGGCCGCCGACGATATTTCGCCGGTCGAGCATGTCGACATCCAGGCCGCGGCGCAGAAATGGGTCGATTCGTCGATCTCCAAGACCGCCAATGTTCCGACCGATTATCCGTACGAGGATTTCAAGGACATCTACCGTTACGCCCATCAGCAGGGTCTCAAGGGGTGCACCACGTTCCGTTTCAATCCGGCGGCCTTCCAGGGCGTACTGGTGAAGGAGCATGATTTGGCCAACACCACGTATCGCTTCGAACTCGAGGACGGTTCGGTGGTGGAAGTCAAGGGTAACGAGGAGATCGAGTACGATGGCGAATCGCACACCGCCGCGAATTTATTTGACGCGCTCAAGGAAGGCTATTACGGCAAGTTTTAGGAAAGCGCCCGGTTTCAGGAAAGCGCGTTCCGAGCGTCGATGGCAGTTGCGTTTGCGTTTGCGTCAGCAGATCGTGTGACAGTCGTTCATTCCATCAGGTTCATTCCACTGGAGAGGGGAACACCCATGCATAGTGAAGGCGGCAGTTCGTTCGATAATATGAAAGAGGGCGCCGCGCAAATCGGCGGCGCCGTGGTCGATGCAGCAAGTGCGGTCGCGTCCTCGGTGGGCCACGCCGCAACCGATGCCAAGCATGCGGTGGAAAACACCGCCAAGAAAGTGGCAAACAAGGCCGGAAAGGCGCGCAAACAGGCAGCCCGCAAGGTGATGGCGGTGGTCGCCAGCGCGAAGAAGATTGTCGGCAAGAAGCCGGTGGCGAAGAAGGCTGCAGCGGCGAAGAAGGCTGTCGCCAAGGTCGTGCGCAAGGACGCGAAGAAAGTTGCGAAAAAAGCGGCGCCCGCAAAGAAAGCGGTCAAAAAGGCAGTAAAGAAAGTCGCGCGCAAGGCAGTGCCTGCAAGGAAGGCAGCGGCAAAAGGACTGAGGAAGGTCGCGCGCAAAGTCGCGCCACGCAAAGCCGCAACGAAGAAAGTCGCGCGCAAGGGCGCCAGCCGAAGTGCGATGAAGAAGGCTGCACCCAAAAAAGTGGCGGCGAAGAAATCGTCCAAGAAAGTCGCGAAGAAAGCCGCTCCGCGCAAGGCGATGAAAAAAGCCGCACGTCGCAAGTAGCCAGTATTGTCTGGGCACGATCGGCCGGCGCGCGGCTGCCGGTCGATCGTGAAATAAACGGTGCCGCCGAGGAGAGACGAATGGCCACCCGAACACGCACCACGCTGTACAGCAGCGCCGGCAAGAAACTGTATGCAGTGCGCAATGCCGACGGTACGTTCAAGGATATTCAGACCTATCAACGCGCGCACCGCGCGGACATGGCGCGCACCAGCGCTGCGGAAACCGCGCTTGCCGCGAAAAAGGCTACTGCGAAAAAAGCCGCGGCGAAGAAATCGCCGGCCAGGAAATCCCCCGCAAAGGCGCCTGCGAAAAAGACCGCGGCAAGAAAGTCGCCGGCGACGAAGAAGGTGGTGAAAAAAGCATCGTCGCGAAAGACCCCAAAATAAGGCCGCACGAACCAAGCAGCCGCAGCGTTAGAGATCCTTTTCGACGCGCGCGCTCCAGGAATTGGATGGCGCGACCAATTGCCAGTTTCGCTCGACGCAGGCCGAACGATTTCGCAGCGCGGCCCGCTTCCTGTCTGCGGCGTTGATGCGCGGTGCACCCATGCCGGCCGAGGCCGGATTCGATCATTCTCACTGTCCATTCACACCATGAAGATCAATCAGAAAATCAAGGGCTACAGCGTCGTCAATCCGGGCGACACCACCAAGCTCGTGCCCGCCGCCGAAGCGCCGCCGTCGGCGCCCGCGATGCCGATGGCCGAAATCATCCAGATGCACGAAAAAGTCGAGCGGCCCGAAACGCTGATCGGCGAAACCTACAAGATCAAGTCGCCGCTTTTCGAGCATTCGTTGTACGTGACGATCAACGACATCGTCCTGAATGTCGGCACCGAACACGAGATGCGCCGACCGTTCGAGATCTTCATCAACTCAAAGAACATGGAGCACTTCCAGTGGATCGTTGCGCTGACGCGCATCATGTCCGCGGTATTCCGCAAGGGCGGCGACGTGACCTTCCTGGTCGAGGAACTCAAAGCGGTGTTCGATCCGCGCGGTGGCTACTTCAAGGCGGGCGGCGTCTACATGCATTCGATCGTCGCGGAACTGGGCCACGTGATCGAAGCGCACCTGAAGATGATCGGCCTGCTGCACGATCCGGAGATGTCGCCCGAGCAACGCAACTTGATTGCCGAGAAACGCGCGATCTACGATTCGCGCTCAAAAAAAAATAGCGGCGTGAACGCTGACCTCGCCGGCGCAGCCGCCCAGACAGCGCGCAAGTCCGACGCCGCCGCTGTTGTGGGAGCGGCGGAAGCCGCGATGCCTTCCGCCGACAGCAGCTTCCCACCCGGCGCCACGATGTGCGGCAAGTGCAGCACGAGCGCGGTGATCCTGATGGATGGGTGTGCAACGTGTCTGAATTGCGGGTATTCGAAGTGCGGATAGGGTGGGTGCGCTGACCTCCGCCGGGCCTGCGCAGCATGCACGCACTGATCTTCGACCATTTCGGAAGCGCCGACGTGCTGCACTGGAGCGAGCGCCCCGACCCACTGCCGGCCGCCGGACAGGCTCTGGTGCGCCTTCACAGCATCGGCCTTAACTTTGCCGACGTGTATCGTCGCAGTGGCCGCTACCACATTAGCGGCGAAGCGCCGTGGATACTCGGTTACGAAGGCGCCGGAGTGATCGTGACGCCGGCTGCGGGCGATACGCGTTTCGCGGTCGGCGCGCGCGTGGGTTTCGCCGACATGCCGTACGCAAATGCGGAACGGGTCGCGGTCGATCTGGACAAGCTGATCGCGTTGCCGGACAGCATCGATTTCGATACCGCGGCGGCGACGCTGTTGCAGGGCTTGACGGCGCAGTATCTGGTGACCGACAGCTACCCGGTGCGCTCGCGTGATGTCGCGGTGGTGCATGCGGCGGCGGGCGGCGTCGGCTTGCTGCTGACGCAGATGTTGAAGGCGCGCGGCGCTCGCGTGCTTGGCATCGCATCTAGTGCAGCCAAGCGTGCGGCCGTGATTGCCGCGGGTGCCGATGTGGCGGCCGGCTATGACGACTGGATCGCGACGGTGCAGCGCATGAGCGAAGGCCGCGGCGCGGATGTCGTCTACGATTCGGTCGGACGCACGCTGGGCGAAAGTCTTGCGGCGGCGCGCATTGGCGGAACGGTGGTGTTCTACGGCATGGCCGCGGGCGATCCGGACGCGGTCGATCCGCGCTTGTTGATGGATCGTTCGCTGACCCTGACCGGAGGCGATCTGTGGAACGTGCTGACCTGTGCGGCAATCCGGCGCGAACGCGCAGCCGCGCTGTTTGACGAGATCCGCGTCGGGCTGGTGAAGCCGACGATCGCTGCGCGCTTCGCGTTGCGTGATGGCGCCAGTGCGCATGCGTATCTGGAAAGTCGCGCCGCGATCGGCAAGGTGTTGCTGACGCTCTGAGGCGAGTGGACGGGCCTGCGCGTGCAGTGAGCCTCGCGTCCCTTATCTCGGTCCGATGGATTGGTCCGTGTCGGATCAGGCTGCCCTTTCACGTATGAGAAGTCTGACGGGCAACGGTGAGCGATCCGACCCGCGATGGCGCCGAATGCACCGGCCCGGCGTTGCCGCGGCGCGTTCATCCGCGTATTTGCCGATTTGCTGATGGGGAAGGTGAGGCATGCAATCGAACTTCGTTGACGGCCGTGCCACCGCGATCGCATCGAGCGTCGGGTCTTCTTGTCGGCGCGGGTTTTTATGGGGATTGCGTGCCCTGCTCCTGGTCGCAGGCATCGCCTGGATCGGCGCACCTGCCTGGGCCAATTGCGATGACGTCTTCGGCGACGGCTTTGATGCGCAGGCGCTGCCTGCCGTGATTTCAAGCTCGGCCACGCTGCAGACAAGCGATGGCGTGACGCATACGTATTACTACCGAATCCCGACCACGCCCGCGCCGTTTCACGGCCATGCTGTGTTGATCTGGCTGCATGGCGATGGCGGTTCGGGCGCCGGATATGGCAGCGGCTTCTATCCCTTCACCGATGCGGATTCGGCCATCCTGATCACGCCGAGTGGCATCAATCAAACCTGGACGCATGCGGCCGACGATCTTGTGGGCCAACCGCAGGATTCGCAGTTCCTGAGCAAGATCATCGACACCCTGATAGCGAACGGCATTGCCGGACACCCGGTCAATCCGGACCGCATCTACATAGGTGGCGAATCGCGTGGCGCCTTCATGCCGTACTTCCTGCTGCAGCGGCCCTCGACCAAGATGCGATTTGCGGCAGTTGCGGTCAATGCCGGATTGCTCTATTGCCAGGCCGGTGATACCGATTGCAAGGACGACGGTTCCAGCTCGTTGCATCACGACGCCGCGACGCCAATCCTGCATCTTCACGGCACCAACGATACCTCGGTGGCGCCGCCGCCAACCGCAACTTTCCATGACCCCATCGACTGGAATATAGACTGGCGCGTGTTTTGGCCGATGAATTTCTGGGCGACCCAACACGGCTGTTTTGGTGGTGACAATTCCACCGGGAAGGACAGCGGCGTGCTGCAGGAAACCTATCTCGCCAATGGTCACATCGCGCAGCGATATGACCTTTCGGGCTGGGGCTCAAGTTGCAGCAAGTATCAGTTGATCCTCGTCACCGACGGAGGCCATGTGATCGCCAACCAGAATCAGCGCATCTGGTCGTTCCTCAAGGGTTACTGCGGCGCCGGCGGTTGAGATCCGAGCGGACGCAAAGGCACTTTTCCATCGACTGACAGTGTCACGCATCTGCTTGCAACTAACTGCGTGCTGTCCAGGTTTGACTTGCACATTCACCCTCGATCGCGTTGACACGGGCGGTTTACACGCAAGCCCAATGTCTACCGTGCACGCGTGCATCGCGCGCGCAAGCGCCCCCTCGCTGAACCCCCGCCGGACGATGGTTTCACCGACGTCGCCGGGCCACTTTCTCTTGTGATAGCGTGGCTGTCCGGCCTGCGGTAATGGCTTTTGCGTGGGGCTTTTCGCATGTCCGCAATCTCTTCCCGGCGCGTTCGTGACGTTGGCGGTCCATCCGACCTGGAGCCACTTGAGCAATTGCTCGCCGCGATGGTTGCCGTTTGCGAGGGCGATTTTTCGGTGCAGTTGCCGCGTCATTGGGACGGCATTGCGGCCAAGCTGGCTGCAACCTTTGGCGAGATCGTCAGCCATAACCGGCGCCTTGCGCAGGATCTGGCGCAGGTCGGCGAAAAAGTCGGCCGCATGGGGCACACGCGGCAGCGCCTGATTCCGGCCAATCGCCAAGGTGCGTGGGCGGCGATGGAGCATTCGGTCAATGGATTGATGGACGACCTTATCCGCCCGGTCGAGACGATGACGGAAGCGATGGCCGGCGTCGCCAAGGGCGATCTCACCCGCACCGTTCCGCTCGAAGCCGACGGACGTCCGCTGCAGGGCGAATTCCTGCGTTCGGCCAACATCGTCAACCGCATGATTGAGCAAATGACCGAGTTCAGCTCGGAAGTGACGCGGGTCGCGCTCGAGGTCGGTACCGCCGGCTTGCTCGGCGGTCAGGCGAAAGCCAAGGGTGTGTCCGGCGTGTGGAAAGACTTGACCGACTCGGTCAACCAGATGGCAAACAATCTGACCGCGCAGGTGCGCAACATTTCCGAGGTCACCATCGCGGTCGCCAACGGCGACTTGTCGCGCAAGATCACGGTGGATGTGCGCGGCGAGATTTTGCAGTTGAAGGAAGCCATCAATACGATGGTCGATCAGCTGCGCGGCTTCGCATCGGAAGTGACACGCGTCGCGCGCGAAGTCGGTACCGAAGGCAAACTCGGCGGCCAGGCGATCGTGCCAGGAGTGGCTGGTACCTGGAAAGATCTGACCGACTCGGTCAACGCGATGGCCTCGAACCTGACCTCGCAGGTGCGCAACATTGCCGAGGTCACCACCGCGGTTGCGAGGGGCGATTTGTCGCGCAAGATCACGGTGGATGTGCGCGGCGAGATCCTGCAGCTGAAGGAAACCATCAACACGATGGTGGATCAGTTGAACGGCTTCTCCGCGGAAGTCACGCGCGTTGCGCGCGAGGTAGGCATTGAAGGCAAGCTCGGCGGTCAGGCGATCGTGCCCGGCGTCGCCGGCACCTGGAAAGACTTGACCGATCACGTCAATTCGATGGCGTCCAAC
>JBDUED010000143.1:0-6412 GCA_040002595.1 Dokdonella sp. | reverse complement strand
ATCAACAGGATGATCAGGTGCGCATCCGGATGGTTGTGCACGATCGCCTGCGCGACGTTCTGCAGCATCATCGTCTTGCCGGCCTTGGGCTGGCTGACAATCAAGCCGCGCTGGCCGCGGCCGATCGGCGCGACCAGATCAAGGATGCGCCCGGTGATGTCTTCGCTCGATCCATTGCCGCGTTCCAGAACGAACGACTTGCGCGGGAACAGCGGAGTAAGGTTCTCGAACAGGACCTTGTTCTTGGACGCTTCCGGCGGCTCGCCATTGATGTTGTCGACCTTGAGCAGCGCGAAATAGCGTTCACCCTCCTTTGGCGGGCGGATGCGGCCGGTGACGTAATCCCCAGTGCGCAGGTTGAAGCGACGAATCTGGCTTGGGCTGACGTAAACGTCATCCGGCCCGGCCAGATAGGACGCATCGAAACCGCGCAGGAAGCCGAAACCATCCTGCAGGATTTCCAGCACGCCTTCGCCGTAGATACCACCGCCAGCGCGTGCATGCGCCTTCAGGATAAAGAAGACGATGTCCTGCTTGCGCGCGCGCGCAACGCCTTCCTGCACGCCGAGTGTTTCGGCGAGCACGAGCAGTTCCGCTGCCGTTTTTCGCTTGAGCTCGTTGAGATCGATCAGCGGACCGTTGCCGCCGCCGTTCTTGGACTCGTCGTATTCGTCGTCCGCGTTGGGGTTGTTGAAGCCCTGCGGATTGTTGCCGCGCCCACCGCGACGATCGCGACGACCGCGACGCGGCTGGCCCTGCCCCTGGTTCTGACCTTGGCCCTGGTGCTGGCCCTGCGACTGACCTCCCTGCGGGCCCGCGTCATTGCCATCGGAGCGGTCATTGCCGGACTGTTCGGATTGGCTGTCGTGTGACTCGATTTGTGGCGGCGCGTCATCGTGCGGCGCATGCCGCGGCGGCTGTTGCTGGCCACGCGGCTGCTTTTGCTGCGGCTGGGCACGGCCTTCGGCGGCAGGGCCGCTATCGTTCGTTTCGTTTTCGGACACGGGCTATCCTCGCTGGGCGCCGTTGCGGTAACAACAGGAAAGAGAAAATCTCTTGGGGAAGCGGTGCGGAGCAGCATGGGCTCCGGAGGCTGACGGGTACGGTAACACAAGACCCGGGAATAGGGAGACCGGAATCGGAAATCGAATGGACAGGGGCTGGACTGACTCGCTCATCCAATTCCCGATTCCCGATTCCCCGCCTTTGGCGCGATCGCCTTGTCGATCATCTGCGCAAGTTGGGTCTTGCTGACCGCGCCGATCTGGGTCGCCTCGACCTTGCCGTCCTTGAAGATCATCAAGGTCGGGATGCCGCGCACGTTGTAGTTGCGCGGGGTTTTCTGGTTCTGGTCGATGTTGATCTTGGCGATTTTCAACTTGCCCTTGTAAGTCGCTGCGAGATCGTCGAGCAGGGGTGCAATCATCTTGCACGGGCCGCACCATTCAGCCCAGAAATCGACCAGTACCGGCTCGGAGGATTTGAGGACCTGGGCTTCAAACTGGTCGTCGCTGACATGCGAAATATGTTCGCTCACTGGAATTCTCCGAAAATCGCGGGATAAGGGGTGAGCGCGCGCCGTCGCCGGGCTTGGGCTACACTCACACAGTTTGGCGGCGCCGGCAGGACATGCAACGGGAGCGGAAGCGCGACCCATTTCAGCCCAAACGCCTGATTTTCGCAAGTTGGGGTCGCAGGCTGCGCATTGCAATAGCCGCGTTGCAGCGCCATGTATCGCCGTTCCCCTGTAATGGCATCACCGCGAGCGCTCGTCCGCCTCACGAGACGGCGCACCCTTCGCGTTCGGCCCCGGCCGCAACGCCACCGTACCCACGCAGAACGCCTTAATGAGCCAACATCCGATTACCGATATCACCTTCGAAAGTTTCAATCTGCATCCCAATGTCCTGTCCGGTTTGCACGCTGCCGGTTTCACGCGCTGCACGCCGATCCAGGCGTTGACCCTGCCCGTCGCACTGCCCGGAGGCGACGTTGCCGGACAGGCGCAAACCGGCACTGGCAAGACGGCCGCCTTTCTCGTCGCCGTCATGAACCGGCTGCTGACCCAACCCGCCGTCACCGATCGCAAACTGAGCGATCCGCGCGCCATCATTATCGCGCCGACGCGGGAACTGGCGATCCAGATCGACAAGGATTTTCGCAATATTGGCCGCGACAGCGGCCTGCGTTCGGCACTGATCTACGGCGGTGTCGACTACGACAAGCAGCGCGAACTGCTCAAGGGCGGCTGCGACCTCATCATCGCCACGCCTGGCCGACTGATCGATTATTTGAAGCAGCACGTGTTCTCGCTCAATGCGATCGAAGCGGTGGTCATCGACGAGGCCGATCGCATGTTCGATCTCGGTTTCATCAAGGACATCCGCTTCCTGTTTCGACGCATGCCGCCGCGCGAACAGCGCCAGAGCATGCTGTTCTCGGCGACACTCAGCCATCGTGTGCTGGAACTGGCCTACGACCACATGAACAGTCCGGCAAAGCTCACCGTCGAGACCGACACGGTGACCGCCGACCGCGTTCGGCAGTTGGTTTATTTCCCGGCCAAGGAAGAAAAATTGCCGCTGCTGATCAACTTGCTGTCACGCATCGAGGAACCGCGCGGCATCGTGTTCGTCAACACCAAGGTGGCGGCCGAGAAGGTCACGCGCATGCTCGAACGCTACAGTTTCTCCGTCGCCACCTTGTCCGGCGACGTGCCGCAGGCCAAACGCGAACGCCTGCTGGCCAAGTTCCAGAAAGGCGAGATCGAATTGCTGGTCGCGACCGATGTTGCGGCGCGTGGCCTGCACATCGCGGCAGTCAGTCACGTATTCAACTTCGACCTGCCGCACGATGCCGAGGACTATGTGCATCGCATCGGACGCACTGCGCGCCTCGGCGCCGAAGGTGATGCGATCAGCTTTGCCTGTGATCTGTATGCAATGGGCCTGCCGGATATCGAGGCCTTCATCGAACAGAAGATTCCGACCGCTTCGATCACGGCCGAACTGCTCCTCGCGCCTCCACCGCGCACGCGTGCCGCGCATTCCAACGTGGCGAGCGACGAAGAAGCCGCCGACGACCTGCGCAATACTGCCGGTGCGCCGCCCAAAGCCCATTCCGGTCCACCGCGCCCGGGCGCATCGCGTCCACGCAGCGGGGCGACTGGCGAGCGCAGTCGTCCGCCACGCGCTCCACGTCGCGAAGGGGTGGCCGCGAGCCGTCCCCCTCGCACAAGTGCACCTGTGGCGGCGGTGCAGTCGGTCGTGCCTGCGGTAGCGGCAGTCATCGCTTCGCCGCCTGACGCGACGGCAGGTGAGACGGTGCGCAAGCCGCGGCGCCGTCGCGGCGGGCGTGGTCGTACACGTCGCGAGGAGGGTGAGACAGGCGCGCCTGCGGCCGCCAACGGCCGCGCCGCGAACGGCGCCGCCGCAAACCGGGTGGACACCGATGGCGCGGCGAGCAACGCCACGTCCGCGCGCAAGAGCGAGCGCAAACCGCATCGCGAACATTCCTCCCGCGATCACTCGTCCACCGCCAGCGTGCGTGCGCCCGTGTCGAAGACGCCGGCACCGAACAAGCCGGGCTTTTTTCGTCGCATCGCCAAGCTGTTCGCCCCACGCTGAGGCGACATCCGGTCTGGACATGCGCGGAGACACGTCTGCGTGAGGCCCTGCACACGCACACCAACGTGCGTGGCCGCGCTTTGCTACGCTTGCGCCTTGATGTGGCTGGAATGAATCGCGCATGATCGGGCACCGGTGGAGAATCGATCGCAATCGCTATGCCGAACCGGCCGCGCTGCTTGCCTGCGTCGGTTTCGCGCTGCTGGCGTTGTGGCTGCTCGTGCGCCTGGTCTGGTTGCTGATTCCGCGTGGCGATGCCGCGTTCGCTACCGCGCCGATGCGGGTTGGCGCAGAGGCCGCCGGCCCGGTACCGGCGCAATCGATTGCGCGTTGGCATTTGTTCGGCAGCACGCCGTTCACCTCTGGCGCGGCCGCCAATGCGCCGGCCACCACCTTGTCGCTGATCCTGCGTGGCACCTTCGCCAACGCCGATCCGAAAACCGGCATCGCGGTGATTGCCGATGCCGGGAGCGGCGAGCGTGCCTATCGCGTTGGCGAGATCGTCGCCGGCGCACATCTGGCTGCGGTATATGCCGATCACATCGTGCTCGACCATGAGGGCACTGCGGAAACGCTGGTGCTGCCGCGCGACCGCAACCTCGCGCCCGGCGACATCGTGCAGCCAACCCCGGCGATGGCAAGCAGTCGCGCGTCTGCCAACCCGCTGTCTGCGAGCAGCGCGAACTCGCTCGGTCAAGCGGCCAGCGGCACTGCGCCGCAACAGGTGACCGCGCCGCACGACTGGCAGCAAACCGTCGCGCGCCTGCGCGACAATCCCGATGAATTGGCCAAGCGCGTGCAGATCGTGCCGGTGCTTGACGGTGGAAAATTGACCGGCGTGCGCCTGTCGGCCGGGTCGGACGCCGCCTTGATGGCGCAGCTCGGTCTGCACCCCGGCGATATCGTCACGCGCGTGAACGGTTTGCCGATCGATTCGTTCGAGCGCGGCCAGGAAATCCTGTCGAATCTCAAGAATTCCAGCTCCGTGCGCGTGACGGTATTGCGCAACGGCCAATCGACCGACCTCAACGTCGGCTTGCAATGAATCCATTTCGCTACAGGGGATTTCCCGCGATGCGCCGTGTCTTTCTGCCGATCGTCCTCGGAGTGTTTGGCGCCTTTGCCTGCACGGTCGTATCCGCACAAATACCACCGGCAGCGCAGCCCGCGTTGGCCCAACATGCGGTGACCGCCGACGGCCGTCACACGCTCAATCTAAAGGACGCTGACATCCAGGCCCTGATTGCGACGGTCAGCGAGATCACCGGCAAGAATTTTATTGTCGCGCCCAACGTACAGGGCAAGGTCACCGTTATTTCGGCGCGGCCGATGCAGCCGGACGAAATCTACGATGTGTTCCTCTCCGTGCTGCGCGTACATGGGTTTGCTGCGGTGCCATCGGGCAGCATGATCAAGATCGAGCCCGAAGCGATGGCGCAGCAGGATGGTGCCGGCAGCGTCGGTGCCGCGCAAAATCACGATGCCGATGAACTCGTCACGCAGATTGTGCCGGTCAAGCATGTATCGGCGGCGGAGCTCGTTCCGATCCTGCGTCCTCTGATGCCGCAGGGCGGTCAGTTGATTGCACACGCGGCCTCCAATTCGCTGGTGGTTTCCGATCGTGCGAGCAATGTCGAGCGTCTGGTCAAAATCATCGAGCGCATCGATACCGCATCCGATGCGCAGGTCGAAGTGATTCCACTGGCCCATGCCAACGCGGCCGAGATGGCGCGCACGTTGACCACGTTAGCCGACGACAAGGCCGCGCAGGCAAACGGCGAAGTGCCGCGCGTATTTGCAGACACGCGCACCAATTCGATCCTGCTGTCGGGTGCGAAGAACGCGCGACTGCGGATGCGCGCGCTGATCGCGCATCTGGATACGCCGATAGCCGGCGGCGGCGACACCCAGGTGATCTATCTGCATTACGCCAACGCCAAGGAACTGGTGCCGATCCTGCAAGGCGTCGCTTCGACCTTGACCGGCATGGCGCCGCCGACCGCGCCCAAAGTCGGGGAGAGCGCAAGCGGCGCGCCCTCGACTGCGACGATCCAGGCGCACGCGGAAACCAACGCGCTGATCATCAGCGCGCCGCCGGCGATCTTCCGTTCGCTGGAGACCGTGGTGCGTCAGCTCGACATCCGCCGCAACCAGGTACTGATCGAAGCGGTGATTGCCGAAGTCGCCGACCAGACGGCAAGCGAACTTGGTGTGCAATGGCAATTGCCGCTCGGCAAATCAGGCAACCACATCATCGGCGGCACCAATTTCTCCAGCGCCAATTCGCCCGGCAACAACATCATTGCCGCCTCGCAAAATCCGCTCGGCCTAGGCAACGGTTTCAATCTGGGCTACATCGACAGCACGGTGTCCATCGCCGGGAAGCAGTTGTTCCAGATCGGCGCACTGGTCAGTGCACTTCGCGGCGATGGCAAGTCGAACATCCTCTCGACGCCGTCCGTGCTCACCCTCGATAACCAGGAAGCGCTGATCAAGGTGGCGCAGGAAGTGCCATTCCTGACCGGCCAGTACACCACCGCCAGCACCAACGGCGCGGCCAGCGGCGGCGGTATCAGCAATCCGTTCCAGACCATCGAGCGCAAGGATGTCGGCCTGGTGCTGAAAGTGAAGCCGCAGATCAACGAAGGCGATTCGGTGCGCCTCGACATTCATCAGGAAGTCTCGTCGCTGGCACCGACCGTGACCGGCGCGGTCGACCTCATCACCAACAAGCGCGAGCTGACCACCAGCGTGCTGGTCAAGGACGATTCCTTGCTCGTGCTCGG
>JBDUED010000142.1:0-6415 GCA_040002595.1 Dokdonella sp. | reverse complement strand
CGGCACCACGGCGACGGCCTATGGCCTCGCCATCGCGCCGGACGGAAAAATCGTACTTGGTGGGACGGTCGAAAGCGGTATTGCCACTGGCACCGACTTTGCCGTGGCACGGCTGACCCGCGATGGCCTGCCCGACACCAGTTTCAGTTTCGATGGCAAGACCACGGTCGCGGTGGGCAGCGGTGCTGCTTATGATTTTTCGTTCAACACAATAGTGCAGAGCGATGGCAAGATCGTGATGATCGGCGAAGGACCCGATACGGGAGTCAGCGGCGATGACTCGGACTTCAAACTGGTGCGCTTCAACACCGACGGCACGCTGGATAACACGTTCAGTGGCGATGGCAAGGCCTACGTCAACTTCGATCTCGGACTCACCAATGCCGACCGTGCACTCGACGGCGCGCAGCTCGCGAACGGCAAGCTGATTGTCGTCGGCACTGCCGAAATCACCGGAGAAGATACCGATTTCGCCGTCGCGCGCTTGAATATCGATGGCAGCCGCGATACCAGCTTTGACGGCGATGGGCGCTTGACCTTCCATTTCGATCTCGACCCCACATTCAAGAAGGAAATCGCGTCCAGCGTTGCGATCGATGCAGCCGGCAATATCCTCGTCGCTGGCATTGCCGAGAAAGGGGCAGCTAATTCATTCGACATGGCGATCGCACGGCTCACGCCGAGTGGCGCCTTGGACCCGAATTTCGGTGGCGACGGGCGCGTCACGGTCGCCTTTGATATCGGCGGCACTCTGGACGATGAAGTGCTGGAGCTGATCGCCGCCCCAGATGGCTCGATTTTCATGACCGGAGTCGCCACGGACAACGGTTACGACTTTGCCGTGGTCAAACTGCTGCCGGACGGCACGCCCGATCCGAGCTACGGCAATGGCGGCAAGGTCACCATCCCGTTCGACCTCGGCGGCGACAACAATGACATTCCGTACGGAGCGGCTCTGCAAGCCGACGGCAAACTCGTACTTGTCGGATTCGTACCGGTATCTGCCACCGATACCGACATCGGGCTGGCACGCCTCGATGTAAATGGCCAACTCGATCCCAGCTTCGGCTTTGCCGGCAAGAAAGTCATCGGACTGAACCTTGCAGGCGATTTGTTCGACGCCGCCGTGCGCGGACGCATCCAGGATGGCTACCTCGTGTTTGGCGGTGTCACAAGGACCGCCACGGACGTGACCAGCTTTCTCGCCGGCCGCGTCGTCATAGACACGATCTTCGACAACGGCTTCGATTAGTCGCTGGGCGTGACTGCCCATTCACAGTGCGTTTACTCAATTGAGGGACTCCTCATGAAAACGTTTATGCGCATCGCACTCGCAGGCGCCCTGGGCTCGATTGCAACGGCAGGGGTCGCCGGTGACGGCGATATCGATACGAGCTTCGGCACCAGCGGCCTCGCGCTGACCGGCCTGGTCCATGCATCAGGCGCCGGGGGCGGTTGTCGACCGCTGGTGCAACCGGACGGCAAGATCGTGATCTGCGGAACGCTCTTGTTGAACGGATCGTCGGGTTCGGATTTCTTCGTCGCGCGCTTCAACGCGGACGGTACGCTCGACACGAGTTTCAGTTTCGATGGTGAGGTAACGATCGATTTCGACAACGGCAGTGGAAGTGACGCCGCACAGGGCGTGGCGCTGCAGGCGGACGGCAAGATCGTGGTGGCCGGCACTACCGCCGGCAGTGCGGTCGGCAGCGCTGACTTCGCCGTGGCTCGCCTAAATGCCAATGGTTCGCTGGACACCACGTTCGGCGCCGGCACCGGTAAAACAACCATCGGCTTTGACCTCAACGGCGGCATCGGCAACGATAACGCCGGATCGATCGCGTTGCAGGCGGACGGCAAGATCGTCGTCGTCGGTACTGCGCAAACGACTACTGGCAGTGTCTTCGCAGTAACGCGTTTGTTACCCGATGGTACGCGTGATTCGGCTTTCAACTTGAACGGCAAGGTCACCTTCGGATTTGCAATTTCCGGCCCCGCCAATGAGAGCGACAGCGCAACCGGCGTCGCGATCGACGATAGCGGACGCATCGTGGTCACCGGTGTAGCCGCTTACAACGACGGCACCAATTCGATCAGCCAGTTCGCCGCCGCGCGCCTGCTGCCGAGCAGCCTACTGGATTCGAATTTTCACGCCAACGGTCGCACGACCATTGCGTTCGATCCAGGCAACGGCATCAGTCAGGCTTCGGCCTTCGGGATGACGATTCAGCGCGATGGAAAGATCGTGCTGGTCGGAGTTGCCAACAGTTCCACCTCGACAACGACACCCAACAACGACATCGCTCTTGCGCGACTGCAACCGGATGGATCGCTCGACGCAGGATTCGGCTTTGGCGGCAAGACCCAGATTGCGTTTGATCTGGTAGCAAATGGCACCGACGTCGGCTTTGGCGTCGTCGAACAGAGCAACAGCCGGCTGGTCGTCGCTGGCGCATCGGTCGACGCGACAATCGAATACGCCACGGCGGCGCGCCTCACCAGCAACGGTGCGCTGGACAATGGCTTTGGCGCATTCGGAAAACGCAGCTACGATTTTTCCACCGGCTCGCCGCACGAACAGGCTTTTCTCGGCGTGGCTTTTCAGGGTACGCAGATCATCGTGGGAGGCCTGGTGCTGCTGCCGGGCAGCATGTCAACGATCGACAACGTCGTGCTGCGGTTGAACAACGACCTGATTTTCGCGGACGGCTTCGAATAGGAAGCGCGTCAGAACCTTTGGCGATCGGGCGCCGAGCGCAGACCCGGCGACTCGACTCAGAAAAAGTTCGCCTCCCGCGCTTGCCGGAGCTCGGCGGCGCGGAGGCATAGACCGCTGACATTCGCGGCCTGACCTGCGACCATCGCGACCTCATGCCGCGCGGCGGCGAGTTTCGAGGACGCACGCATGACCGAGCCAAAAGCCCTGCACCGCGACGTCGGACCCTGGGCGCTGATGCTGACAGGTCTCGGCTCGATCATCGGCTCGGGCTGGCTGTTTGGCGCCTGGCGCGCGGCCGGACTTGCCGGTCCCGGCGCGGTGTGGGCGTGGGTGATTGGCGCAGCGATCATCATGACCATCGCGTTGACCTACGCCGAGCTCGGCGCGATGTTTCCCGAGTCCGGCGGCATGGTGCGCTACGGCCATTATTCTCACGGCTCGCTGGTGGGTTTCATCGCGGCGTGGGCGAACTGGATCGCAATCGTCTCGGTGATACCGGTCGAGGCTGAGGCATCGGTGCAGTACATGGCGTCGTGGCCGTGGACATGGGCGCAGAACCTCTATCTGCACCAACCCGATGGCCACGGTGAACTGGCAATCGCCGGCCTCGCCATCGCGGCGGTGCTGGTGGTGATTTATTTTCTGCTCAATTTCTGGAGCGTGAAATTGTTCGCGCATTCCAATAGCGCGATCACCGTGTTCAAGTTGATCGTGCCCGCGATGACCGGCGTCGCGCTGATCGCGAGCGGTTTTCACACCGAAAATTTTTCGGTCGGCGTGAATGGTCAGGCGCACGCCTTCGACTTTGCCGCCGTGCTGACAGCGGTCGCGACCGCCGGCATCGTTTTCAGCTTCAACGGTTTCCAGAGCCCGGTGAATCTTGCGGGCGAAGCGCGCAATCCCGGCAAGAGCATTCCGTTCGCGGTACTCGGATCGATCGTGCTGGCGACCATCGTCTACGTGATCCTGCAGATCGCCTACATCGGTTCGGTGCCGCCGGAACTGCTTGCGAAAGCGGGCTGGCACGGCATCGATTTCCGCTCGCCGTTTGCGGAACTTGCGCTGATCGTCAATCTGCACTGGCTAGCCATGCTGCTCTATATCGATGCGTTCATCAGCCCGAGCGGAACCGGCATCACCTACACCGCCACCACGTCGCGCATGATCTACGGGATGGAGCGCAATGGCACCTTGCCGAAAGTGCTTGGTCGCCTGCATCCAATTTACGGCGTGCCGCGACCGGCCATGTGGTTGAACCTCGCAGTGTCGTTCCTGTTCCTGTTCTTCTTTCGCGGCTGGAGCACGCTGGCAGCCGTTATTTCGGTCGCGACCATCATTTCGTACCTGACCGGCCCGGTCAGCGTGATGACCCTGCGCCGTACTGCGCCCGAGATGCATCGCCCATTTCGCCTCGCCGGATTGCCTGTGCTCGCCGGCATTGGTTTCGTGATGGCAACCGAACTTCTGTACTGGGCGAAATGGCCGCTGACTGGCGAGATCATCGCGCTCATGGTGGTCGCGCTACCGGTGTATTTTTTTTACCAGGCACGCAACGGCTGGCACGATTTCGGTCGGCAGCTGCGTGGCGCCTGGTGGCTGATCGTGTATCTGCCGGTGATCGCCACTTTGTCGTGGGCCGGCAGCGCGAAGTTTGGCGGCCGCGATTACCTGACCTGGGGTTGGGATCTGGCCGCGGTCGCGGCGGTCGGCATTGTGTTCTATATCTGGGGTGTGAAATCAGGCTGGCGCACCGAGTCGATCGAAGCGGCGCGCGCGGATGTGTGGACGCTGTAAGGGCGCAGCGCAGACCCCTTTTTGCGTTCACGCAAGGCCGCCTCGGTTCGGAGTAAAGTTCAACCAGCCGGAACAGATCACGCATTCGCTCACAGGGGAATCATCATGCGCACCAGCGCTCAACGAATTATTTGCGGGCTCGGGTTTGCGGTTTTCAGTCTTGCCGCGATGGCAACCAACGGCGATCTCGATCCGACTTTCGGAGTCGGCGGATTTCGTCTGGCCGGAATTCCGGACGCCACTGTGAACGCTCCCACTACGTTTGCCATACAGGCGGACGGGAAAATCCTCGTTTGCGGAGGTCAAGGCAGGAGTCCGGATTCACCCACGGGCGAAGACTTCGTCATCGCGCGCTTCACTGCCAATGGCGCACTCGACACATCGTTCAGTTTTGATGGGCGCGTCACGATCGACTTCGGCGGCAACGACCTGTGTCATGCCGTCGCCGTGCAGGCCGATGGAAAGATCGTCGTCGCCGGTACGACGACTCCGATATCCGGCGACCTCGACAATTCGGATTTCGCCGTCGCACGGCTCCAAAGCGACGGTACGCTGGATACGACATTTGGCCCAGGCACCGGCAAGGTAGTGGTGGGTTTCGATCTGGGCGGCAGCGGTCATAGCGGCGACAGCGCCAACAGCATGGTATTGCGGCCCGATGGCAAGATTGTCGTCGCAGGTTCGGCGGAAACCGCATCCAACGGCACAGATTTCGCCGTCCTGCAGCTGGACACCGACGGCACGCGCGATCCGGGTTTCAACTTTACCGGCCGTGTGTCGGTCGGATTTGATTTTGCGGCCAGTACATCAAAAAACGACATCGCGACGAATGTCGCGATCGATGCGCAAGGTCGCATCGTCGTGGGAGGCGCCGCTGATCGCGGGCCAGCTGCGGGTGCCGATTTCGCGGTGATCCGCCTGCTGGCCAACGGTCAGCTCGACGCAAATTTCGATGCCGACGGTCGCGCCACGCTGGGCTTCAATCTAGGTGGCGCCGGCGGCAGCAACGACGATCTCGCCTACAGCATGACCCTGCAGCGCGACGGCAAGATCGTGCTGTTGGGCTTGGCGGATTCCAGCACGACCAGCACACGGAATTACGATATGGCGATCGCGCGATTGCTTCCGGATGGTTCGCCTGACGCCGGTTTCGGCATTGGCGGCAAGAGCCTCGTGGTCTTCGATGTGCAACCCAGCGGCGCGGATGTCGCGCTCGGCTGCGTCGAACAAAGCAATGGCAAACTGGTCTTCGCGGGTCTTGCTGCAGACGCTGCGTCTGTGCAGGCGTTCGCTGCAGTAGTGCGCCTCAACCCGGACGGCACGCCGGATTCGTCGTTCGGATCCGCGGGCAAGAAAACCTACGATTTGATGCTGACCAGCCCCAGCGTGCAACCATTTTTCGCTGTTGGGTTGCAGGGGAATCGGCTTGTCTTCGCTGGCGAGGCCGGTGTGGACAGTCTGGGACACTACGACATATTCGTGGCGCGCGTTCTCGACGACCTGATCTTTGCCAACGGCTTTGAATAGCCGTCCTCCAGACACAAGTGATTTGACCATGAGCGAAAAGAATTCCGAAAGCAACCGCATTGTCTGGTGCGACATTCCCGTCGCCGACCTCGATCGAGCCTGTGCGTTTTATCGCGCGGTGCTCGCGATCGGCGTCGACAAGGTGGATTTCAACGGCACGGCGTTCGCGATCTTCGAACACAGCGAAGGCAATGGCGGTTGCCTGGTGCCGCAGGCCGGATACTCCGGATGTCCAAGCGGTCCACTGGTCTATCTGAATGTCGACCGGCGCATTCGTGACGCGGTTGCACAGGTCGAAAAAGTCGGCGGCAAGGTGCTCGAAGCGACCCATCCGATCGGGCCGCACGGTTTCCGCGCGATCGTGCTCGACAGCGA
>JBDUED010000141.1:0-6509 GCA_040002595.1 Dokdonella sp. | reverse complement strand
AAACTGCATCACCCCACCCTCGGCTGCAACGCGATCGGTTTCACCCGGCGCGATTACGAGGGCAAGGTTTCGACTTTGTGCGCCGGCTGCGGGCACGACTCGATCTCGGCCGCGATCATCCACGCCTGCTGGGAGCTTGCGATCGAGCCGCACCGCATCGCCAAACTGTCCGGCATTGGCTGCAGCTCGAAGACGCCGGATTATTTTCTCGGCCAGTCGCATGGCTTCAATACCGTGCATGGCCGCATGCCGTCGGTGCTGACCGGGGCGAATCTTGCGAATCGCGAACTGATTTATCTCGGCGTGTCGGGCGATGGCGATTCCGCCTCGATCGGCATCGGCCAGTTCGTGCACGCGATCCGACGCGGCGTGAACATGGTTTACATCGTCGAGAACAACGGCGTGTACGGGCTGACCAAGGGGCAATTCTCGGCGACTGCGGACCAGGGTTCGATGTCGAAGAAAGGCGTCGCCAACGCAGATACGCCGATCGACCTGGTGGGCCTGGCAATGCAGCTGGGTGCGAGCTTTGTCGCGCGCGGCTTTTCCGGCGACAAACAGCAGCTGGTGCCGCTGATCAAGGCCGCGATCGCGCACAGGGGCGCTGCCTTCCTCGACGTCATCAGCCCCTGCGTCGCATTCAACAACCACGCCGGCAGCACCAAAAGCTATGAATACGTGCGCGAGCACAATGACGCGGTGAACCAGCTTGACTTCATCCCCAAACGCGCCGAGATCGCAGTCGCCTACGCACCTGGCGAAGTCGTCGAGGTCGAACAGCACGACGGCAGCGTACTGCGCTTGCGCAAACTTGATGCCGCTTATGATCCGGGCGACCGCATTGCCGCGATGAACTACGTGCACGCCCATCAGGCGAAGGGAGAAGTCGTCACCGGGCTGCTCTATGTCGACGCGAACTCGCACGACTTGCATGAACACTTCAATACGACGGCGACGCCGTTGAATGCATTGTCCGCGCACGAGTTGTCTCCGGGCGCGGAGACGCTGGGCAAGATCAATACGTCACTGCGTTGAACCTGATGCAAATTCGGGTTTCTGTCCAGTTCCGCCAAGGGCAGTGACTGTCAGTGCAGTTCGCAAAAACAATGCGCGAATGCGCCGTACCGCTTGCCGCGCAATGAATCGATCACGCCGCTGACTTGCTGCAGGTCGCTGCTGCTGAACACGGCGGGCGACAGCACGAAGCCGACACTGCGCGCCAGTTGCATCATCGCGCCACTATTGCCGAAACTCAGCGCGACGCGTTCCCAGGTGCTCATCTCGCGTTCGACGTAGCGCACCGAATAATTATTGCCAAGCCGGGCGCGTGTGGCGGCGGCGGCAATCGCATCGTCGAGACCGCCGAGTTTGTCGATCAGGCCGCGATCCTTCGCCTGACTGCCGCTCCACACGCGCCCTTGCGCGATTGCGTCGATCTGCTCCGGCGTCTTGCCCCGCGCAGCGGCGACCTTGCCGATGAATTGGTTGTAGCCGCGCTGGATCACGCTGGTGATGATCGATTCCAGTTGCGGCGACAGCGGGCGTCGCACATCGAGCGTGCCGGCCAGCGGGGTGGTGCCGATGCCATCAACATGGATGCCAAGTTTCGCCAGCGTGTCCGGCACCGTCACCAGCAAGCCGAAGATGCCGATCGAGCCCGTGATCGTGGTTGGATCGGCCCAGATTTCGTCACTCGCCATCGATATCCAGTAGCCGCCGCTTGCGGCAACGTCGCCCATCGAAACGATGACGGGCTTGCCCTGCTCGCGCGCCTGCGCCAGCTCGCGTCGGATCAATTCGGATGATGTCGCATCACCACCGGGCGAGTTCACCCGCAACACGATCGCCTTGACCCGATCGTTCTCGCGTGCAGCGCGCACGAGCTGAGCAGTCGATTTGCCGCCGATCATTCCAGGGGGGCGTTCACCGGGGACAATCTCGCCTTGCGCGACCACGATGGCGACTTCCGACCCCAGATGCAGGCCGTCGACGCCGAGCGTTGCCAGATATTTGCTGAAATCGATCTGACGGAAACTGTCGCGACCTTCGGCGACGCCAAGGCTGCGCAGTTGCGCACGCGCTTCGCCACGCGTCGCAAGCTGGTCGACGAGTTTCTGATCGAGCGCAAGCTGGGCAAGATCACCTTGATGGGCGGCGACGCGTTCGTCGTAATGCGCGATGTCATCGCCGATCTTCGCCGCGTCGATCTTGCGCAAGCTCGAAATTTCGCCGAGGTACTGCTGCCACAGACCGCCCATCCAGTAGCTGTCCGCTTCCTTCGCCGCATCGGAAGCCTGGTTGAGGATGTATGGTTCGGCAGCCGATTTGAACGTCCCGACCTTGATCAGATGCACCTGCACGCCGAGCTTGTCGAGCGCGTCCTTGAAATAACTGCGGTAGTTGGCAAAGCCTTCGAGCAGCACTGCGCCATCCGGATCAAGCAGGATACGGTTGGCGTGTGCGGCAAGAAAATACGGGTTTTGCGCCATGCCGCCAGACACCGCGATGATCTCCTTGCCGCTGGCCCGGAATCGATCGAGCGCGACGCCGATTTCGCGCAAGGTCGAAAGACCCGTACCGACGATCTCGTCAGGCACCAGCACAATGCGTTCGATCCGCGCGTCCTTGGTGGCAGCATTGATGACGCGTAACACATCGCGCAATTGCACTTCCTGGGTATCGTTACCTGCAAGGTTGCCGAGCGCGCGCTGCACCGGATCGCTCGAGTACTGTTCGACGATGGCGCCGGATGGATCGAGCACAAGCGTGGTACGTGGTGCGATGACCGAACGCCCGGAAAAAAACATCCCGGCGAATGCAATCAGCAATGCAAGGAAAATCAGGTTGAACACCAGCCGGCGCGTGAAGTTGAGCGCGTTCCACAGGCCGCAGAAAAAGCGGATGGCGCCGGATTGGGCGTTGGACATTGATTCTCCTTGGCGCATGGCGCTTCTGTATGACGTGAATCAGCCTACCCGATAACCTGCGCAGACGGCATCGGGCGTTCGTCACGACCGGCGAGCTTCCAGAACCGTCGCGACAGCAGCACGGCGGCGACGCTCAATCCCGCGATCAAGCCCATCCACATACCGCGAGCACCAAGGCCGTGTGAAAACGCGAGCCACCAGCCGATCGGCATGCCGACGCCCCAATATGCAAACAGCGTGATGAACATCGGCATGCGCGTGTCCTTGAGGCCGCGCAACGCGCCGTTTGCTGCGACTTGGATGCCATCGGAAAGCTGGAAGAATCCGGCCAGAACGAGGAGCTGCGCGGCCAAAGCGACCACTGCCGGATCGCTGGTGTACAGGGAGGCGATCCGGTGCGGCAGCAACAGCATCAAGCCGGCCGATACGCTTTGCGCAAGCATCGTCAACGCGATGCCGACAAGACCTGCATCACGCACATTCTGTCCATCGCCGCGACCAACGGCGTGGCCGACGCGTACGGTGGTTGCCATCGCCAGCCCGAGTGGAACCATGAACGCCACTGACGCGACATTGATCGCCACCTGATGGCCGGCGACAACATCGGTACCGAGCGTGCCGAGCGCCAGCGCCACGGCGACAAACAAACCTGCTTCCATCAGCAAGGTCACCCCCATCGGCACGCCGATGTGGAGCAGGCCGGCGAGAGCAGCCGCATTGGGCTTCTCGAAATGGGCGAGCAGATGCAGGTCGCGGTAATGGCGGCGCGTCGCCACATAGATCGAAAATGCGATGGCCTGCACCCACAGCACCAGCGCGGTCGCCAGGCCGCTGCCTTGTGCCCCGAGGCGCGGCACGCCCAGTGCGCCATACATCAACACATAGCCGATCGGCGCGAGCAGGATCAATCCGAGCAGGCTGAAGTACATCGTCGGACGGGTGATGCCGAGTCCCTCGCTCAAGCCGCGCAATCCGAAAAACAAGGTCAACGCCGGCGCACCCCACGCGATCGCATGAAGGAAAAGGATCACGTCCGCTATCAGCGCCGGATCAATACCGATCGCACTGACCAGAATGTCCCCACCAAAGCGCACGGCAAGACCGAGCGCAATGCCAAGAAACAATGCCAGCCACAGCGCCTGACGAAACAAGGGGCCGATCGCGTCGCGGCGACCGGCGCCGTTCAACTGCGCGATCGACGGCGGCAACGCCATCATCACGCCGATCGCGACAACAATCGCGAGCACCCACACGCTCGTACCGATCGCCACCGCGCCAAGCGTGTGCGCATCGAGATGACCGGCCAGCAGCGCGTCGATCACGTTCATGCCGACCGCCGAAAGCTGGCCGAACACGAGCGGCACCGCCAGATGCAGCGTTTCTCGCAGCTCGCGTGCGAGCCGCGGCTGCTGGCGATGTAAAATGGATGGCATCGGGAGGACCCTGTGCGCGGATGGTAGCCGAGCACGCGGACTTTCGCGCACGAGGGAAGCGCCCGCGCATGAGCAACGAGGCAACCGAGGATTCGCAGACCATGACCCTCGCGCCGGGCACGGCTGTCACGATCGCGCCGGCGGCGATTCCGCCCACCTCGGATGCCAGCGTAAAAGCGTGTGCCAACTGTGGCGCACCGATGTTGGGTCCGTTCTGCTACGCCTGCGGCCAGTCCGAGAAGGGCTTGATCCGGCATCTGGCAAGCGTGATGGTGGATGTCGCCGATACCGTGTTCAACATAGATTCGCGTTTGTTCCGCAGCATCGGTCCTTTGTATTTTCGCCCCGGCTTTCTCACCAGCGAATATTTCGCCGGACGCCGCACGCGTTATCTCTCGCCCGTCCGGCTGTTCTTTTTCCTGTGCATCATTTCATTTTTCGCGATCCAGTCGAGCCTGCATATCGGCGACATGAATCTTGCCAACGTGCGCTCGAAACTCGGGGGCAATTACGCCATCGGCAGCGCGCAAAACGAAGCGGAACTGGAGCAACGCACGCACAAGGCGCTCGACAAACTCGACCAGGCCATCGCCAAACCGGGCTTGTCGCCGCTTGCGCTGGAACCAATGAAGGAGGCCGCAAACGCCGTGCGCGCCGAATCGGCCAAGCGTCTTGCGTGGCTCAAGATGCGCGATGCGACCGTGGCGAAAGGGGAAAAGACTCCCGTCGATCCGAGCGAGCAAGAAGGTCCGATTGCGCTGGATGACATCCCGTGGGAAACGGCAAAGCAGTCTGTGCACATCACGTGGCTACCGCATTTTGCCAACGACAAGCTCACCGAAATGGTCGGGCGTGCGCATGAAAATGTGCTGGCTGCCAAGCGCGATCCGCGCCGTGAGATCGCGAACCTCTTCTCGGTGTTGCCACAGACGTTGTTCGTGATGATGCCGCTGTTCGCCGTGCTGCTGAAATTGTCCTACCTGTTCAAGCGGCGGCTGTACATGGAACATCTGATGGTTGCGTTGCACAGTCATGCTTTCGTGTTCCTGTCACTGCTGCTGGTGACAATCGTGACGTTTTTGATCGACTGGGCCGTCACTGGCGCTCAATGGGCATCACCGCTACTTCGCCTGCTGCGAGCGGCGATCTGGACATGGCTGCCGGTCTATCTGTTTCTGATGCAAAAGCGCCTCTACGGACAAGGCTGGTTCATGACGTCGGTAAAGTATGCCGTCATCGGCTTGTGCTACGTCGTGATGCTCGGTTTCGGTGTGGTTGGCGCTGTGTTCGTCAGTCTGACGACCGCCTGACATGCGGATACCGACCGCGGGACGCCGCGTCGATTTCGTAGCGTCATCGTGTTGGGTGCGGCGCAGCCGGCGGTAGCGCGGCAATAAACGCGCTGCGTTGCGCGGGCGTCATCGCCAGCAGACGTGTTCCCAGAACGGTGCGTTCGGATGCCGCCAGCGGTCGCAGTTGGCGGCGCAATGCTTGACGTTCGGGCGCGCTCAGCGCGAACCACATCGCGCGCATCGCCGCTCGCTCGGCCGGCGGCGTGTCGGCCAGGAATCTTTGCGCACCTTGGTTGTGCTGCTCGGTGACGACCCCGGCGATAAAGGCGCTGCGCTCTGCTGGCGTCATCTTCTCGAAACGCTCGCGCAAGGCTTGGCGCTGCTCCGGCGGCAAGGACCCGAAGCGGTGATAGGTGTCGCGCAATTGCTGCTGCTGCCCGGCCGGCAATTCGCGGAATTTTTCGTAATGGCTGCCCAACGCCGCGCGTTGTTGTGGCGTCATGGTCGCCCAGTGTCTCAGACGCTGCTCAACTGCATCGCGGCGCGCCTGCGGGAGCCCCTGCCAGCGCGCGGCGAGTCGCCGAAAGTGTTGCTGCTCGCGATCGGAAAACTGCGCCCACTGCATGCGCAGCGGCGCCAGCGCCTCCTGTTCGTTCCGTGGCAATAGGTTCCATGCGATGGGAGTGGCGGGCGTCGTCGTTGTGCTACCTGACTGCGCCAGCGTCGATTGCGCCAACGCCGGCACGCTCGCACTGGCACCTGCGGCCAGCAAACCCGCCAGCAAACCCGAGCGGGCGCTCGCAAGGGCGCGAACGCTTCGGCCGCGGCACAATGGGGTGTCGCGTCCAATCGAAAAA
>JBDUED010000140.1:0-6571 GCA_040002595.1 Dokdonella sp. | reverse complement strand
GTGCATCCTCGGCGTTCTTGCGGTTCTCGATGCTCGGGCCTCTGCCCATGGGAAAGCCTGCTGCGTGCGTTGGGGGAGATTGGGTCGACAGCGCGGCGCGCAGCGGACCCCGCATTCTACAATCTGGCCGATTCGCGCGTGCGCGTACCGCGCGATCGCGCCGCCTGCGCAAACGCTTGATGTCGCGAAGTCGCGTTTGTCTGGTCGACGGGAAAACCCGCCCACAAGCTTCAAAGACTGCATTCGGGCAGCGGCGCCAACAGGCGAGTCAAATCGATGCTGCCACTACGGCCAGCGTTTTCGCCGCTGCTGAAGTGATAGGTGAGGGTGGCTGTCGTGCACGTGGTGAAAACCAGCCTGGCGCTGCCAACCTGCACGGTGTGCACGCTGGCCGGATTGTCGAACACGCCGTCGCTGCTGGCGAAGATGCCGATGTTGTCGGTGGTCCGCGCATCCGCGCCCAGAGGTGCCTGCAGCGTATACCAGCGCTGACCTCCCGCGCCTGCGGATGGAGCGGCGTTCGGTGCAAAGGTGTACCACGCACCAAACAACACATTCTGGACCGGACTCAAATCGAACACGAAACCCTGACCACTGGTAGATGACTTGTACCAGGCGCCGGACAACGCGGAACTCGGGTCGAAAACGGTCGAGTTGCCGTCTTGCGAACAGTTGGGATTAGTGGTCAGGCGTGTCAGTGGAATGCTGCCACTGCGTCCGCTGCCGTCGCTGAAGGTGTAGCCGAGCGTGCCGTGCGTGCAGTCGCTGAAGGTGAGGGTCGCCTGACCCACATTGGTGGTGGCCGGGCTTTGCGCGGCATCAAAGCGACCGCCCTGGGTCAGATAAATTGGCAAGGTCGCGCTGGGCGCATTCGCATTGACCGGGCCCTGAATCGAATACCAGCGTGGACTGCCCGCGCCACTCGCGTCGTAGGTGAACCAGCCGGCGAACAACTCGCCGACGCCCGCGCCGTGCGCATCGCGACCGATTTCCAGCACCAGTCCCTGACCACTGGTCGCCGGGTTGTACCAGGCGCCACTCAAGCCATGTTGATCGAGATTCACCGAGGCTGCATACGGGTTGCTCCACTGGGTCAACAGATTGGCGACATCGATGGATCCCAGGCCGGTGGCCAAGTCGTAGCCCGGGCCGACGGTGTAGCCCGACAGTCCACCATTCAGGCCAGATGGGCCGGGCGTGCTGTTGTTGCACAGACTCGGAATCGTGACATTGCAATCGGTGACGCCACTGCTGGCGATCGTCACATCGTGGAACACGCCGTTCGCCGGATTGCCTGCAAGCGCATACAAGCGAGGATTGAGATTGCCTTGCGCCGAGCCTGTCTGCTGATTCAACAGCGCGGCGACGCCAGCCATGCTCGGCGCCGAAGCCGACGTTCCGCCGGCGACAAGGAATCCGAAGCTGCCGCTGGTCACGACGCAGGAGCCGCCCTGCGCAGCCGTGCAGGTGAAATATCCCTCGCTGGTTGCCGCGGGAAACGAGACGTCCGGGGTATAGCGGCCCTGCCTTCCGGGAACACCCGGGCCCACTTGCCACGCCGGCGTGGCGATGTACACGCTTGTACCTCCACCGGATGCAGCAATCTGCGGCGCACCATTCTTGTCCACTGGCTCGTTCCAGCTTCCTTCGGGAATGTAGCCATATGCGGATTCGTAACCGACGCCATTGCTTTCGCTCCAGTAGGCCGTCGTATCGGTGCTGTCGGCGAACTGGGTGCCACCCACACAGGTCGCGTAGCCTGACGCGCATAGCAGACTGGTACTGATGCGTTCGTTGGGCAGCGGCGCCGAATCGAGGCTCGCGCAACCGGCAACGCCACCGTCGCCGGATGATACGAACACCGAGATGCCTTCCATTGCAGCCTGCCCGAACAGGTCGTCAATGTAGGCGGCGTCGTTCGCACTGGCGTCGGCCTCGCAGGTGCCGAAGCTGATGCTGATCACATTCGCTGGGACCGGATCGGTATCGATCGCATATTCCGTGGCGATGAACACGCCGTCCCGATTCGCGCCGACATTACCGCTCGCAATCAGCTTGATGGTCGCGCCTGGCGCGACGCTGCCGGCGCGCTCAACGTCCAGGGTCGCCTCGCCCTGATCCTTGACCTGCTCGGTCGGGTTCTTGCAGCTCGGAAGCGTCGTATCGGTATCGCTGCAGGTGGCGACCGCCGCGCCCGGATCAGTTCCGGTCGGTGGAATGATCGTGGTCGGCAGTTTTGTGGCGAGTTTGGCGCGATTCTGGAAATTCGTGACGTCGGCATCGAGCACGCGCGCTCGTCCGACGATCGCAATCGACTGTCCGCTGCCGTCAATACCTTGTTGCTGGACCGGAACAAGATCATAGATCTTGGCAAAATCGGCGGGGAAAATCACATGCGAGCACACGCCATTGGCGCAATGCGTCGCTTGGGGTTGCGCAAACGCATGGCCGACCAATGACTGCGTGCGCGTTTCGACTCGCGACAGCGGCTTGAATCGAATCGTTCTCAACCCGATCACGCTGCGCACCGAGCGCGCGAGCGCACGCGGCAGGTGCACGTCGGCGACATTGGCCATGCGCTTTCCCGTGCCTGTCTGGAAGAAATGCAGTTCGGTGGCAAATGCCTTGGCCACATCCCCGGCGCGGCCGCTGAACGTGATGCGTGTGCGACTGTTGGCCACCGCGTCGACGGCGAGCCCTTGCGTACGCAACCAGCTCGTCAATGCATCGATATCGTGTTGCGAAGCGCCAAAGCGGTCGCCGATTTCTGTAGGTGCCAACCACTGATGATGATTGGCGGTGGCCGGATCTTTTTGGTCGCGCAACAGCGTTTCCCAAGCCTGCTGGTTTTGCGGCGAGCGATTGAGCACGAGGCTCAGATGCGCCATGGGAAGTTCGCGTGGCACTGGGCCCAAGTCATTTTCGGGTTTTGCCCAGCGTGCGCGTTCGCTGGTAAGCACCACGCGCTCGGCGGCGTCAATGCGCTGCACGATCATGTCCGCCTGCGCCGCACCTGCCGTGCCAGGGACAGCTGCGAGAAGAAGTATCACAAGGCCAAGCATGCGGATTGCGCGGCAGGTCAAATGTTGGCTTGAGTCGATCGAAACATGCATTCGTGTCGGAAGTCCGGCTGTTGGGTGAAAATTAGGGGAACTACTGAAGCGCGCGGCGTCCAACGTGCGCGCGGCAGTGCAATGCGGACTATACCTGCGCTGGTTTTACGCGCGTTACATGAACGTGAACCTGACTCCCGATGCTCGCACCGCAGGGTGTTGTTCCATTCAGGATTGCAGCAGCGCGACCACGTTCGCCGCCGAGAAAACCCGGTTCATGCAAATGGGCTTTTGTAGGCGCGCTGCAAGCGAGAACCACGTCGCGACGTTATGGGTCTGTCGCGGCTGCGCCGCTCCTGCGAATGATTGACGCGTTGGCGAATGTGCACCAATGAACCTGGCGGCCAGGCAGGAGTGGGCGCGAGTCCGGGTTTTGCAGCCCCCGTTATGACCTGGCGAAGGCAGCGCGAACGCAAGACGCAACACCTTTCACCCGTTACCATCGGGCGTCAAATGATGAGGGCCATCGATGACCGATACGATCAGCGCATCGCGCGCGCCGGGTTTTCGCTACTACGATCTACTGGTTGGCGGCATGGTTGCGGTACTGCTGTGCTCGAACCTGATCGGTCCGGCCAAGGTATGCACGTTTTCGTTGCCGCTGCTTGGCGCCTTGAGCTTCGGCGCCGGCAATCTGTTTTTTCCGATCAGTTACATTTTCGGCGACGTACTCACCGAAGTCTATGGCTATGCGCGTGCGCGCCGCGCAATTTGGGCAGGTTTTGGCGGACTCGCGTTTGCCAGCTTCATGACGATCGTGATCCTCGGCATGCCGGCGAGTCCGAGTGAACCGTACAATGCAAAATTGCAGCCCGCGCTCGAGATCGTATTCGGAGGCACTTGGCGCATCGTGCTCGCCTCGATGGCGGCGTACTGGCTCGGCGATTTTGCCAATTCCTACGTGATGGCAAAGATGAAATTGTGGACGCGCGGTCGCTGGCTGTGGACACGCACGATCGGTTCGACCCTGATCGGGCAGGGCATCGACAGTCTGACGTTCTATCCGATTGCATTTGCCGGCATCTGGGAAGGGCAGACGATCCTCAAGGTGATCGCATTCAACTGGGCCATGAAGGTATTCGTAGAAATCGTTTTCACACCGGTGACCTATGCCGTGGTCGGGTTCCTGAAACGCCGCGAAGACATCGACGTGTATGACAGCAAGACACACTTCACGCCATTCAGCCTGCGTGATGAAGGCGACCTGCGTGGCACACGCTGATAATCCATTGAAGAGGAGATGGTCATGAAATTGTCCACACTTGCTGTTTCGTCCACGCTGGTGGCGCTGCTGGGGACCGCACTTACTATGACCTCCACCAACGCGCTGGCAGCACGTGCGGCCACTGCTGCGCCGGCGATCGAGTACTACCCGGTCGCGCATCCGCCGACGGGCATGAATCTCCCGTTCTCCGAAGCTGTGCGAGTTGGCGACATGCTCTACTTGTCCGGCGAAGTCGGTACCGAGAAGGGCAAGCTCGTCGAAGGCGGCATCGTCGCCGAAGCCAAGCAGGTGATGGACAATATCGGAGCCAATCTCGCGCGCCACGATTCGTCGTTCGATCGGGTAATCCTGTGCACGGTCGCGCTTGCCGACATCAAGGACTGGTCGGCCTTCAACGAGATTTATCGCGGATATTTCCTCAAGCATTTCCCGGCGCGCATGGCCTATGCGGCGAATGGTCTCGCGCTCGGCGCGCGCGTCGAAGTGCAATGCAATGCCACGACTGCAGCGGGCGTGCGCTGATGCGAGAGATCGAGCATGCCGCGCCGCGTGGCATGCCGTAATACTCGGACAATAAATCCAGTCAGCCATCCCGGAGCCAGCGTGGCGCAGCCGCGCACGCGTTCCGCTACAATACGCGCCCCCGCAAGTCCGGCAACCCCATGATCGCCTTTAGAAACTTCGCCCTGCGGCGCGGTGAACGCCTGCTCTTGTCCGATGTCGACCTCGCCTTGCACGCAGGCTCGCGCGTCGGCGTGGTCGGTCGCAATGGTTGCGGCAAGACGAGTCTGTTTGCCGCCATCATGGGTGAAGTCGAGCCCGATCGCGGTGATCTCGATCTGCCTTCGCGTCTGCGCATTGCCAGCGTCGCGCAGGAAACGCCGTCTTTGCCGGACGCGGCGATCGATTTTGTCGTGTCCGGTGACAGTCAGGTGCATGCGGTGCTGGTAGCAGAGGCTGCGGCGATGGCAGTGGAGGATTGGGACGCGGTCGCCGTCGCGCATCAGAAGCTCGCCGAGATCAATGGCTACGACGCGACTGCGCGCGCCGGCCGTCTCTTGCATGGCCTGGGCTTTCGCGCCGCCACGCACCAAATGGCGGTGGCTGAGTTTTCCGGCGGCTGGCGCGTGCGCCTCAACCTCGCGCGCGCGCTGATGATGCCCTCGGATTTGTTGCTGCTTGACGAACCGACCAACCATCTCGATCTCGACGCGGTGCTGTGGCTGGAGCAATGGCTGCTCAAATATCCGGGCATGCTGCTGATGATCTCGCACGACCGCGAGTTCCTTGATGGCCTGTGCACGCATACGCTGCATCTCAACGACGCGCGCGCCAAACTCTACGTCGGCGATTACACCAGCTTCGAACGCCAGCGTTCCGAGCATTTGCGTCTGCAGCAGATCACCTTCGAGAAGGAGCAGGCCGAGCGCGCTCATCTACAATCATTCATTGATCGCTTCAAGGCAAGCGCGGCGAAGGCCAAGCAGGCGCAGTCGCGCGTCAAGCGTCTGGCCAAACTTGCCGGTACCGAAGCGGTGCGTGCCGAGCGGCATATCCGCATCAATTTTGCCGAGCCGGTGAAGATGCCGCATTCGCTGCTGCGTCTCAATCACGTGGATGCGGGATATCGCGCGGTTTCCGCCGGAGCGGCTACAGAGGTGATGGACGACGCACAACGTGTCGCGGTAGAAACTGCAGCCTTCGCGACGAGGATCCTGCACGATGTCCGCTTTGGTCTGGAAGCGGGCGACCGCATCGGACTTCTGGGCCCGAACGGTGCCGGCAAGTCGACGCTGGTCAAGACCCTGATGGGCGAACTGGAGCTGCTGGCCGGCGAGCGCAGTGCGCACCCCGATCTCGTGCTCGGCTACTTCGCCCAGCATACGGTGGAGTCCTTGCGCCAGGGCCAGACACCGATCGATCACCTGCGCGATATTGCGCCGAATGTCTCGACGCAGGAATTTCGCGACTTCCTCGGTCGCTGGAATTTTGCCGGCGAGCGAGCGTTCGAGGTCATCGACAGCTTCTCCGGTGGCGAACGCGCTCGTCTTGCGCTTGCGCTGATCGCGTGGCGCAAGCCGAATGTGCTGCTGCTTGACGAACCGACCAACCATCTCGATCTGGACATGCGCGAAGCGCTGGCCGAGGCGCTGAGTGATTTCCCCGGTGCGATCGTGTTGGTCTCGCACGATCGCCACTTGACCGGCCTCGTCTGCGAAACGTTCTGGCGCGT
>JBDUED010000139.1:0-6579 GCA_040002595.1 Dokdonella sp. | reverse complement strand
CCACGAATGCGTGTTCGACCTGCGCGAGGACGACGTCTACTGGTGCACCGCCGACATCGGCTGGGTCACCGGTCACAGCTATGCGCTGTATGGGCCACTCGCCAATGGCGCGACCACGCTGCTGTTTGAGGGGGTGCCCACTTATCCGGATTCGTCGCGCTGCTGGCAGGTCATCGACAAGCACAAGGTCAGCCTGTTCTACACCGCGCCGACCGCGATCCGCGCATTGATGCGCGAAGGCGAAGCACCGGTAAAAGGCACTTCACGCGCGTCGCTGCGTTTGCTCGGCTCGGTAGGCGAACCAATCAACCCGGAGGCGTGGGAATGGTACTGGCGCGTCGTCGGTGACGAGCGTTGCCCCATCGTCGATACCTGGTGGCAGACGGAAACCGGCGGCATCCTGATTTCACCGTTGCCCGGTGCGATCGACCAGAAGCCCGGTTCCGCGACGCTGCCGTTCTTCGGCGTCAAGCCGGCCATTGTCGACACGAACGGCGCCGTGCAGGATGGCGCCTGCGAAGGCAATCTGGTCATCACCGATTCGTGGCCCGGCCAGAGCCGCACGATTTATCGCGACCACCAGCGCTTCATCGACACTTATTTCAAGGCTTATCCGGGCATGTATTTCACTGGCGACGGCGCGCGCCGCGACGAGGATGGCTATTACTGGATAACAGGACGCGTGGACGATGTGATCAACGTGTCCGGGCACCGCCTCGGCACCGCCGAAATCGAGAGCGCGCTGGTGGCCGACCCGAAAGTCGCCGAAGCTGCCGTCGTGGGTTGCCCGCACGACATCAAGGGTCAGGGCATCTACGCCTATGTCACCTTGAAAGCGGGCGAAGTGCCGAGCGATGAAATGCGCAGGGAGCTGATTGCACAGGTGCGCAAGGAAATCGGCCCGATCGCGACGCCCGATTACCTGCAATTCGCACCCGCGCTGCCGAAGACGCGCTCGGGCAAGATCATGCGCCGCATCCTGCGCAAGATCGCCGAGAACCAGACCGACGCGCTCGGTGATACTTCGACGCTGGCTGATCCTGCGGTGGTGCAGAATCTGGTCGACGAGCGCCTGATCAAGTGATCGGCTACGCGTGAACTGCGATTGCGTTGCGCGATCGCAGAGGTATGCCGACGATTCCTTTGCCTGCGGTGGCATCGCGTCCGTGTCGCCAGGGCGGACAGCCAAGCATGCAGGTCATCATGAATGCTCTCGATGCCATCTGACTTCGAACCCCGCGCGAGTGCGCCGCTACTAGGACTGGATGAGATCCATGTCTGGTCGCTCGACCTCGACGCGGCGCTCAGCCCGGGCCAGATCGGGGTGGCGGCTCAGGCTGCGTTGGCGCACCTTCTTTGCACCTATGCCAACTGCGCGCAAGCGCCGCGGATCGAACGCGGCGCACACGGCAAACCGTTCGCGCCGGCGTTGCCCGATCTGCATTTCAATCTCAGTCATGCCGGCCCGCACGTGTTGATTGCATTCGCATGTGCTCAGGCGCTTGGCGTCGATCTGGAGCGCAGCGGCAGACGTGTTTCGTGTGATGGCATCGCGCAACGGTTTTTCAGTAGCGGCGAAGCGGCGGCGATCTGCGCACTGCCGCCTGCGATAAAAGTGCCGGCATTCCTGCACCTGTGGACACACAAGGAAGCGGTATTGAAGGCGTTCGGCCAAGGGCTCGCTTTTGGTCTGCATCGGGTCCAGTTCGCGCTCGATGCCGAGGGGCGCGCCGCTGGCATGATCTACATCGCGCCGGAGGCGGGAGATGTCGCGCAATGGTGCGTTCGTGCGCTTGAACCGGGACCGGGGCTGATCGGCGCATTGGCGTGGCGCGGGACGCCGCGAAGCGTGCGCACGTTCAGCCTTTCGCCGCGATGATGATCTGGACGCGACGCTGGCACGCTTGGCGCCGTCTCTATCGATGACATGGCCGATGGACAAACCGCACGCGTGAATTCCGGATTCGGCCAGACGCTGGACGCGATGACGCTGGAACGCGCGCGGCGCGGCGACATGTCAGCGTTTGCGACGATCTACGAACTCTACGGCAGTGCTTGTTACAACCTCGCCCTGCGTGTGCTCGGCGAGCCGGCGGCAGCGGAAGACATCGTGCAGGAGGTATTTCTCAAAATGATCGGCAACCTGCGCAGTTTCCGCGGCGATGCGCCTTTTGGCGCGTGGCTGAAACGGCTGAGCGCGAACGCGACGATTGATGTGGTGCGCGCACGCACGCGTTTTGGCGTGGACGATGCGGACACCCTGCTTGATTCCATGCCCACGCTGGCGATGGATGCGCAAACGCGTACCGATGCGTGGTCGCTGCTGATGGATTTACCGGCGCGCGCGCGCGCAGTGGTGATCATGCACGACGTCGAAGGGTACACGCACAAGGAGCTGGCGGATTTGTTCGGGCAGAGCGAGAGCTGGTCGAAATCGGTGCTTGCGCGCGCACTCAAGCGGTTGAGCGAGGTCGCTCAACGGGGCGCTGCGATGGAGGCGTCTCATCGTGGTTGACGATATTTTCCCGACCCCGCCACGCAGCGTCGACCTGCGGCGCTTGCCGGAGTTTGCGCCCAGCGCGGCGCTGTGGCCGCGCATTGAAACGGCACATCGTGCGCGCGTCCATGCGCGACGTTGGTACTCGGGTGGCTTGGTGGCCGCTGCGGCGGCGGTGGTTGCGGCCATCGCGTTGTCGCCGGGTTCGGGGCCACCGCCACACGCAGACATGATCGCGCGTCAGCGTGAATCGCAAGCGCTTGAACATCAGTGGCACCAATTGGCGCAAATGCCCGCCTCCGGTGCCGCCGTCACGACCCGTCTGCGCACCATCGATGTCGCGTTGCAGTCGGCCTATGACCACGGCGCGGCAGCGAATGAACTGGCCTCACTGTGGCAACAACGCAACGAAGCCTTGCGCGACTTGATCGAGCAATGGCGGGAAACCGGCTCGCACAATGTGCGGCTGCTGACACGCATCTGATTTAACCGAGGTGTACGAAATGAACAAGCCCAGCAAACAACGATCTTTCGCATCGCGCACGCAACTCGCCTGCGCCATCGTGTTCGGCCTCGCCTGCGCCGGCGTCGGACGTGCCGACGCCGTAGCACAAGTGCCTGATCACGGCGCCGCCTCCAGCGCCAACGTGGAGCAGCGTTTACGCGACGAGCTGCGCGTGGTGATGGCCGGGTTGATCGAGAACGGCGCGTTTGGCAATCAGTCGCCACAGCAAATCGCGCTTGCCGTCGATACGCCAGCGCAGCGAGTCAGTGATCTGGGCTTGCTGGTTGACAGCGCACAACATGATCGCGATGGCGTGCATGTGCTGGGTGTCACGCCGGGTAGCCGCGCCGAACATATCGGGTTGCGCGCGGGCGACGTAGTGGTGGCGTTGAATGGCAACGGGTTGGCCAACAATGCCAATGCGGCGGCCGATCTGCGCCGCAGCATCGACAGCCTGCCCGATGGCAGCACACTGACCTTCGCGGTGCAGCGGGATGGCCGCGCACAGACGGTCTCCGGTCTCCTGTCGAGCACGTATGTGCCGGCCATGCGCTTGCTGGTGGGCGAGGGCAATGCACCGCGCGGGATCCAAATCGCCTCGAACGGCAACGTCGCCGCTGGCTCACGTCTGCCGGCGGAGTCACACGGTTGCGGCCGCGTGAGCGACTTCGACGTGGCCCCGCGTCAGCAACAACTGCACGCGGCCACGATTATCAGCATCGACGGGGTGACGCCGGGCCCGAGCGGAAGCAAGGCATACCGCGTCGCGGCCGGCCCGCATACGCTCAAAGTCGCCGAGCGCATCGAGAACCGGTATTTGAGCTTCAGCGACCGCATGCGCAACGCTGGCCTTCAAAGCGACCGCTACAAGACCCTTGAGGTCGATGTGGCGCCCGATACCACGACGCTGATAGCCGCGCGACTCAACGAGGACAAGCGCAACGAGCCGGCGCATGGCGCGTATTGGGATCCGGTCGCCTGGAAGCAGACGGTCGAGGCCTGCCAATAGGCGGGGTGTATGCGCGCGGTCTGCAACGCCAGTGATCGCGCGCGTTACGTCGGTGGCCACGGGAAATAATCGATCGCTCGCGTAGCCGACGTTTGTTGTCGCCGACTGCAGCGGGGCCGATATACTTGCCCATCCGTCGGCGCCACCTCGATGACCGCGCTCAGCGTCAACGTCAACAAGATCGCCGTACTGCGCAACTCGCGCGGACACGCGCAGCCTGATCCGGTGCTGGCCGCACGCGTCGCTGTCGATGCGGGTTGCCACGGCATCACCGTGCATCCGCGACCAGACCAGCGCCACATCCGTGTCGATGATGTGGCGCGCATCGGAGACATGTTGCGTTCCATGGAACGTGCGGCCGCGGATGGCAGCGACAGTTCCTCGCGTTCGTCGGCGAACGCAAAGTCTCCCGAATACAACATCGAAGGAAACCCTTTCGCGCCCGCGCGGGGCCGCTATCCGGGCCTGATCGAATTGGTGCGCGCAGCGCGTCCGGCGCAAGTCACGTTGGTCCCCGATGGCGACGGACAATTGACGTCAGATCATGGATTCGATCTTGGCCGCGATGCGGTTCGGTTGGCGCCGATCGTGCGCGAACTCAAAACGCTCGGCTGCCGGGTCAGCCTGTTTGTCGACGCAGATGCGAGCGATCTTGAATGCGCCTGGGACATTGGCGCGGATCGCATCGAGCTCTACACCGAGCCGTACGCGACGGCTTTTGCCGTGGGTGATTTCACCCAGGCACTCGACACATGTGTGCGCGCTGCCGAGCGCGCACGCGCCTGCGGACTCGGCGTGAATGCAGGCCATGATCTCAATCAACAAAATCTCGGTGCGCTGAAACGAGCGATTCCGTTTCTGGCTGAAGTATCGATCGGCCATGCCTTGATCGGCGAGGCGCTGTACGCCGGCCTGGCGCCAACGGTCCGCGAGTATCTGAGGATTCTCGCCGCGGCTTGAGTTTGTTCTTGCAATTCGGCGTTTACGTTGTCTGAAACGAAAAACGGCGCCGCGTTTGCGCAGCGCCGTCAATTTTCCGAGCGGTTGTTGCGGTGGGTGCTACTGCTCGCCGGTCCCGGTCGTCATGAAGCCGATCTTGACCATGCCGGTACTTTTTGCCTCGGCCATGACCGTTGCAATCTTCTGCCACTGGGTCAGCTTGTCGGCGCGAATCTGCAGCTCGGGCTGCGGACTCTTCTGGGCCGCAACACGCAACTGAGCCTGCAGGATCGCATCCGTGACGATCTCGTCGTTCCAGGCCAGCTCGCCGTTTTCCTTGATCGCAAGATCAATCGGTTCGGGCGGGTTTTCCTGGATGACGTTTGGATTCGCCTGCGGCAAGTCAATGCGGATCTTGTGCGTCATCAATGGCGCGGTGATCATGAAGATGATCAACAGCACCAGCATCACGTCGACCATCGGCGTGACGTTGATTTCGGCCATCGGGCCGCCACCCGAACCACCTGTGCTCATTGACATGGCTTACTTCCTCGCGGCGACCGGCGCAACGCCTGCTTCGACGCGTGAACCGGTTGCAAAGAAATCATGCAGGTCGTGTGCGAATTCGTCAAAGCGCGCGTATATGACGCGGTTCTGGCGCACATAGAAGTTGTAGGCCAGCACTGCCGGAATCGCGACGAACAGGCCGAACGCGGTCATGATCAACGCCTCGCCAACCGGACCGGCCACCGCTTCCATCGAGGCGTTGCCGGACGCGGCGATCTTGATCAGCGCGTGGTAAATACCCCAGACCGTACCAAGCAGGCCGACAAACGGAGCGGTCGAGCCGACGGTGGCGAGCACGGTCATGCCGCCTTCGAGACGCAGGCTTTCGCGAGCGACGGCCTGACGCAGCGCGCGGTCGATGAACTCCGAGCGGTTCAGGGCTTCGACCAGGCGGCTGCCTTCATTGCGCTGGTGATGCGCGGCCGCCGAGGCGCAGTCGAGGGCGATCTTCGAGAACGGCTCGCCCTTGGGCTGCTCTTCCAGAAAACGCACCGCATCCTGTGCGGAAGGCGTGTCCCAGAACGTGTGGATTACCTTGTCCATGCGCGAGCGGATCATTGCGTTGCGCATGAAGTTGGAAACGATGAAGAAGATCGAGGCGAGCGACATCACCGACAACGTGGTGAAGACGATCCAGCCCAGAGCATCAAAGTTCTGGATTAGATCGTGGAAACCCATCTGGCTCATTGCCGCGGCATTGCCGCCGCCACCAGGAATGGGAACGACAGCAGGCTGGGCCGCTGCGGGGGTCTGAGAGGCATCTTGCTGCATGGCGCTAACCCTATTCGGATAAATTGAAGTCGATGGGAACCAAGGCATACCCGGAACTGGGTCTACCACCCTTTGATCCCGGATTGAACATCCAGGACTTTACAGCTTCGATCGCGGCTTGATCCAGCAGGTGCGACCCGCTCGATTTCTCGATCGTGATCGCTCCCGGCGTGCCATCGGCGTTGACCAGGACCTTCAGCAACACCTTGCCTTGCTGATGCTGCCGCGCCGCCTGAGGCGGATATTTCGGCGGCCGCATCTTACGGTAACTGATGTTCTCGCTCGGCGCGA
>JBDUED010000138.1:0-6622 GCA_040002595.1 Dokdonella sp. | reverse complement strand
GGAAGCCGCAGCTGCGCCAGCGGCGCCCAAACCCAAGGCTGAGGTTGCGCGCGCCACGCCGCCGCCGGCGGCAGCGCCAGCGCCGCCGGAACCGGTGGGCGAGACGCGCGATGTGCGTGTCGTCACCCCGCCACGCCCCAACTATCCTGCCGCCGCCGCACGCAATCACCAGGATGGCTGGGTTGAGGTGGAGTTCACGGTTGCAGCGGACGGTTCCGTAAGCAACGCCAAAGTCACCGCTTCGCAACCTTCGCGCGTGTTCGACAGCGAAGCGATCAGTGCGATCCGGCGCGCGAAGTTCGAGCCGCGCCTTGAGAAAGGCAAGCCGGTCACATCCACGTTGCGGCGCCGGATTGAGTTCAAGCTCGGCCTGTGATGCCGGCCGGCGACAGTGGCGATCATCGTCGCCGCTGTCGTCATCAGTCTCAGAATGACTGCGCGACGCGCGCGTATGCCGCGTTCGCCCGATGTCAGCGCCGTGCCGTGCGCGTCAGTTTCGAACAAAAACCGCTGCGCGTGCGGAGCGCTCAGTCAATCGGCGCTGCCGGAAAGATCGCCGCCCTCGCTGGCATCGATCCCGGCCCAGTTCACCTGCGGCAGACCCAGATAGCGATCGAGCAGCATCGGCATCAGACCTGCCGGCATACCCGATTCGCAATTCCACAGCATGACTGCACCGAAACGGTATTGCGGCAGGAAGGCGATCATTGCGCGATATCCCTGCACCGCGCCGGCATGAAACACCAGCGTCGTGCCCGCGTAGTCATAGATGCGCCAGCCAAGCGCATATTGCGCATCATTGAGACGGCCGCGTCGCCACGATGATGCGCGCCGTTCGTGCGCGGTCTCGACCAGCGGCGTATGCAGTTGGGTCAGCAAGGCGGGCGAGAGCACATTGGGACGGCCGCCCATTTGCGCGATCAACCATTGTTCCATGTCGCGGATGCTGGCGTTGACGCCAGCCGCAGGCGCGACATGGTAATAGGCTTCGTTCGGTGAAAACGGGCTCCAGCCGTGGCCCGAACGACGGTGCGGGCGCGCCCAGCTCTTCGAGGCCTCAAGCGCGTCGCGGCCATAGGTCGCATCGCGCATGCCGAGCGGCTGGAACAGGCGTTTGCCCACTTGATGGGAGTAGAAATCGCCGGTGGCCGCGTACGTCACATCGCCGATCAGGCTGAAGGCGATGTTCTGATAGCCATAGCAATCACCCACCGGGCAGGCGAGGTGCACGTCCTTGAGCTTGTCGACCAGCAATTCGTACGGTTCGTCCTGTTCGAGCAGGTTGTCATAGGTGTTGTGCGGCAGGCCGACGCGATGACTGAGGATGTCGCGTACGGTGAGTTTCTGTCCATCGGCGACGTCGTTGAGCGCAAACGTCGGCAACTCGTTGGCGATCTTCGTGTCCCAACGCAGGCGGCCGTCTTCGACCAGCAAGCCGGACAAAGCCGTTGCAAACGCCTTCGACAGCGAAGCCAGGCGAAACGCGGTGTCGCCGGATATCCTCTCTCGCGTCTGCACGTCGGCATAGCCAATGCCGCGCTCAAGCAACACGCGATCATCCTTGACGATTGCCGCGGCAAGACCCGATACATCGCCGGCTACTTCCACGCCGTCGAGCCAGTGATCGAATTCACGCGCAATCGCCGAAGCGTCGTGCGCGACGGCATGCGCATCGACCACCGGAATCGCAACCGCAGGTTCGCTGGGCGTGCGCACGCGCGCGGAGGCTGCGCGACTGCGACCACCGAACCGGTTTTTCACCTCTTTTGGCGCAGACAGCCGCAGCGAATGCGAAGCGGCCTTCTTGGCCGCAGGGTGACTGTTCGGTGCACGCGCCGCGGGTTTGGATTTCTTCGCATTGCCTGCGGCATCAGCCGGGGCGTAAACCGCCACTGCGACGGCGGCCAACAGGGTGATGATGACGTGCCGGGTATTGCTCAATGAGACTCTCCGGGGCCTGTAACGACCCTCGTGGTATGCTCGAAACGATTCGATTCTAGCAGGATGCTGCGGCGATTCGTCCAGAGCGGTGTCGCGATTTGGCGACTTCCCCAGATGTGTCGATTGCAGGTTCGCGCCGCTGCTCGCGACGCAAAGGCCATCTGCCACGCCTGCCGTCGGGCTTGTGCCTGCAGGGCGAAAAAATTCATCGCTCGTCGACGCTTGCCGGCGCGATTCAAAAGCCCCCCGCTTGGTCCGATCAACGCAAAGCGAACACGATGCGCGGCGCGGCATGGTCTGCTGCCGCCGTTGCTGCAAGACACCTGAACGCCGCAGTTTGTAGCGCCGGGCGGCGCAAAGGTCAGAGACGGGATTGCTTCCGGACGAGGGCTCAGGGAGCATAGCCGCCCCCGCGCATCCATTCCGCCCATGCCCCAGCGTTCCGATCCCGTCCACGCCCGCCTGGAAGCGCTGTTCGTTACCTTTGGCGCGCGCGTGAAGGTGCTGCTGCGCGGTTACGGGCTGGACAAGCATGGCGTCGACATGGCTGATATCGAGCAGGAAGTGCGTATCCGGCTGTGGCACGCGATCGAACGTGACCGGTCTGGTGCCTTTGGTGCGTCTTATGTGCAGAGGGTAGTAGCCAGTACGGTAATTGACGCGTTGCGGCGGGCCCAGGTCCGTGCAACGGAGCCGTTGCCGGACGAGGATGATGATGCGGTCGAGATGGGTGCCGATTCGATTGGCCCCGAACGCAGCGCCGGAGATGCGGAACGCATGCAGGGCATCGAGCTGTGCATGGGCGAGATCCCGGAGCGCAGGCGACTGCCGATTGCGCTGCATCTGCAGGGTTTTTCCCTGCAGGAAATCGCTGACCTGGCCGGAATCGCATCGGCTGAGGCAGCACGAAAACTGGTTTCGCGCGGGATGGAAGAACTGAAAACCCGTCTGCGCGAATTGGGTTACGGCGATTTTGACGATTGAATGTTTGAAGGTTGATGTCATGAACGAAATGTCACTTTCCCGGCTTTATCGACGTCTGCGTTCGGCCCGTCCGCACGCCGGCGTCGACGCGCACGCACTGGCTGACACGATGGCGCACGCTGCCGGTTCCGGTTCGCGCGTTGGCGCGCATCACGAGGCGGTTGTCGCGCAGCTTGCCGTTTCGCCGGCGCACGCGGATCTGGCACGCCTGCTGCGCGCGCTCGAACCGGAATCGGCCCTGCTTGCAAACCACGTAAACGACGTGCATCGCGGAGTCGTTCCGCTGCGTCAGCGTGAAGCACGCGTTGTCGCACGTGCGCACCCGAAGCAGGCACATGCGTTGCGTTGGATCAGCGGCATTGCCGCCTCCGTAGCCGTCGCCTTCGGCCTGTGGACGTGGCAGGGCGAACAGCAGGCGCGGCATTCGAGCGACGTTGCGGCTGCGGCGACCGCGCAACCGGATCGTATTTTCACCTCGCGGGACCAGATCTTCGCTTCGTCCGACGCGTCGCCCAGGCGCACTGCGCGCGGGCATGATGAGCTGTTCCGCGCCAACTTTGCCCGAGGCGGCTGATTGGCGCACGGCGGACGCGCGATGCGTCTCCGGCGGGCCTGATATTTCATTGTTTCCGCTGGCTGACGACTACAGGTCGCGGGCCGTTTGCCTTCAGGCCGGCGCGTCAATAGCGCTCGCGTGTTCTCGCGTCGCGGCGAACACGATGCTCGGCCAACGCTCTCTCGTCAGTTGCAGATTGACCCGGGTCGGCGCCAGGTAAACCAGTTCGCCCGCTCCATCGACAGCCAGATTCATAGCGTTCTTTTCGCGAAACTCGGCAAGCTTTTTCGCATCGTCGCAGTGCACCCAGCGCGCGGTCACCACACCGACGTTCTCGAACGCCGATTCGACGTTGTATTCGTCCTTGAGCCGGTACGCGACCACTTCGAACTGCAACACACCAACCGCGCCGAGAATCAGATCGTTCGACATCAGCGGACGGAAAAACTGCGTCGCGCCTTCCTCGGACAATTGCGCCAGACCCTTTTGCAGGGCCTTCATCCTGAGTGGATCCTTGAGCCGGGCGCGGCGAAACAGTTCCGGCGCAAAGTTCGGAATGCCGGTAAATGCGAGCGGCTCGCCAGCGGTGAACGTGTCGCCGATCGAGATCGTGCCGTGGTTATGCAAGCCGATCACGTCGCCCGGATAGGCGGTATCCACAATCTCGCGATCGGAAGCCATGAAGGTCAGCGCGTTCGCGATGCGCACATCCTTGCCGGTGCGTACGTGGAGCATCTTCATGCCGGCGTCGTAGCGCCCGGAGCACACACGCAGAAAGGCGACACGGTCGCGATGCATCGGGTCCATGTTCGCCTGAATCTTGAACACGAATCCGGTCAGGCCCTCCTCGTACGGTGAGACGATGCGCGTCGTCGTCGCGCGCGCCATCGGTGAAGGCGCGCGCTCGATGAAGAAATCGAGCAGCGGCTGGACGCCGAAATTATTCACCGCCGAACCGAAAAATACCGGTGTCTGGCGGCCGGCAAGATACGCGTCCAGATCAAATGGATGGGAGGCGCCCTGCACCAGTTCCAGTTCTTCGCGCAGTTCGTCGAGCACGCTGGCGCCGATGCACGCGACCAGGGCGGGATCGTTCAATCCCTTGAAGATCGTCGAATCCTGTCGCGTGAAATTCCTGCCCGGCTCGTAAACATGTACTTCGTCGAGCAGCAAGTGATAGACGCCCTTCAAGCGCGAACCCATGCCGATCGGCCAGGTGATCGGCGCGCACGGTATCTTCAGCACCGACTCGACCTCGTCGAGCAGATCGATTGGCGCGCGGCCTTCACGGTCGAGCTTGTTGATGAAGGTCATGATCGGCGTATCGCGCAGGCGACACACCTCCATCAATTTGATCGTGCGTTCCTCGACGCCCTTGGCGCAGTCGATGACCATCAGCGCCGAATCGACGGCGGTCAATACTCGATAGGTGTCCTCGGAAAAATCCGCATGCCCCGGCGTGTCGAGCAGATTCACGATCTGCCCGTTGTACGGAAACTGCATCACCGAGCTGGTGACCGAGATGCCGCGCTCCTTCTCCAGCGCCATCCAGTCCGACGTTGCATGGCGCGCAGCCTTGCGCGACTTCACCGAACCGGCCATCTGGATCGCGCCACCGAACAGCAGCAGTTTTTCGGTCAGGGTCGTCTTGCCGGCATCCGGATGCGAAATGATTGCAAACGTGCGGCGACGACTGGTTTCGGAACGATGGTCGGACATGAGGGAACGGCGCCGGAAAAACAGGCAATGATAGCAAGAGGCCCCGCCGCGGTCGCGCAGGCGGCGCGCTGTCGCCGCTCTCGGCTTCGCTGTAGACCGGTGTGCACGCGGCGCGGCCCCGTCGTCTTTTTCGTGCGCAAACGCGTTCACGCGTTGATCCGCGTTGGCAGTGTCAATCAGCGGCGCGGTTAAATCGGCATTGGTGTTGCAACGGCCGGAATCAGGGAAGCGGGTTCGATTTGCCGCCCAGCAGTTCGCTTTGCAAGCGTTTCAATTCCACCCAGCGATTTTGCGCCGCAAGCGTCGCCTGCTGTGCCCAGGTGGCTGGATCGGCGAGGCGAAAGCTCGGTCCACCACCTTGCAAAATGCCGAGCATGGCATCGACATGCAGTTGCGCGATTTGCGTGAAACTCTCGATGCCGTTGGCGCGTAGCAGGTCGCTGATCTTCGGCCCGATGCCTTCGATGATGGTGAGATCGCTCGCATGGCGCATGTTGAAGCCGGCGGCGCGGGCGGCGCTGACATCGATCACGCGTGAGGCGGGCATCTGCGCCGGCGTCTCACTCGGCTCGACCATCGGTTCGGCAGCCGTGTCTACGGAAGCGGCGACCGGCGCCGCTTCATGCCACGGTGACGCCGGCGTGCGCTGACCGCGACGGCCGAGCCACCACCGACAGGCCAGCCAACCCAGCCCGACGCCGAGTACCAACCAGAGCACATGTTCGCCAATGCCATTCACTGCGTTATCCCAGTTGTCGAACGGGAGGCGGCGAGCCTATCACCCGGGGTGTTGGAGAATAGTCAAGGCGATTGTGCGCGGCGCTGCAACCGTTTTGCCCGCACGTCCATCGACGCCATTAGAATCGACGCATGAACCTGCTTGCCATTGAAACATCGACGGAATGCTGCTCGTCGGCCTTGTCGACAGGCGCCCGACTGATCCAACGCAGCGAACTGGCGCCTCGGCGCCATGCCGAATTGCTGTTGCCGATGTGCGAGGAATTATTGGCCGAGGCGGGCTTGGAGCGCCGCGATCTCGATGCGCTGGCCGTTGGCTGCGGCCCCGGAGCATTCACCGGCGTGCGCCTAGCGGTTTCCGCCGCACAAGGTATCGCGTTCGCCCTCGACATTCCGGTGGTGCCGGTGTCGTCGCTGGCCGCGCTCGCGCTGCAAGCACCCGACAACGGCGCGGCCATTCTCGCGGTGATTGATGCGCGCATGGGCGAAATCTATGCCGGCACGTTTCGACGCACGCGCGATGGCGGCATCGAGGCGATTGGTATCGAATCGGTGGGCGCCGCGGTTGCGCTTGAATTGCCCGACGCACCCGCGTGGAACGTGATCGGCAGTGGCTGGTCGACCTATGAAGAAGTGCTGCTCACGCGCTTGCCGGCAGCACCGCTGTGGGCGGATGGTGATCGC
>JBDUED010000137.1:0-6683 GCA_040002595.1 Dokdonella sp. | reverse complement strand
GCCGCGATGTCCGATGATGAAAGTGCAGCGCTGGGCGTGCTGCCGTTGGCGCAAGACGAATCCAAAAACGGTCTCGTCACAGCGAATGGACTGGGCGTTCGTCGGGACCCATAAAGAGCGCGGTTGCACAACTGGTCCTCAACCAATCGCAGGAGATCGACGATGCTTGCGCCGGCGTATCCGTACTATCTGGCCAATGCGGCCGTGCAGGCCAACACCGCGCTCGATGTGCTCGATAAATATTCCGGTGCCAGTGCGACACGTGTCGCACTGGCGGACGCTGCCACAATCGAGCAAGCCATCGCCGCCGCGTACGCGGCCGAGAAGCCGATGCGCAACTTCCCCGCCTTCGCACGAAAGGCCGTACTCGAACACTGCGTAGCGCGTTTTCGCGAGCGCTTTGACGATCTGGCGATGGCTTTGTGCATCGAGGCCGGCAAGCCGATCAAGGACGCCGAGGGAGAAGTCACGCGACTGATCGACACCTTCCAGATTGCCGCCGAAGAAGCGGTGCGCATCGGCGGAGAAGTGCTGAATCTTGAAATTTCCAGGCGGGCTGAAGGTTATCGCGGCTTCGTTCAGCGTGTTCCGATCGGCGCCTGTTCGTTTATCACGCCATTCAATTTTCCGCTCAACCTTGTCGCGCACAAGATTGCGCCAGCGATCGCGGCAGGTTGCCCGTTCGTGTTGAAACCGTCGGAGAAGACGCCCGTAGGCGCGCTGATCATCGGCGAAATTCTGGCGGATACCGACCTGCCAAAAGGCGCATTCTCGATCCTGCCCTGCCGCGTCGAAGACGCCGATCCGTTTGTCAGCGACGAGCGCTTGAAACTGCTTTCCTTCACCGGAGGCCAGATCGGCTGGCAATTGAAAGCGAAAGCCGGGCGCAAGAAAGTCGTGCTTGAACTCGGCGGCAACGCGGCCTGCATTGTCGATGCAGATCAGAAACAGAATCTCGATCACGTAGTCGAGCGGCTGATTTTCGGCAGTTACTACCAATCGGGACAAAGCTGCATCAAGGTGCAGCGCGTGTTGATTCATGCATCGTTGTACGACGAGGTGCGCGAACGCTTTGTCGCTGCCGCCCGCAAATTGAAATCCGGCGATCCGAAAGACAAAGACACGTTCCTCGGCCCGATGATCGACGAACCGGCGGCAAAGCGGCTCGAATCCTGGATTGCCCAGGCAACTGCGGCTGGCGCGCGACTTCTCTGCGGCGGCAAACGCAAGGACAACATGCTCGAAGCGAGCGTGCTGGAGGATGTTTCAAACGATACCCCGCTTGGTTGTCAGGAAGCCTTCGGTCCGGTAACCGTGCTCGCGAAATTTGCCGACTTCGACGCCGCACTCGCCGCCGTCAATGCCTCCGACTACGGCCTGCAAGCCGGCATCTTCACCAACGACCTCGCGCATGCGACGCGTGCCTGGGATGAACTCGACGTCGGCGGCGTCATCATCAACGACATCCCCAGCTTTCGCGTCGACAACATGCCCTACGGCGGCGTGAAACTCTCCGGGCTTGGCCGCGAAGGCATCCGCTACGCGATCGAGGACATGACCGAGCGGCGTTTGATGGTGTTGCGCGAAACCTGAGTCACGCATCGTCGATGCGCGGCATGTATGGTGCCCGGAGCCGGAATCGAACCGGCATGGGGTTGCCCCCGAGAGATTTTAAGTCTCTTGCGTCTACCGATTTCGCCATCCGGGCAATGCGTGGGTGATGGTAGCGAACCGATCGGCGCAGGACCATCGTGGCAGCGACTTCAGTGTGGCACCTCGGTACTAGTGCCGCATGGCCAATGCGTGGATTACCTGGCCCGCGGGCTGTCCGTGAAGACCGCGAATATGCCGGCGTAGGGCTTGAGCATCAGCGCCGGGGCGCCGGCGAAACCCTGGCCGCGGACATAAATCTGCGACAAGGTCCCATCCAGATACAAGGCGTCGCGGCAATCCAGTTCGTCGCGAAAAACACGTGCGAACGCATGGAAGGTGACCGGGCTTGTACTGACTGCAAATGCCACCCGCTGTGGTGTTTTGGCACACACCCCGCTGCGCCATTTGAGGCTGTCAGACTGCGCATCAAATTTCGCATTGATGGCGCCATCGACCACCAACATGGGACCTGACTGCGTAGCCAGACGCGCGTCGATCGCAAGCTTGCGCCAGCGTTCGGTCGTCACGACTCCGGCATTACCGCGTTGGTCGAGGTAAAAAATGCCGTTTGGTTGGAGCGAAAAATTGCCACTGCGTCCGGCTGCCCTGGTGGTGTTCAACGGCCGCAGCATGCGGCCATTCTCGATGAACAAGCCGAGTGGACGCCATTGCTGATCGTAGATGCCGGCATTCGTTGCAAACCGCAATATTTTATTTTGCGACACCCCCCACTCGCTCAGAGCATCGATGCTGCCGAGCGCGTTGCCGGAAGTGTCGCGCCAGTGCAATTCCAGCGTGTCGCGCGCCAGATCGATGTCGACAACGCGAAAATCGGAACCATCGAATCGAACCTGGCGGCTTTCGATGGCATTGCCAGCGCGCGCGCAGGCGGCTAGCAGGCCAAGCGCGGCAACCACGACAAACTGACGCAAAGGGAGTTTTCGCATCGGCCAAGGATACCCAAACCAGCTCCCGACGCCCACGACGCACGCATGCCATTGCCGCTAGAATTCATTCCACGCCCCCTTCGATAAACCGCCATGCCCTCCTTCGACGTGATATCCGAAGTCGACAAGCACGAGTTGACCAATGCGATCGACCAAGCCAACCGCGAGCTGTCCAACCGCTTCGATTTCAAGGGTAGCGACGCCACGTTCGAGCTGGACGATACGGTCATCACGCAATCGGCGCCGAGCGATTTTCAGCTCAAGCAGATGCTCGATATCCTTCGTGCACGCATCACCGCTCGTGGCATCGATGTGCGCTGCCTCGATGCCGCCGAGCCGGAAATCAATCTTGCCAGCGCAAAGCAGAAGATCACGGTCAAGCAAGGTATAGAGCAACCGATTGCGAAGAAGATCATCGGCCAGATCAAGGCAGCCAAGCTAAAGGTGGAGGCGCAGATCAATGGCGACAAGCTGCGTATCAGCGGGAAGAAGCGCGACGATCTGCAGAGCGCAATGGCCCTGCTGCGCAAGGGCGAGTTCGAGGTACCGCTGCAGTTCGACAATTTTCGAGATTAGTTCTCCCGTACTTGAGACGGGATTTACCGCAGCGCCGTTTACACTGCGCACAACCGTCGCGTTGCATGTTGGGCATTTGTCTCGATCTTCAGGAAATCTTTCGTGAGCGCGCTTTCGCCTTCCGCCCGCGCGCAGATGCAAATCCACATTTGCGTGGTGTTGTGGGGTTTCACCGCCATTCTCGGCAAACTGATTTCGCTGACCGCGCTGCCTCTGGTCTGGTGGCGTATGGTGCTCGTCGTTGGCGCGCTCGCCGTGCTGCCGCGTACGTGGCGAGGCCTGCGCGCCATTCCAGCGAAACTCATGCTGGCGTACGCCGGTATCGGGGTCCTGGTCGCACTGCACTGGTTGACCTTTTACGGCGCGATCAAGCTTTCGAACGCATCGGTCGGCGCGACGTGCATCGCACTGGCAACACCGTTCACGGCGTTGATCGAACCCAAACTTGCCGGACGACGTTTCAGCGTGCGTGAACTCTTCCTCGGCATTGCGGTACTGCCGGGCGTTGCGTTCGTCGTTGGCGGCGTGCCGTCCTCGATGCGCCTCGGCATCGCCGTTGGCACTCTGTCGGCGCTGTTTGTAGCGCTGTTCGGCTCGCTCAACAAACGCCTCGTCGAACATGGCGATGCACTCGCGGTAACGGGCATCGAACTGGGCGCTGGCACTCTCGTACTGACCTTGCTCGCGCCCCTGATGCCGCAGATTTTTCCGGCGCTTGGCGGCAATCCATTCGTGTTGCCGGGACTGCGAGATGCCGCGCTGCTGCTCGCGTTGTCGCTGGCGTGTACGTTGCTGCCCTTCACCCTCTCGCTGGTCGCGCTGCGCCACATGAGTGCGTTTGCGGCGCAGCTCGCGGTCAACCTGGAACCGGTCTACGCGATCGTGCTCGCAGCGTTGCTGCTGGGCGAGCAACACGAATTGACGCCCTTGTTTTACACCGGTGTCGCAATCATTCTCGGCGCGGTTCTCGCCTACCCGTTGCTGCAGCGGCCGACCCGCTTGAGCCAGCCGGAATTGCTGGCCACCGCCGAAGCCAAGAACGTCGCCGAATGAAGTCTGCGACCACGCTTTCCACTGCCTTGCGCTGGAAAAATCCGGAAACCTCATGTTGCGACTGACCGACATCATGCTGCCGCTGGATCACGACGAGCACGCGTTGACGAACGCGATTGTCGCGCGCCTCGGCATCGAGCCGCTGGCCCTGATCGACTTTTCGATCGCCCGGCGCAGCTACGACGCGCGCCGCCGCAATGCGATCGTGCTGATCTACAGCGTCGATGTGCGCACCACGCAGGATGAGGAAATCCTGCGGCGTCCGCGCAACGACGCAAAGATCGCGATTTCTCCGGACCTGAGCTATCGCTTCGTCACGCGAGCACCCGCACGCGATTTCCTGCGCCCGATCGTGATCGGCACCGGACCCTGCGGATTGTTCGCTGGATTGATCCTCGCGCAGATGGGATTTCGCCCGATCATCCTCGAACGCGGCAAGGCGGTACGCGAACGCACGGTCGACACGTTCGGCTTGTGGCGCAAGCGCGAACTCAACCCCGAATCCAACGTGCAATTTGGCGAAGGCGGTGCCGGCACCTTTTCCGATGGAAAACTCTACAGCCAGATCCGCGATCCAGCGCATCACGGGCGCAAAGTACTGAACGAATTCGTCAAGGCAGGCGCACCAGAGGAAATTCTTCACGTGGCCAAGCCGCATATCGGTACGTTTCGTCTGGTGACCGTGGTCGAAAGCATGCGCGCAACGATCGAGTCGCTTGGCGGCACGATCCGTTTCGGCTGCCGCGTCGATAATCTGCTGATCGAGCAAGGCCACGTGCGCGGCGTGATCCTGGCCGACGACGAACATCTGCGCGCAGACCATGTCGTGCTCAGTGTCGGGCACAGCGCGCGCGATACGTTCGAAATGCTGCGGGCGCGCGGCGTCCATGTCGAAGCCAAAGCCTTTTCGATCGGATTGCGCATCGAGCATCCGCAATCGCTGATCGACAGCGCGCGCTTCGGTGCGCAGGCCGGACACAAACGGCTGGGCGCGGCCGACTACAAACTTGTGCATCACGCGCGCAATGGTCGCGCGGTCTACAGTTTCTGCATGTGCCCCGGCGGCACCGTGGTCGCCGCCGCCTCCGAGCCGGGGCGCGTCGTTACCAACGGCATGAGCCAGTACTCGCGCAACGAACGCAATGCGAATGCGGGCATCGTGGTCGGCATCACGCCCGACGACTTCACGCCGTATGCGAGCGACGCTGGCGGCAGCGGCGCACTCGCGGGGATCGCGTTGCAGCGCCACTTCGAGGAGCGCGCTTTCGCCCTCGGCGGCGCCAGCTACGATGCGCCGGCGCAACGCGTCGGCGACTTTCTCGCGCGGCGGCCTTCACGCGAATTCGGCGCGGTATTGCCGTCGTACACGCCCGGCGTGCGTCTGGGCGAACTCGACAGTGCGCTGCCCGACTACGCGATCGCGGCGATCCGCGAAGCGCTGCCGATGTTCGATCGGCAAATTCGGGGTTTCGCAATGAGCGACGCACTGCTGACCGGCGTCGAAACGCGCACGTCGTCGCCAATCCGCATCAGGCGTGGCGAGGATTTCCAGAGCATCAACACGCACGGGCTTTATCCCGCGGGCGAAGGTGCCGGTTACGCCGGCGGGATCCTGTCAGCCGCAATCGACGGCATCAAGGTGGCCGAGGCTGTGGCATTGAGCATCGCAGCACGCGCGAAGGGCTGAGGAACGTATTTGCGCTGTGGGAGCGGCGGAAGCCGCGATGTCTTGTCCAGCGCACCCCGGCCATGACGTGGCCGCCGCCACGCGACAAACGTCAGCGCAACACCTTGGGTTGCAAATCCCACACACGCATCTCGAACGGCTGCAACGTGATATCGAGCGGGCTTTCGGCACTGAAGATTTGGGTGTCGCCGCCACCCCATGCCGACGCACCTCGCCAGGTACGCGCGACGCCATCCGGCAACTCGAGCGCAGCGGCAGGATCGAGATGAAATATCTGCACGTGATCGCCTGGATTGCGCAACGCAATTACTGCACGCTGCGGACTCCACGAGGCCCAGCCGTAGACTGCACCGCGTGCCGGGTCGCCACCGATCCAGTGGCTGTCGCGCAGCACATCGGCGCGCTCGCGCGCCCACTTCGCCGCCTGTGCCAGCGTGTCCCAATTTTTTTCCGTCAGCAGATCGGGCGAGATGTACAGCTCCTGCAAGTCGGTGCCGCTGGCGAAATACGAGTGCACCTCGTCGGCGAAATCGCCCTGCGGGTCGGAATCGAGTCCTTGCGCGTGGTGCGCGTAGATGATGCCGTGGAGCATCAATGAATCGAGCGGATACAGCGGCCCCAGACGTACGATGCCACCATAGGTATCCGCGTCGCGATAGGTGATCCACCGCTGGCGGTCGCTGCCGACGCCGGCAAACGAATGATCCTCGCCGCCACGCCAGATTGAATCGGCGGTGCGCAACCAGAACGGCGATGGCCAAGTGCCG
>JBDUED010000136.1:0-6931 GCA_040002595.1 Dokdonella sp. | reverse complement strand
CTTGCGCTGCCTGGGCCAATGCGTGATCCAGATAATCGCGCTCGATCGCCGCGAGGCCGGCATCGGCAAGGCGGTTGCCTGGATTCTGGGCCAGCACATCGCGATAGACCGCGAGAGCATTTTTGCCGGGCGGCGTCGTCGCATGACCGGCTTTCATCAAATCCGCCGCCGCGGTCAACATTGGCAGAATCTGGTGCAGGGTCTTCATGCGCGCTCGCACATCGGCCAACTCGTCATCGGAATGCCCAGCGCTGGCGTACGCCGTCAGGAATCGCTGTGCGGCGGCCTCGTCGCCGCGGTCGATCGCAGCCAGCGTCCAGTCGCGCAACGCGCCACCAATGCGATCCAACCCGGTTTGCGCTTCGACATTATCGGGTGCGCCGGTCAGCGCTTCGCGGTACAGCGCAATCGCATTGGCTTCCCTGGGTTCGAATAGAGCACCTTTCTGCTCAGCCAGACGCGCCTTCTTGAGCAGCGCGGCAACCGCCTTGCTGGTCGGCAGCGGCGGCCCCATGCGCACCGAATCGGCAAATGATGTGCCCGACTCTGCAGCGGTCGCGTCCGCCGGCACGGTCTTGGGCGGCGGCGCCTGCACTGCAACCCAAGTCATTGGCGGCGCGTGTGTGGCCACTGCACTCGGTGCAACCGCCTCCTGCATCGGCGGTTGCAGGTGCAACCAGCCGGGAAAGAACCGATACATCAGCGCAAACGCGAGCAGCGCAATTCCGGCGGCGCCGCCAAGGGTGTGCTGCTTGCGTGCGACTTCGGTACCGGGCATCGTGGTTCGATTATCGGCGCTCGCCTCGGCTTATTGAAGGGGGTACGCGCACGGTGTCGTTGTGCTCGAACGAGAAGGAACACATCTTGGCCGATTGGATTGCACGCAATGATGCATTGCGCAGCCTGCTCGACAACGCTCCGGCGGCAATCGGGCTGGATACCGAATTCATGCGCATCGACACGTTTGCACCGCGCCTGGCGCTGGTGCAGATCGAGCTCGATGGTCGCATAGCCTTGATCGATCCCACTGCCGATCTCGATCCAAAGCCCTTTGCCGCACTGCTCGCCGATCCCGTGCGCGTGTGCGTAATGCACAGCGCTAGTGAAGACCTGGAAGCGTTCGCGACCTGGTCGTGTTCAATTGCCCGCTTGTTCGACACGCAGATCGCCGCCGCGTTTGCCGGCCTCGGGGCGGGTCTCGGGTATCAGAAACTGGTGCGCGACCTCACCGGCGTCGAGTTGCCCAAGGGCGAGACACGCTCGGATTGGTTGCGCCGTCCGCTCAGCGCGCTGCAACTTGAATACGCGGCGCAGGATGTGTTGTATCTGCCTGCACTGCATGCGGCGTTGACCGCCCGCGTGGATGAGCGCGGCTACCGCGCCTGGCTGGCTGAAGATTGCGCGCGACTGCTTGAGCGCGCGCGCCAACGCGAACCCGATCCCGAACCGCAGGTTGCCTTGCGCAATGCGGCCGACTGGCCGCGCGAACGTCAGGCGATGTTGCGACGCGTGCTGCGCTGGCGTGACCGTACCGCGCGCGTCATCAATCGGCCGCGGCCATGGCTGCTCGACGACGCACATGCGCTCGATATGTGCGCGCGACCACCAACCAGCGGCGAGGACCTGACCGAGCGCAGCAAGGGCCAACGCTCGCTGCGAAGCGCACAACGCGCCGAACTGCTCGACCTGTTGAACGCTGCGCTGACCGAGGAGGATCTTGATTTCGTGCCGATCCCGCACGCGCCGTCAACGCGCGAAAAAGCCGTGATTGCGCAGATGAAGGAAATCGTCGCGGCGCGGGCAGCGGAACTCGATCTCCCAGAAGGCTTGCTGTGCGCCCGCCGCCATCTGGAATCGCTGCTGGCGACGCAACAGTGGCCAGCCGCACTGACAGGCTGGCGCCGTGAGGTGCTGCACGACGAGCTGATTGCGCTCCTGCCAGCGTGATGGAAGGCACAGCGCACACCCTCGTCCCTGCCACGCAGGGTCTGCACCAGGAAGTCACCATGACCGATTCCTCAAACGTCTTTCTGTCCGAAGCGTTGATGGAAATCGAGACTTGGCGTTCCGCGAGGCGGCGCGTTATCATGCGCGCCCTCGCGCGGCTTGCCTGCCATGCGAAGCGGTAACGTGGGGCGGTAGCTCAGCTGGGAGAGCGCTGCGTTCGCAATGCAGAGGTCGAGGGTTCGATCCCCTTCCGCTCCACCACCCATTACCGGTTGCATGAACACCCCACCAAAAGCGTGGTTTTTGGGTCCCCCACGCAGCCCGCCATCGAGTTGATCAGGCGGGCAGTACGCGCAGCTTGCGTCCAGCGTGACGCAGACGGCATCCTATGCACGGCGCCGCGAGGCAGCCGCAGCGTCATTCACGATGCTGGCCTCCCCAGGGAAACGCCGCGCGCATGATCGAATTCGGACACAGCACCCACGTCGGCTTGCGTCGCGAGCACAACGAAGACACCTATTACGCTGACGCTGACCTGCGCCTGTGGCTGGTCGCCGATGGCATGGGTGGCCACGAACACGGCGAAGTCGCCAGCGCACTGGCGCGCGATACCTTGGTGCGCGAGGTCGGTCGCGGCGTCGAACTGATACGCGCGATCGAACTGGCCGACGAAGAAATCATCCGCCATTCGACACGAACTTCCGAAGCGTTGCCAATGGGCACCACGGTCGCCGCATTGCGCCTGTCCGAAGCGGGCGAATTTGAAGTGGCGTGGGTCGGCGACAGTCGCGTGTACCTGTGGAACGAAGGCCTCACCCAGCTCTCGCAGGATCATTCCTATGTGCAGGAATTGATCGACCAGGGCGCCATCACCACCGAGCAGGCGCGCAGCCATCCGCATCGCAATGTCGTGACCCAGGCGCTTGGCGTCACCAATCCGCAATCGTTGCGCGTTGCCAGTGTGCGCGGCGCCTTCAAACCCGGCATGCAGCTTCTGCTGTGCAGCGATGGACTCACGGAAGAAGTGAGCGATAACGCAATAGCCGCTATTGTTGCGCGCCAGGATCTGACCCCGCAGGAATGCGTCGATCACCTGATTCTCGCCGCGCTCGATGGCGGTGGCTCGGATAATGTGACCGTAATCCTCGTCCGCGCGCGCTGATTGTCGCCGTGCATTGCCGGCCACGCCACAATCGGCAATCCCATCGTGAGTAGCTGATGTGACGGACGCCCCTGCCACGGACCTGCGCGATGGGCAATTGCTCGCGGCGGTCGATCTGGGATCGAACAGTTTTCATCTGGTCGTGGCGCGCTACGAGCATGGGCGACTGCGCCTGATCGACCGCCTGCGCGAAAACGTGCGCATGGCGATGGGCTTGCGTGCCGACGGCAGCCTTGAACCGGAGCGGCGCAAACGCGCACTGGAATGCCTCGCGCGTTTCGGCCAGCGCCTGCGCGCGCTGCCGTCCGAACATGTGCGCGCGGTAGCGACCAACAGCGTGCGCCAACTGGCCAACCCCCAGTCGTTTTTGTTGCCAGCCGAAACCGCGCTCGGACATCCGATCGAAATTGTCAGCGGGCGCGAAGAAGCACGCCTGATTTATCTGGGCGTTGCGCATGATCTGGCGCAATCCCCGCAGCATCGCCTTGTCGTCGACATCGGCGGCGGCAGCACTGAATTCATAATCGGCCAGGGCTTCGATGCGCTGGAAACCGAAAGTCTGCAAATGGGCTGCGTCGCCACCACACTGCGATTTTTCGGCGATGGTCAGTTCACGCGCCTGCGCTGGCGCCAGGCGCAGACCGAGATTGCTCTGGAAATGCAGCAGTTTGCCGCCGACTACCGCACGCGCGGCTGGAGCGAGGCGATAGGCTCGTCCGGCACGGCCAAATCGATTGGCGCCATCGTGCAGGCCAATGGCTGGTGCGAGCAGGGCATCAGCGCCGAATCGGTCATGCGCCTTCGCGACGCGATTCTCGATGCGGGCAGCGTCGACAACTTGCGACTGGCCGGTCTGGCCGAAGATCGCACGCAAATCCTCGCTGGCGGCGTGGTGATTCTGGAAGCAGTCTTCACGACTTTTTCCCTCGATCAAATGAGCGTATGTGAAACGGCCATGCGCGAGGGACTACTGTACGACATGGTCGGTCGCGCAATGCATGGCGATCCGCGCACCAGCAGCATCGCCGCGCTCGCGTCGCGCTATGGCGTCGAGCGCGCACAGGCCGCGCGCGTGCATTACGCGGCGATGGAGCTGTTCGATCAGGTCGCCAGTGCCTGGCAGCTTGGTGCGCCCGAGCGCGATCTGCTCGGCTGGGCTGCGGACATCCATGAAATTGGTTTGGCCATCGCGCACAGCCTTCATCACATCCACGGAGCCTACATCGTCGCGCATTCGGATCTGGACGGATTCAGCCGTCAGGGCCAGCAGGCGCTGGCAGCGATCATCCGTTCGCATCGGCGCAAGCCCGATCGCGAGTCGATCAACGCGCTGCCGGAGCGCTTGCGCAGCCCGGCGCGCCGCCTGACCGCGCTGTTGCGCCTGGCGGCCTTGCTCGAACGCAGCCGCACGACCGAACCGCTGCCGCCACTGCACCTGTCGATCCAGGAAAAGACCCTGCGTCTGGAACTGCCCGGCGCGTGGCTCGATCAGCATCCGTTGACGCGCGCGGACCTCGATCAGGAACGCGATTATTTCAAGATCCTCGATTTGAAATTGCAGGTGCGGTCGTTGGAAAAGGTTCTGGCATAACCCCGCCCTCGTGAGAGCGCCTGTGGGTCGGAGTGGCTGTGGTGGTAGCGCCTGTGGGTTGTAGCGCCTGTGGGTGGGAGCGCCTGTGGGTGGGAGCGCCGGAAGGCGCGATGCCTTACCTCGCACACCAGCATCGCAGCTACTGCCGCTCCCACAGTTTTCGGAAGGGGTGAATGACGCCATCACGCGCAACGCCTATCATTCGACGTTCTGTTTGCGCCATTCGATTCCGGAGATAGCCATGTTCAAACGCCTGCTACTCGCCCTCGCCCTGCTTGTGCCGGTCTTCGCACTCGCCCAGACCACGACCGCACCCGCCAAGCCGGCCGCCAAACACGCGACAACGACGCCGTCCAAGCCCGTCGCAAAAAAGACGGCTGAAAAACCCGCACCCGCTGCAGCAACGGAAATCGCCGCGGCACCCAAGGTTCTACTTAAAACCAGCCTCGGCAACATCACCCTTGAACTGTATCCGGACAAGGCCCCCAAATCAGTCGAAAATTTCCTCGGTTACGTAAAGAGCGGTTTCTACGACGGCACGATTTTCCACCGCGTGATTGCCGACTTCATGATCCAGGGTGGCGGCTTCACCAGCGATCTGCAACGCCCGAAGACAACGCGCGCTCCGGTCGTCAACGAATCAAAAAATGGCCTCAGCAATCTGCGCGGCACGCTCGCGATGGCACGCACCGGCGACCCCAATTCCGCCACCGCGCAGTTCTTCATCAATACGGTCGACAACGCACGTCTGGACTATGCCGGCGACGCGAATCCTGGCTATTGCGTGTTCGGCAAGGTGGTCGCCGGTCTCGACGTGGTCGACAAGATCCGCGCGGTTCCCACCGGCGCGCAAGGCCCGTTCCGCAGTGATGTGCCGACCACGCCCGTGGTGATCGAGAAAGTTACGCTGGTGCCCTAGCGTCGATTCGTGGCCAAAGTGCGCCGGCTTCCATCACCCCTGCGCACTACGGATGCCGCCGCCGTGGCGGACGCAAGTCGTGACTTGGGCTCAACCCAGCCCAAGCCAAACCGCCAACGCACGACTGACCCTCTGCATGGTTGCTTCATCCATGCTGCCAATCGTCGGCCCCGCTTTCTCTCGCAGCACCGTCGTCGCCTTGTCGACCATGATCTGTGAAACCTCGCGCAGTCCGTTATCGTTTGCAGGCTCCACGGTGAGTCGGTAGACCGCGGCGTGGCGAATAGTCGTGGTGAGCGGCAGAACGGTAACTGTGGGATGTGTCGGATTGAACAGGTCCGTCTGGATAACCAACACCGGCCTCGCTTTGCCGCACTCCTCGGGAAGGGCGACGACAACCACAGCGCCGCGTTTCATGCGGTCCAGCCATCGGTATCCATCATCGCGTCGATCTCCATCATGATTTCGTGTTCAGCTGGATCATTGGCCAGTAGAAGCGACTGGCGCCGGCATTCCTCGGCGAACTCGGGGGAACGTGTGTCCGGTATCCATATCTGCAGTAGACGAAATCCGCGCGCACGCATCCGGTCACGATGCCGCTGCACGCTGGCGCGAGAAGTCGAGTGCTTGCGTGGCGTGCTCATGGATAATCACTTCAGTGCTTGTTACATGTAATATAACATGACATGACCACACTTTTCATTTCCGACCTGCATCTCGACGCGAGCCGCCCACACATCACGCGGCTGTTTGTCGATTTTGTGCGCGACGAGGCAAGTCAGGCGAACGCGCTGTACATCCTGGGTGATTTGTTCGAAGCATGGATTGGCGACGACGCAGCGGACGAAACCGCCGATCGAGTCGCAGCGGCCTTGGCTGAACTGCATGAGCACGGGGTGCCGTGCTTCTTCATGCACGGCAACCGCGATTTTCTGCTCGGCGACGACTACGCCCGGCGCGCGCGCATGACCTTGCTGCCCGATCCTTGCGTGATCGACATCGAAGGCGAGCGCCTGCTGCTGATGCATGGCGACACCTTGTGCATCGACGATGCGCCCTACCAGGCGTTTCGCGCCCAGGCGCATTCGCCCACCTGGCAGCGCGCATTCCTGGCGCAGCCGATCGCGCAGCGACAAGCCTTCGCGGAACACGCACGCGCCGAGAGCACGCGTTACACGCGATCAGTCGCGGACGCGATCACCGATGTGAATGCCGACGCGGTGCACGCCGCGCTGCGCGAAAACAAGGTGTGGCGCCTGATCCACGGACATACCCACCGGCCCGCGCTGCATCGCATCGATCTCGACGGAAC
>JBDUED010000135.1:0-6997 GCA_040002595.1 Dokdonella sp. | reverse complement strand
GATCGCGGTGAAGTGATAGGCGGCAACGTTGAGGATCATGCGGAATAAATCGGTTGCTAGTCTCAAGTTACAGCGACTGCGTGCGCCCACCATCGACCGGCACGTTGACGCCGTTGACATAGGCTGCGGCCGGTGTCGCCAAAAACGCGATCACATTCGCAATCTCGGTCGGGCTTGCGAAACGGCCGGCCGGCACCGTCGCGAGCATCGCTTGTTCGACGTCGGCGCGCGACTTGCCGGTGGCTTTGCTGCGATCGGCAAGAATCTGTTCGAGACGCTGTGTCTGCGTGTAGCCGGGCAGCACGTTGTTGACCGTGATGCCGCGCGCGCCCAGTTCGCCGGCCAGCGTCTTGGCCCAGCTCGCAACGGCCCCGCGAATGGTGTTGGATACGCCAAGGTTCTTGATCGGTTCCTTCACCGAGGTCGAGATCACGTTGATGATGCGCCCGTAACCGGCAGCCTGCATACCGGGCAGCACCGCTTGCAGCAGGATCTGTGCAGCGACGAGGTGCTGCTCGAATGCGGCGCGAAAGGCATCGGGCGCCGCCATGTTTGCCTGGCCGCCGGGTGGTCCGCCGCTGTTGTTGACGAGGATGTGTATGGGTTGCGCGTTTGCAGTTGCTTCGACCTTTGCGCGCAGTTCGTCGTGCGCGCTCATGTCGACCGCAATCCACGCGTGCCGTTGCGCTGCATGGACGGTTGGCAACTCCGCCAGGACTTTCTCGAGTGTGTCGCGCGAGCGCGCGAGCAAGGTGACATGCGCGCCCAGCGCCGCCAGTTCAATCGCCGCCGCGCGGCCGATGCCTTGCGAACCGCCGCAGACGAGCGCGTGTTTTCCGCTGAGGTCGAGATTCATGGATCAGACTCCGAAGCTGACTTTTCTGTGGGAGCGCCGGCAGGCGCGATGCCCTTGCGTTCGATGAGCATCTGCGCTGCCACCGCTCACGCCGACTCAGAAGATGCGCATCAATCGCGCGGCGGCAATTTCTCGACCATGTGCGGAACGATTTCGTCGTCGGTGTCGCCGCGCGGGGGTTCGATTTCCTCCAGATCGACGCCAAGCAATTCGGCGTCGTCGGCATCGAGGCCGTCGAACGCGCGAAATTCAGCATCCAGCAGGGCCATGCGTGCGGTGGTTTCATCGTCATAGCGCAAGGTGCTGCCATTGCTGTCGAGCACCTGCGCGATGCCCGAGTCAAGTATTTCAAGGCGCGCCCAGACCAGCGTGTCACCGATCGTCGCCAGCCACCATTGTTGCGTTTCTTCGCTCATGCGGAGCCCACGATATACACGATGTATTTTGAAAAAAGCGCAACGCTGCCACCAATCAGGATTGCCCAGGCGCCGATGCTGCCGAGCACGGCGAGGGCATTGAGATCGCGATCGTGCAGTGCGCGATAACGCGCGCCGAGATACCAGCCGAACGCGTACGGCGCGAACAGGAAACCGCTGATGCGCGCGTACGTTGCGGCATGATGATCGCGCAGGTGCACCACTACCAGCGCCCAGGTGATGATGTATGTGGTGAGTCCGGCGACCAGCAGGCCAAGGCCGCAGATCAGCAGAAATTCACGCACGACGAACAAGGTCATGTCAAAACTCCGCCGAACCGGGCGCGCGCGGATAGGGAATCGCGTCGCGGATGTTGGCAAGACCACAGACGTAGACGACCAGGCGCTCGAAGCCCAGTCCGAAACCCGCATGCGGCACCGTGCCGTAGCGGCGGAAATCGCGATACCAGGCATACATGTGGGGATCCAGGCCGAATTGTGCGAGGCGACGATCGAGCACGTCGAGGCGTTCTTCGCGCTGTGAACCGCCAATGATTTCGCCGATGCCGGGCGCGAGGACGTCCATCGCAGCGACGGACTTTCCGTCATCGTTGAGGCGCATGTAGAACGCCTTGATTTTTTCCGGATAGTTGGTGACCACCACTGGACCGCCGACATGCTGCTCGGTCAGGAATCGCTCGTGTTCGGTCTGCAGGTCCGCGCCCCATTCGACTGCATAGTCGAACTTCTTGCCGGATTTTTTCAGGATGGCAACCGCGTCGGTGTAGTCGATGCGAGTGAACGGCTTGGCGATGATCGACTCAAGACGCGAGATCGCGGTCTTCTCGACGCGCTCGGCAAAAAACGCCATGTCGTCCGGGCGCTCGGCCAGCACGCTCTTGAAAATATACTTGAGGAAGTCTTCGGCAACGCGCGCGTTGACGTCAAGATCGGCAAACGCGATTTCCGGTTCCACCATCCAGAACTCGGCCAGATGTCGCGTCGTATGGGAGTTTTCCGCGCGGAATGTCGGGCCGAAGGTGTACACCTTGCTCAAAGCAAGGCAGTAACCCTCGACATTGAGCTGGCCGGACACGCTGAGGAAGGTTTCCTTGCCAAAAAAATCCTTTTTGAAATCGATGGCGCCGTGTTCGGTTCGCGGCAGATTCATCAGATCCAGCGTGGAGACGCGGAACATCTCGCCGGCGCCTTCGGTGTCGGAGCTGGTGATGATGGGCGTGTTCACCCAGAAATAACCGTTTTCGTCGAAGTAGCGATGGATCGCCTGCGCGATCGTGTGGCGTACGCGCGAGACCGCGCCAAACAAGTTCGTGCGCGGACGCAAATGCGCGACTTCGCGCAGGAATTCGGGCGAGTGCGGTTTGGGCTGGATCGGATAGGTTTCCGGATCGTCGACCCAGCCGACCACCTGGACTTCGCTTGCCTGCACTTCGAACGACTGGCCCTTGCCTTGCGATGCGACCAGTTCGCCGGTCGCGACCAGAGCGCAACCGGCGCCCAGACGCACGATCTCGCTGGCATAGTTGGGCAGCGTATCCGTGGCGACAATCTGGATCCCGTCAAAGCAAGAGCCGTCGCTGAGGTTGACGAACGAAAGCCCGGCTTTCGAATCGCGTCGCGTGCGCACCCAGCCACGCACTGTTATTTGCGTGCCCGGCGCGATCGCGCCCGACAAGGCGTGCTTCACATCCACGATTTGCGCGCCGTGCGCGGCATCGGCTATCGGCATGACCTTGAAACTCCTGCTCGAAGCGTCCAATTCGCCGGTGCGGCGAGGATTCGCGATCACAAGGGTCGGCGATGATAACGGAATCGCCTGCTGCGCCGCGCGAAGCGCGCTAGAATCCATCCCTTATCGAGACTTTCTGTCCATGACCATCCAGCTTACCGCCGCAGCGCGCGAGCGCATGCACGACTACCTTGCCAAAGACCCCGTCGCGCTCGGCGTGCGCTTCGGCATCAAGCGCACCGGCTGCTCGGGTTTTGGCTACACCGTCGATCTGGCCAAGGCGATTGCCGAAAACGATCGCGTGTTCGAGCAGGACGGTTTGCGCCTCGTGATCGATGCCAAGGCATTGCCGTTTGTCGACGGAACCGAGATCGATTTTCAGCGCCAGGGCATCAACGCGGCGTTCGTGTTCCGCAATCCGAACGCGACCGGTGAGTGCGGCTGCGGCGAAAGTTTCACTGTAGAGACTTCAGGTTGAGCTCGTGGACGCAACCAGAACACGAGGGTCGATGAATCGGGGGCCGATGAAAGTTGCAAGTCCGCAACGGCCGCAAACATTGTGACGTCCCAGGCACTGTGATACCTTGCGCGCCCCTCGCGCCTTCCCCTGTTTTTCAGGCAAGTTGGTGGGGGCGGGGCGCGCACGTCAACGCGTCAATCGATTGAAAAACCGGGCGGTTAGCTCAGCGGTAGAGCACTACCTTGACATGGTAGGGGCCACAGGTTCGATCCCTGTACCGCCCACCAGTTACACGTGTCATCCGGAGATGACAGAGCCAGAGGAAACCTGGCTATTGTTGCCCTTGGGATGGCTGCACAAACAGGAACCTTAGCCCGAGCGGGCACGATCACCATGACGCGAACCTTCAATCTCATCTGAAAATCGCGCGAATCGTCCGAAGTTTTGAAACAGGGCGCTTCGGCGTCCTTTTTTATGGCCATTGGATGGCCGCTATGTCGGAAACGCGGGCGCGAATTCCGGCGAATGGAAAGCAGACCGCCATGATCAACGTCACGCTCCCCGACGGCAGCCAGAAATCATTCGATCATCCGGTCACCGTGCAGGATGTCGCCGCCTCGATTGGCGCCGGACTTGCCAAGGCCGCCCTGGCCGGCAAGGTTGACGGCCAGCTCGTCGACACCAGCCGTCCGATCGCCCACGACGCCCGCCTCGAAATCGTCACCGGGAAAAGCCCTGAGGCGCTGGAAATCATTCGCCACTCGACCGCGCATCTACTTGCGCAGGCCGTGCAGCGACTGTTTCCAGATGCGCAGGTGACGATCGGTCCGGTCATCGACAATGGCTTTTTCTATGATTTTGCCTTCGAGCGCCAGTTCACCACCGAGGATCTCGCCGCGATCGAAGCGGAGATGAAGAATATTGTCGTCGAAGCGCTGCCGGTGTCGCGTTCGGTGATGGCGCGCGACGACGCGGTCGCCTACTTCCGCGCCAAGGGAGAGGAATACAAGGCGCAGATCATCGAGGGCATTCCCGCCAACGAGGAATTGTCGTTGTACACGCAAGGCGAGTTCACCGACCTGTGCCGCGGTCCGCACGTGCCGAACACCGGCAAGCTGGCCACGTTCAAGTTGATGAAGGTTGCCGGCGCGTATTGGCGCGGCAATTCCGACAACGCCATGTTGTCGCGTATCTACGGCACCGCGTGGCTCAACGAAAAAGATCTTGCCGCCTATCTGCATCAGCTCGAAGAAGCCGAGAAACGCGACCATCGCAAGATCGGCAAGGCGCTGGATCTGTTTCACCAGCAGGAAGAAAGTCCCGGCATGGTGTTCTGGCATCCGAAGGGCTGGACCATCTGGCAGCAGGTCGAGCAGTACATGCGCGGCGTGTACAAGCGCAGCGATTATCAGGAAGTGCGCTGCCCGATGGTGCTCGATGTCTCCTTGTGGAAGAAATCAGGCCACTGGGACAACTACGCCGAGAACATGTTTTTCACCGAGTCGGAAAAGCGCACCTACGCGTTGAAACCGATGAATTGCCCGGGACACGTGCAGATTTTCAACACGCGTCTGCGCAGCTATCGCGAACTGCCGGTCCGCTACGGTGAATTTGGTGGTTGCCATCGCAACGAACCGTCCGGCGCGCTGCACGGACTCATGCGCGTACGCGCATTCACCCAGGACGACGGACACATCTTCTGCACCGAGGAACAGGTCGAGGCGGAGGTCACCACATTCCACCGCCAGGCGATGGCGGTGTATGCGGATTTCGGTTTCAGCGACATCGCGATCAAGTTGGCGTTGCGGCCGGACAAACGCATCGGTTCGGACGAATTCTGGGACCGCACCGAGGCCATGCTGCGGCGCGCCTTGCGTGCCGCTGGCGTCGACTGGGAAGAACTGCCCGGCGAGGGTGCGTTTTATGCGCCGAAAATCGAATACCACCTCAAGGATTCCATTGGCCGCGCCTGGCAGGTCGGTACGATGCAGGTCGATTTCATGATGCCCGAGCGCCTTGGCGCCGAATATGTGGACGAACACAGCCAGAAGCGGCATCCGGCCATGCTGCACCGGGCCATCGTCGGCTCGATGGAGCGCTTCATCGGCATCCTGATCGAGCACCATGCAGGTCAAATGCCAGTGTGGCTGGCGCCGGTGCAGGCGGTAGTGATGAATATCACCGATGCGCAGGCCGATTTTGCCGCGCAAACCGCGCAAACCCTTGTCGCGCAAGGTTTCCGCGTGGAGGCGGATTTGCGCAATGAGAAAATTGGCTATAAAATCCGCGAACATACGCTGGACAAAGTTCCCTATCTCCTCGTCGTGGGTGACCGCGAAAGGGAGGCGGGAGCCGTTTCCGTGCGTACGCGTGCGGGTGAAGACTTGGGGTCGATGCCGATCGCACGCTTTGCCGAACGCCTGAAGTCCGAGTGCGAGCGAACCTGACGTCGCGCGCCCGGGAGCATTTCCCCTTGGAGGATTGACGTATCGCCACCGATAGCAAACCGAATCGCAGGAACCTGGAAATCCGCGTTCCGAAAGTGCGGGTGATTGGCGCGGAGGGTGAGCAGGTCGGCATCCTGACCCGCGACGAGGCCTTGGCCATGGCCCAGGAAGTGGGTATGGACTTGGTCGAGATCCAGCCCAATGGCGATCCGCCGGTGTGCCGGATCATGGATTTCGGCAAGTTCAAGTTCGATGCGCAGAAAAAGGCGCATGCGGCAAAGAAGAAACAAAAGCAGGTCGAGATCAAGGAACTGAAGTTCCGACCGGTCACCGATGTCGGCGATTACACGATCAAGATGCGTAACCTGCGCCGGTTCCTGGAGGAAGGCGACAAGGTCAAGATCACGATCCGCTATCGCGGTCGCGAGATGGCGCATCAGGAACTGGGACGTGCGATGGTCGACAAGATTTCGGCCGATATCATCGAGGAAGCGGTGATCGAGCAATACCCCCGGATGGAAGGGCGCCTCATGGTCATGATGATCGCGCCGAAAAAGAAATAAAGGTTTGGTTGAAAAGTGCGGTCAGGACGACCGCTGTTTGATTCTCGCGATCAGGGACGAGCGCAAAGGAAACGTTGAAAAGTGCGGTCAGGACGACCGCTGTTTGATAGTCGCGAGCATGGACGAGCGCAAAGGAAAGCACGTCAGGAAAGGCCCGGATAAACGGGTCACACAAGCCGGAACGAGCAGGATGGAAAGCGCGGTTTCATGCCGCCGCTCGCGCCAGTAACGAAAATCAATCACGGAGTTGAAAGTCATGCCAAAAATGAAAACCAACCGGGCCGCAGCGAAGCGGTTCCGCAAGACCGCGTCGGGCAAGTTCAAATGCGGCCACGCGTTCAGGAGCCACATCCTCACGAAGAAATCGACCAAGCGTAAACGTGGTCTTCGTGCAACCAACCATGTACGTTCGGAAGACGCCGGTCGCGTCGCCCGCATGCTGCCGTACGCGTAAGGAGACGAACCATGGCACGAGTAAAGCGTGGCGTCACCGCCCATCGTCGGCA
>JBDUED010000134.1:0-7066 GCA_040002595.1 Dokdonella sp. | reverse complement strand
GTGGATCATCTTGGTGCCGGTATCGGCCTGCTGGCGATGATGGGTCAGCGCGACCGAATTGAACTCCCCACTGGAATCATCACCGCGCAGGATGCAGCTCGGATATTTCCAGGTGATTGCCGAGCCCGTTTCGACCTGGGTCCAGGAAATCTTCGAGCGCGCACCACGGCAATCGCCACGCTTGGTCACGAAATTGTAGATGCCGCCGACACCGTTTTCGTCGCCTGGGTACCAGTTCTGCACGGTCGAGTACTTGATGCTCGCGTCATCGAGTGCGATCAGCTCGACGACGGCCGCGTGCAACTGGTTCTCGTCGCGCATCGGCGCGGTGCAGCCTTCCAGATACGACACGCTGGCGCCTTCTTCGGCGATAAGCAAAGTCCGCTCGAACTGGCCCGTGTCACGCGCGTTGATTCGAAAATACGTACTCAGCTCCATCGGGCAGCGGACGCCCCTGGGCACGAATACGAAGCTTCCGTCGGAAAAAACGGCTGAGTTGAGCGCCGCGAAATAATTGTCGCCCGTCGGCACCACGCTGCCGAGGTATTTCTGCACAAGTTCCGGATGTTCGCGGATGGCGTCGGAGATCGATCCGAAAACCACCCCGACCGCCGCGAGTTCCTTGCGGAAGGTGGTGCCAACGGATACGGAATCAAACACTGCGTCGACCGCAACGCCGGCGAGTCGTGCACGTTCGTGCAGCGGAACGCCGAGTTTTTCGTAGGTTTCGAGCAGCTTCGGATCGACGTCGGCCAGCGATTTGGGCCGGTTTTTTGGCTGTGAGAAATAGCTGATCGCCTGGAAATCAATCGGCGCGATATTGAGCTTCGCCCACTGCGGCGGCGTCATTGTCAGCCAGTGTCGATACGCTTTGAGGCGCCACTCGGTCATCCATTCGGGTTCGTTCTTGCGCGCGGAAATCGCGCGCACGACATCCTCGCTGAGTCCCGGTGGCAGACTTTCGCTTTCGATCTCGGTAACGAAGCCGGCGTCGTAGCGACGGTTCATGGCTGCCGCGACCGTCGCGTTGCCGGGGGCGACAGGCGCGGACTCGCGTTCGCGGCGGTGACTTTCAAACTGCATGCTTTCGATGGCCATGGATGAGGATTGCTCGACCCTGTTCACGCCGTTGCAACGCGCAAGGGAATCGTTGCGCCACGTTTTGCCGATGGCGGCTTGACCATATCCGCCAGCGTCACGCTTTCGAGCGCACCGGCGATTGCCTGATTGATGCGTTGCCAGTTCACGCGCACTCCGCAGTGCGGTTCGTGGCCACACGATCCCGCATGGGCACTGCATTCGGTCATGCCAATCGGACCTTCCATCGCTGTCACGATGTCGGCGATGGTGATGTGTGCCGGCATGCGAGCCAGCCGATAGCCGCCATTGATCCCGCGCGCCGAGGCGACCAGGCCTGCTTGCGCGAGTTGCTTGAGCAGCTTGCTCACGGTCGGCACTTCCAGATGTGAGCGCTCGGCCAGGCACTGCGCGCTGAGCACGCCGTCGCCCGCGCTGACCAGACAGGTCATCACGACAGTGGCGTAGTCGGTGAGCTTGCTGACGCGAAGCATGGCCGTCGTTGTTGCGCGGAAGTAAATGTGGACCGAAATAGTACTATTTAGGCTACCTCGGGTCAATCCGCGCAACACCTTGGGTTAGACTTTCGCATCCTCGTGAAAGGATTGGATGTTGCCACCGTCGTCGCCCCGCCTGGATGCACTGCGCCAGTTCGCCGCGAACGCGTTCGCAGAGCCGCCTTTGTCGATCGAATCCGCTTCGGCCGATGCGAGTTTTCGCAGCTATTGGCGCGTCACGACCGGCACGGGCGTGACGCGCATCGTCATGGATGCGCCACCGGACAAGGAGGATCTCGCTCCCTGGCTCGACATCGGCGCGCGCTTGCGCCATGCCGGTCTGCATGCGCCCGAGGTGTTCGCCCTGGATCGCGCGCAGGGATTTGTGCTGATGGAAGACCTCGGCGCACGCACGTATTTGCCGGCGTTGAACGACGCGACCGTCGATGTCCTCTACGGCGAAGCCCTGATGGCACTGACGAGCATGCAGAGGCATGTCGATGCGCGCGAGCTGCCCGCCTATGATCGCGCACGCCTCGTGGCCGAAATGGAGCTGATGCCCGAGTGGTTCCTGAAACGTCATCTTGGTTTCACGCCAGGCTGCGAGGAATGGGATGTGATTGAAGCGGCGCTCACGCGCCTCGTGCACGCTGCGTTGGAACAACCGCGCGTCTTCGTGCATCGTGATTTCCACAGTCGCAACCTGTTGATCGTCGACAGCGACAACGCGGCAACGATCGCGTCGGAATTCCCGAGCCCCGGCATCATCGATTTTCAGGATGGCGTGCTTGGCCCGATTACCTATGACCTTGTTTCGCTGCTGCGCGATTGCTATATCGAATGGCCACCCGAACGCGTCGATGGCTGGATCGAGAACGCTCATCGGGGTCTGTGCGACACGAATCTGATCGGACCCTCTGTCACTGTCGCGCGCTTCCGGCGCTGGTTCGATCTGATGGGATTGCAACGCCACATCAAGGTGCTCGGCATCTTCTGCCGGCTCTGGTATCGCGATGGCAAGGCGCAGTATCTGGACGATCTGCCATTGGTATGGCACTACGTGATCTCGGTCGCGCGACGCTACCCCGAGTTCGCCGATTTCGTTGCACTGCTGGAACGCGCAGGCGGCGGACGCGATATCACCCAACCGCACGATGGCGAGGCAATCTCCGCGTGATCCGCAGCGCACTGATTTTCGCGGCAGGTCGCGGCCTGCGCATGCGACCGCTGACCGACGCGACCCCCAAACCCCTGTTGCGCGTCGGCGATCGCCTGCTGATCGAGCATCATCTGGGAAAACTTGCCGCGTCCGGCGTGTCCAACATCGTGATCAACACGTCCCATCTGGCCGCGCAATTTCCGGCCGCCCTCGGCAATGGCGACCGCTGGGGATTGCGCATCCATTACAGCGACGAGGGACCAGAGCCACTTGAAACCGGCGGCGGCATGAAACGCGCGCTCGGCCTGCTCGGCACGGCGCCCTTCATTGCGATCAGTGCGGACATTGTCAGCGACTACGACTACGCACAGCTTCCGGCCGCGCCCGCTGGACTTGCGCATCTGGTCATGGTGCCGAACCCGGAGTTTCATCCGCACGGTGATTTCTGTCTCGACCACACGAGGCTCAACGAAGAGGGTGTCGGCGAGCGTTTGACGTTCGGCAACATTGGCGTTTATCGCGCCGAGCTGTTGCGCGGCGAAGCGGACGAGCGCTTCAAACTGCTGCCGTCGTTCCTGCGCGCGATGCGCGAGGGACGCCTGAGTGGTGAGCGCTACGATGGGTTCTGGCGCAATGTCGGCACGCCCGAGCAACTGGCGGAAGTGGAACGCATGACCAGCGCCAGAATGATTCCGTAATCGCGGTTGCCGCCCTGCATCACCCTTGATCCGGGCGCCTTGAACGCGCTTATTCCGCCTCGCGCAGCAAGCTACGCAAAAACGGAATCGTGACGCGACGCTGCGCAGCCAGGGATGCCGCATCGATGTGATCGAGCAGATCCAGCAGGGACGCCAGATCGCGTTTGCGTCGCGTGAACAGCCAGTCGAGCGCGTTGTCGTCCAGCTCGATTCCGCGCGCAAGACCGCGATCGCGCAACAGTGCGCGCCGCTCGACTTCATCGAGCATCTTCAATCCAATCTGGGTGCAGGCGGATAGTCGCGAGAGGAGATCCGGCAGACCGATGCCGATTTGCGCGGGCGGGGCGCGGGCGGCGAAAAGAAGCGTCGATGCATCCGCGCGGCAGCGGTTGTAGAGATCGAACAACGCATGTTCGGCGTCGGCATCGCCGGCAATTGTGTCGAGGTCGTCGATAGCCAGCAGGTCGCTGCCACCAAAACCGCGGATCGCATCGGCGCGGCGCGTGCGCAGGGCCGCCAATGGCAAATATTGCGCGCTGCGCCCACTGTCGTTGGCGCTGGCGCACGACGCAATGAGAAGATGGGTTCGTCCGCTGCCCTGCGGACCGGCCAGGTACAGCCACGACGATTCGCCGCCGCGAGACACCTCGCGCAGCAGATCGAGTGCGACGCTATTGGGGCCACCGAAAAAGCTCTCGAAGCGCTGATGTCCCGGCCAGCGCAGCGCAAGCGGCAACTGTCCGCTCATGGCTTGGAAAGGGAATCGGAGACACTTCCCGCAACGCCCTCGCCAGCAGGCCGACTATTCCTTTCGGAAAATGTCTCTGAACCCGTTTCGACCACAATAATGGGCTCCACGCGCATGGTGTACAGCTCACTGCGCGTGTATCGCGCGTATGCATAACGCAACAGCACCACGCACACCGATGCGACCGGCAGCGCCAGCAGCACACCGAGAAAACCGAATAGTTCACCGCCGGCAAGTACCGCGAAAATTACCGCGACCGGATGCAAACCGATCTTGTCGCCGACCAGCTTTGGCACCAACACGTAGCCTTCAAGCGTCTGCCCGACTGCAAACACGCCGAGCACGAGCGCCACGTGCGTCCAATCCTGGTACTGCACCAGCGCGGCCGTCACCCCAATGACCACGCCGGTGATCGCGCCCAGGTACGGCACGAAACTGATCAGACCCGCAATCATTCCGATCAGCGGACCGATGCTGACGCCGACCAGCCACAAGCCGACTCCGTAGAACGTGCCGAGCGCGATCATCACGCTCAACTGGCCACGCAGGAATGCGCCAAGCACGACATCCGATTCGCGCGCCAGGCGCGACACGACCGGCTCGATCGAACGCGGGATCAACGCGTGAATGCGTTCGACCAGAATGTCCCAGTCGCGCAGAAGATAAAATGCGACGACCGGAATCATCACAAGATTCAGCGCCCAGCCGACGATCGTCAGTCCGGATCGGGACACACGCGCCAGCGCGACTGCGGCGAATCCACCCGCTTCGCGCCAGTTGGCCTGCAGCGCTTCGATGATTTTCTGCGTGTCGAGCGCATCGGGAGAAATGCCGAAACGCGCATCAAGCCACGGTGTCGCGCGGGTCTGGAACCAGTCGATCCAGATCGGCAACTGTTTCAGGAAACTGTCAACCTGGTGTTCGACGAATGGCACCAGAATCAGCAGGATCAACGTGACCACGAGGCCCACGACCAGAAACACCAGACTGACCGCGACGCCCCGCGGAATGTGCCGTTCCAGACGATCGACCACCGGATCGGCCAGGTAGGCGAACAGCGCGGCAACGGCAAACGGCATCAGCACCGGCGAGAGCAGATACACGATTGCGCCCACCACCAACAGCAGGATCAGCCACTGCCAGCGCAAGTCGATTCGGCCGTCCTCGTTTTCGCTCATTGCGTGTTCTCCCTGCGCGCAGCAACGGCGCGGCGCGCACGCAGGCCCCACACCACCATGTAATGCAATCCGCTGGCAATGGTGGACGCGGCGGTAATTGCGATCAGCAGCGCACGCGTCGGCGAGGAAATCTCGATCCAGCGCGATAGCCGTACCAGCTCGGTCAGCACGAACCCGATCTGCATGACGGTAGTGATTTTTGACAGCGCACTCGGCGCCGCATCGAACCTGCCAACCAGATTGTGATAGGCGATCGCACCCGCGACGATGGCGACATCACGCCCCACTACCACGGCTGCCAGCCATGCCGGCAAGTCGCCGGCCAAGGCCAACCAAACGAAAGCCGCCATCAGCAGCAACTTGTCGGCGATTGGATCGAGCATGCCGCCAATCCAGCTCTGCCAGCCAAATCGCTTGGCGAGAAAGCCATCCAGCGCATCGCTGAAACCGGCAATCGCGGCGACCAGCAACGCACCTTCGTAGCGACCATCATCGATCAAACGGCACAGCGGCACGATCAGAGCGATGCGCAAGGCAGTGATGAGGTTGGGCAGATGACGCAACATCGGCGCCGGGCCGCTACGGATTCAATGCGAGGACCGCATCGGCGCCATCGACATGCGCCGTCGGGTTGACCATCAAGCTGCGTTCCAGGCCGACCGCATCGAGAAAATGTGCAAGATCCGTCGCCAGCGACAGCTTGACCAGAATGCCATCGCCACGCGCCTGCGTTGGCTGCGCGGCGCGAACGAAATTGTTCCTGGCCAGATAGCCGATTACGCGCGCGTAGTCGTCGGCGTTGCGGATGCCCGCAATCCACACCACCGCTTCGCTCGGCGTCTGCGCTAGCGCGGCCTGTTCGTCGCCTGGGTTGCCGATACCAAGCCGGCCCAACATCTTGTCCACCGCGGCGCTGTCGAATTGTGCGACCAAGGTCATCTTCGCCACCCCGTCCGCGGCGTTGTTGCGGTACTGGTATTGCAGGACGTATCGCTCGGCCTGCGCGACCGCCTTTGCCACTTCCGGACGCGCGAGCACGCTGCTGTCGCCGGTCTGCGCGACGACGACATTCGCGAGCGCGGTTTTCAAAGCCTGCACGCGTTCGTCATCCGACTGGGAATTGACCGGCGCCGTGCCGGTATAGGTCGCAGGACCAAGCGCCCACGCCGGCGACGTCAGCAGGGTGAGGAGAAGCGCGAGCGCGCGCAGCGGAGTCAGCAATTTCACGATTGTCATCCGTTGCATCAGGGTGGCCCAAGTCTGCCCAAAGCACGCTGGCGCGTCCATGGCGCCAAGAAGGATGGGCGCACAATGGCATTTGCAGGCGTCCGGCCAGGCGCAAATCCCGCCTGCGCCGCCTTTGCTATCATGCGCGCCCTGCAAAACCGCCGCCGCCATGCCCGCCGAGCCCGAAGCACTGAGTTACCGCGCCTCTGGCGTCGACATCGACGCGGGCAACGAGGTCGTGGAACGGATCAAGCCCTTGGTCAAGCGCACGTTCCGGCCCGAGGTCATGGGCGGCCTCGGTGGTTTCGGTGCGCTGTTCGACCTGTCCGGACGTTTCCGGGAACCGGTGCTGGTGTCAGGCACCGATGGCGTCGGCACCAAGCTCAAGCTCGCGCAGACGCTGCAGCGCCACGACACCATCGGCATTGACCTGGTCGGCATGTGCGTCAACGACGTGCTCGTGCAGGGCGCCGAATCGCTGT
>JBDUED010000133.1:0-7137 GCA_040002595.1 Dokdonella sp. | reverse complement strand
CCGAAATCGACGTGCTGGTACTGCCCACGGTGCCGCATGGCGCAGGTCCGCTGGCCAATGGCGAACGCGCGAACGATGCGGATCTGACCAGCTTCGCCAGTCTCGCCGGATGTCCGGCGATCAGCCTGCCGATGGGCCATTTGTCCGACGGCTTGCCAATCGGCTTGCAACTCGTTGGTGCGCCCGGCGCTGATTTGCGCCTGCTTGATCTGGCCGAAGTGTGCGCCGCGTCGCTGGACGCCGCGCCTCGATATCCGGTGGCAGATTCTCGCTAGGCGGCGGTCTCGATGAGCCGATGATTCTCGGCGCACTCACATCAGGAACAGCGTCGCCAGTCCGAGAAAAATGAAAAAACCGCCGCTGTCGGTCAATGCGGTGATCATCACGCTCGATCCCATTGCCGGATCGCGGCCGAGCTTGAGCAGGGTCATGGGAATCAGCACGCCCATCATTGCGGCGAGCAGCAGATTCAAGGTCATTGCAGCGGTCATCACCAGTCCGAGCGCGACGTTGCTGTAGAGCAGCCAAGCGACGATGCCGATCACGCCGCCCCACGCCAATCCGTTGACCAGCGCGACGCCCAATTCCTTGCGCAACAGGCGGCGTGCGCTGGCGGGGCTGATCTGATCCAGCGCAAACGCGCGCACAATCATGGTAATGGTCTGGTTGCCGGCATTGCCGCCGATGCCGGCGACAATCGGCATCAGCGTCGCGAGCGCGACCAGTTTCTGGATCGAATCGGTGAACACGCCGATGACGCGCGAGGCGATGAAGGCGGTGACCAGATTGGTCGCCAGCCATGCCCAGCGGTTGCGCAGGGATTTCCACACGGACGCGAAAATGTCCTCGTCCTCGCGCAAGCCGAAACGCTCGCGCACTTCGGCGTCGCTTTCCTCGCGGATCACATCGACCATCGCATCAATGGTCAGGCGCCCGATCAGGCGCCCTTCGGCGTCGACAACCGGCGCGGTAACCAGGTCGTAGCGCTCGAATGCCTGCGCGGTGCGGGCCACGTCGTCTTCGGGATGAAAGGTATTGGCGTCGGCCGCCATCATTTCGCTGACGCGCCTGGCCGGATCGTTGACCAGCAGCCAGTGGATTGGCAGGACGCCGGTCAGTCGCGCGTCGGCATTGACGACAAACAACTTGTCGGTGTGATCGGGTAGCTCCTTCAGACGACGCAGATAGCGCAACACGGTTTCCAGACTCACGTCCTCGCGGATCGTGACCATGTCAAAATCCATCAACGCGCCGACCTGATCCTCATCCCACGACATCGCCGATTGCACGCGCCCGCGCTGCTCGGCGTTGAGACGGTGCATCAGTTCGTGCAGCACGTCCTCGGGCAGATCTTCAGCCAGATCGGCCAGTTCGTCGGCATCCAGTCGCTCGGCCGCGGCGAGCATCTCGGGGCGGTCCATATCCGCCAGCAGCGATTCGCGCACCGCGTCGGAAACTTCGAGGAGGATCTCGCCGTCGCGATCGGCCTTGACGAGTTGCCAGATTTCAAGGCGTTGCTCGAGCGGCAATGCTTCCAGCACATGCGCCACGTCGGCCGGATGCAGCGCATCGATTTCACGTTGCAGATCGAGCAGCTGTTCGCGCTGCAAGGCGTCAGCGCCGACCGCTTGCGGCGCGTCGGTCGGGCGCTGCGCAATGTCGCTCGCGTGTCGCTGCCGACGCAACAATGCCGCGACCCGCGCAAGCTGGGTTTGCAGAGCGCTCGGCGGCTTGCGGGGTTCGATTTCGCTCATGCGATAAAAGCCGGAGTGGACTTGCTACGCGCGACTGCGGACGGCGCTACCCGCAGGGGAACGCCATTATCGGCGGACTGGAAATTTGGCCGGCCAATTATGCGGGCGGCGCGCGTTTATGCGGACGGCTTCCTTCGGCAAGGGTCCAATCGACCAGTTCGGGAATCACCGTGTTCAAGGCCATCTCGAATGCCGTGAACGCGCTGGCCGCCTCCGTGCCCGCTGCTGGTACGTCGGCTGTGAACGCGTGTGCGGCGAGCACGCGATTGCTGCTGTAGTCGAGAAGGCGTGCCTGAAACCGCACGACGGCGTGAGGTCCGCCGGCCCGCATTTCAAGCTGGAAATCACGCAGTTCGACGGCCAGGGCGAAATCCGCGCGCATGCCTGACGAGGCGCTACCGACGCCGACAATACGCCCGGATTGCTCGAAGCCTTGCACGATGAGTCCACGCAACATGGCCGGAGTCGAGTCGCGCCAACGGGCGGCCGGAAGCACTTCAAGCACGCCCGGAGTGGGCATCACCTGAATGCGGGCGCTGTCGAGCGTGTCGCTGGATAACGGCGTTTCGACGATGAGTTGCCAATTCACGGACGGACCCGGCGACGCGGCGGCGGTGTAGCGCGGCGAGTAGATTGTGAACGGTGTGCGCTGCACGTTGAGCAGGGAACCGCAGCCCGTAAGCGCAAGCACGAATCCAACGGCGGTGAAACGCTGCAATGCATTCATTTGGATTTGAACTCCTTGGGCTGATCGCGACCGAGCAGCAGGCTGTCGGACGCGCCAAGCTTGTCGCTCAATTGCTTGATCGAGCGCATTGTTTCGCGCAAGTCGAGTACGGCCGGGCCGATCTGGCGCAAGCCCTGATTGCTGAAGCTGTTGATCGCAGCGCGATTATCCTCGACCAGCGCACCTGCCGACGACGCCATCTTGTCGACGGCATCAAGCGCCTTCTGCGCTGATGCGAGGGTCGCACGTGCGTTGTCGCGCATCAATGTGTTGGTCGAATCGGCGGCGTGGTCGATCTTCGTGAGCGTCGTCTTGAGAGCGGCTGTGGCTTCGGCCATCTGCTTGAGCGCGACGCTGAGGTCGCCGCGTTGGTCGGCCAGAGCGCCGCTGAGGCGATCGACGTGTTCAAGCAACAAGGCTATGTGCTGGATATTGTCGTCGGAAAGAATCTGGTTCATGCGCAGCATCGCGTCGTTGGCGCTGACGACGATATCCGAGCCGGACGCAAGCAATTTCGACAACGCCGATTCCTCCGAGGGAATCACCGGCACCGGATGCTCGGGTGTCGGCAACAACGGCGGACTCGACGGCGCGCCGCCGGACAACTGGATAAAGGCAAGCCCGGTCACGCCCTGCATCCCAAGCTTCGCGCGGGTATCCATCTTGACCGGCGCGCTCACATCGATACGCACGCGCGCAATCACCTTGCGCGGATCGTCGGCGGCCAGATGCAGTTGGCGCACTTCGCCGACCTTGATGCCGTTGTATTGCACCAGACCACCGTTCGAAAGCCCGGTCACCGCTTCAGTGAACACGATGTCGTAGTCAAAGTAGGCGCGGTCAACACTCGATTTGGAGAGCCAGAACACGAAGCCGAGCGCCAGCACGAAGATGCCGATCGTGAAGGCGCCGATGAGAACGTAATGCGCGCGTGTTTCCATCAATGTGTCCCGGTCGTGGCGGTGGCGACAGCCGCAATGCTCTTGCTGGTGTGCTCACTGCGGTCTGCAGCAAGTTCCGCGACGTGTTCTGCCGAACGGCCGCGTGGTCCCTGGAAATAATCCTGCACCCACGGGTCATCGAAACGCTCGACGCGCGCAAGGGTGTCGGCGACCAGCACGCGCTTCTGCGAAATCACCGCGACGCGGTCACAGATCGTGTACAGCGTATCAAGATCGTGGGTGATCATGAAAACGGTGAGCCCGAGGCTTTCGCGCAAGGTGAGGATCAACTGGTCGAACGCCGCAGCGCCGATTGGATCGAGGCCGGCCGTCGGCTCGTCGAGAAACAGGATGTCTGGATCGAGCGCGATAGCGCGCGCCATCGCCGCGCGCTTGACCATGCCGCCGGAAAGTTGTGCCGGGTATTTGGCGCCGGCCTCTGCTGGCAGCCCAGTCAAGTTGAGTTTCAATGCAGCCAGACGCTGCATCAGTGCGAATGGCAGGTCGAAATGTTCGCGCATTGGCACCATCACGTTGTCCTCGACGCTGAGCGACGAAAACAGCGCGCCGTTCTGGAACAGCACGCCGCAACGTCGTTCGATTTCCGCGCGGCGCGCGTCGGAAACGTCAATCATGTCCTGTCCAAGCAGGGCGATCTTGCCGCCGTTCGGCCGATTGAGTCCGATGATCGAGCGCAGCAACACGGATTTGCCGCTGCCCGAGCCGCCGACGACGCCGAGAATTTCGCCTCGGTAAACATCCAGATCGAGGTTGTCGTGCACGACCTGATCGCCGAACTGGTTGCGCAATCCGCGCACTTCGATGACTTTTTCGCGCGCGTTCACAGGTGAATCTTCATGTAGAAGATTGCAGCGAGTGCATCCACCAGAATCGCCACGAAGATCGATTGCACGACGCTCGATGTGGTGTGTGTGCCGACCGACTCCGCGCTGCCCGATACCTTGAAGCCTTCGAGGCAACCGATCGCGCTGATCAGGAACGCGAACAGCGGCGCCTTGCTCATGCCGACCCAGAAGTGGCGAGTCAGGCCGAGGTCGTGCAAGCGCGAGATGAACATGGTCGGCGAGATGTCGAGACTGAGCACACATACGACCGCGCCACCGACGATGCCGGCCAGCATCGCCAGGAAGGTCAGCGCCGGCAACGCAATCAGCAGCGCAAGTACACGCGGCAGTACCAGCACTTCGATCGGATCGAGACCGAGTGTGCGCAGCGCGTCGATTTCCTCGCCCGCCTTCATCGAGCCGATTTGCGCGGTGAATGCGCTGCCCGATCGGCCGGCGATAAGGATTGCAGTCAGCAGCACGCCGAATTCGCGCAAAAACGAATAGCCGATCAGATCGACCGCAAAAACGCTGGCTCCGAAATCCTTGAGTACGGTCGCGCCCAGAAAGGCGACCACCGCGCCGACGAGGAAATTGAGCAACACCACGATCGGTACCGCGTCCAGTCCCGTCTGCTCCAGATGAAAAACGAGCGAGGTCACGCGCCAGCGCCGCGGATGCAAGGCCAGCCGCGCCAGGGTGGCGAGGATCAAGCCGATGAAGCCGAGCAGGCCATACGAATCGCGCGCGATCTTCTCGACCGCCTCGCCGGTGCGCGCGAACACTTCGACCAGGCCGGCATCGCGTTTCTCGGCGGCTGGGACGACAATCTGCGCGCCCGCAACAGCATCAAGCAGGGCGCGGCGTTCGACGCCGAGGCCGTCGATCGAGGCCGGCTCGGCAAGGTCGAGCAGCAGGCGCGCGCCTGCAGTGTCGATGCGACCGATCGCACTCACATCGATGCGTGTGCCGGCTGCCAGCGTGCGTTTGAGCACGGCGATGCGGTCTGATAACGCTTTTGCGAACGCCAGTGTCCAGTCGCCGCTCGCGACGAGACGCTCGGCGTTGCCTACGCGCTCAAGCGTTGCTGTTCCGGCTGATGGACTCGCGCTAGACGTCATCGCGCAAGGCTAACAGGCTGGTGCCCAAACCGGAACGCGCGCGGGGATGTGGAAAGTGTTCGCATGTTCGGGGGTCTGCACGGCATCATTGGGTCCATGGCAATGGACGACCTCAAGAACACGATCGGCGGTGAAGCGGCGCTGAAGACGCGTATCAGCTTTGTGGTCGAGCTGTCGCGACGTTTGCACGAATACGGGACCAGTGCGCCGCGTCTGGAAGACGTGATCAATCTGGTCAGCGCGAAGTTGGGGCTCGTCTGCAATGTGTTGTCGACGCCGACCTCGATCGTGATGTCGTTTTCCGATCCTTCTCGCGAGGACGACCTGGCCGAGATCACGCAGGTTGTGCGGGCGCCGCCCGGCGAAGTGAACCTCAAACGCTTGTGCCAGGTGGATGCGATCGCCGACCAGGTCATAGACGGTCGCCTCGATCTGGCAGCCGGTCGAAAACGCTTGCGGGAATTTGGCAAGACACAGCGGTCGGCCGTATATCGCGCGTGGCTGGTGGCGAGTTACGGCATCTCCTCGGGCAGCGTTGCGGCGATCCTGCATACCGCCTGGATTGGTGTCGCGGTCGCAACCTTGATCGGTCTGGTCATTGGCTTGGTCTACCTTGTTTCGATCGGACGCCCGAACATCGCTGCCGCTGCCGAAGCATTGGCCGCGCTGCTGGCAACCCTGATCGCGACCGGCATCGCGGCTTTCGTCGCGCCGCTGTCCGTGCGCTCGGTGGTGATTTCGAGCCTTATCGTGTTGATCCCCGGCATGAGCCTGACCACGGCCGTCCGCGAGTTGTCGAGCCAGCATCTCATCTCCGGAACCGCGCGAATGATGGGAGCATTCGCGACCCTGTTGAAACTGGCGTTCGGCACGATTGCCGCAGCGCAGGTCTGCGTGTTGATCGGCTGGGTGCCGCTGGGGCCGATCGATGCGAGCGTACCGGCGTGGACCGAATGGATCGCGGTGCTCGCCTGCGGCTTCGCGTTTGCGGTGTTGTTCGGCAGTCCGCGGCGTTACGTGCCGGTCGTGGTCGCCTCGGTCGTGCTCGGTTATGTCTGCGCGCAGGTTGGCGGCATCTACGTCTCGCCGGCGTTCGGAGTATTCGCCGGCAGTCTGGTGATTGGCGCGACCAGCAATATTTTTGCGCGGGCAATGCAGCGTCCTGGCGCGCTGGTACGCGAGCCGGGCATCATCGTGCTGGTCCCCGGCAGCGTCGGATTTCGCAGCTTGAGTTTCGTGCTTGAACGGGACGTGCGGCTGGGCATCGATACTGCAATCACGCTGATGACGCTGCTGGTCGCGATCGTCGCCGGCCTTCTGTTTGGCGATTTGCTGGTGCCGCCGCGGCGCAAGTTGTAGCGCGTCCGCAGGCATAATCGGCAGCTTGTGCCACGTCAGCGGCGGTATCGCATGCTTCCTTCTTCAGCCGCGACGCCCGCTTGGCGGCTCTATGTGCCCAAGCTGGTCAGCCTGCTGCGTCAGGGTTACGGCCTGGGCGACTTGCGCGCCGATCTCCTCGCCGGGCTGACCGTCGCGATCGTCGCATTGCCGCTGTCGATGGCGCTGGCGATTGCGTCCGGCGCATCGCCGGCAGTTGGCTTGCACACCGCCATTGTCGCCGGTTTCCTTATTTCGCTGCTCGGCGGTTCGCGCGTGCAGGTTGGCGGACCCACCGCAGCCTTCATTCCGGTCGTGTTCGGTGTCATCGCGCAATACGGCTACGACGGCCTGGTGGTTGCCACCCTGATG
>JBDUED010000132.1:0-7138 GCA_040002595.1 Dokdonella sp. | reverse complement strand
TGCAGACGTTCGCGGCGCGCGCTGGATTTGGCTGGAAGAAAACCCTCGAACACGAAACGGTCGCTGGGCAAGCCGGCGGCGGACAACGCCGCAATTGCCGCGCACGGCCCCGGCACCGGCGACACTTCGCACCCTGCCGCGCGTGCCGCACGCACCAGGCGAAAGCCCGGATCGCTGACCAGCGGCGTCCCGGCATCGCATATCAGTGCGACGTCCTGACCGCCCAACAACTGCTCCACAATGCGCTCGCCCTGCTCGCGCTCGTTGTGCTCATGCAGTGCGAACGAACGTGCGCGACTACCCACCAACGCGAGCAGAGGCGCGCTGTGGCGGGTGTCTTCGGCAGCGATCAGCGCCGCATCGCGCAGGGTATCGCGCGCTCTCTGCGACAAATCCTGCAGATTGCCGATGGGTGTCGCCACCACCAGAAGCCGGCCAGGTTTCCCGTCCATCCCATACTCCGCATTCATTCAATTCAGGCTGTGACCATTCACGAACAGCCGCACGGAAGTGGGCTTGCCGTGATCGGCTATCATCGCAGTCCGGCGGCCGCGCGGCAGCAAACGCGGTCTGGAAACCTCGCACGGACGAAAACCGATGATGCAAGTTGCCCACTTCCACAGGATTTCGCACGCGCCGATCAAAGCCGTGTCAAGAAATATCGTGCAGTGGGCGTGCGCTTGGCGAATGGTACAAATCGGCCTGCTCTGCCTCGCCCTTGGCGCATGTGCGACATTTTCCGAGCAGGATCGCGAACCTGAGCCTGTGGATACGCAAGGCGCGACGCATGCCGAGCAGCTCTACGCGCACGGCGATCTGGATCAAGCGGCTGCGGAGTTCCTTGCGCTGGCGCAGGAAAGCGACGGCGACGCGCGCGCGCACTATCGCCTGCGCGCCGCCGAGGCGTTGCGCGAACGCGGCGATATCGAAGGCGCCGCCCGCGCGCTCGACGACATCAAGCGGCGCCGATTGCATGGCGACGAGCCGGTGCGACTGGATCTGCTGGATGCACAAATAGCGCTCAAACGCGGCGATCTCGCGCAAGCGCAAAGCCTGCTTGCGCTTGACGAAAAAACGCTTGCACCGAACTTGAATTTGCGTGTGCTCGAGTTGCGCGCGCGCGTGGCCCTCGCGGCCGGAGACGCGTTTGCTTCCGCCCGCGCACGCGCCGCGCTCGATCGCGACCTGCATGATCGCGACCGCGAGCAGAACCGCATGCAATTGACCAGCGCCCTCGCAAGCCTCGATGTCGGTACGTTGCGAAGCCGCATCGACACGCTGCAATCGGATGATCCCTTGCGGCCGTGGATCGAGCAGGTGCTGCGCGACAAGGGCCAGCCGCTGGCGCGGGTAACCCTGCGCCCGAGCCATCAGGTTGGCACGCTGCAGGCGGGCGTCGACGGCACGCTCGAAGCCGAAGGCTACAAGACGCTCAAGCATGTCGCCCTGTTGCTGCCCCTCAACGCCCAGCTCGCCAATGTGTCGCAATCGATCCGTGACGGCTTTCTCGCCGCGTATTTCGCCGATCGACCCGAACGCCGCCCCGATGTGCGCATCTATGACTCCGGCAAGACCCCGAGCGATGCGTTGGCCGCCTACAACACTGCCGTGGCCGACGGCGCCGATCACGTGGTCGGGCCGCTGCAGCGCGAAGCGGTTGGCGAACTTTTCCACCATTCGCTGAGCGCGCGCGTGCTCGCACTCAATCATCCGGACACCGGTGAAGTGCCGCCGCCGGGCAGCGCGGAATTTGGTTTGTTGCCGGACAGCGAAGGCGCGCAGGTCGCCGAGCACATGCGCGAGCGAGGCATCGCGCGCGCCGCGGTGATCGCCGCCGACACCGACTGGGCCGAACGCGCAGCACGCGCATTCCGCGCACAGTTTGAAGCGGCCGGCGGCAGTATCGTCGGGGAAACGCGGCTGAACGACAAGGAGGTCAATTTCGCCACGTCGATCGTGCAAGCAACAGCCAGTCTCGGTGCCGACGTCGACAACGGCATCTTCATCAGCATGCGTCCGCAACAGGCGCGCCTGCTGCTGCCGCAACTGAAGATTGCGCACGTGACCGCGCCGGTATTCGCGACCTCCCATGTGAATTCCGGCGACAACACGCCCGCGCTCGATCGCGATCTGGACGGCCTCGAATTCTGCGACGCGCCATGGCTGTTCGGCGCAGTGGCGGGCCGCCCCGAACGCAATCGTATCGCCGCGTACATCGCGAGCGCCAATGGCGTCGGCGCACGTTTGTTTGCGTTCGGCATGGACGCGTACGCGCTGTTGCCCTACCTCGACTGGTTGATTGCGCACCCGGATGCGTATCTCGCCGGCGCAACCGGCGAACTGATCGGCGACAGTTTTGGCCGCATCCATCGAATCGCCGGGTGGGCGCGCTTCAGCAACGGCGTGGCGGTGCCGATCGATGGCGCGCTCAACGCAGCACCAGCGTCGCCATGAGTGCGCATGACTGCTAGCCCACGTGTAGCCGGTGCAGGTTATGAAGCCATTGCACTTGCTTATCTGTTGCGCGCGGGACTGGTGTTGATCGTGCAGAATTTTTGTTGCCGCTACGGCGAAATCGATCTGGTGATGAGCGACGGCGATACCATCGTATTCGTTGAAGTGCGATATCGACGTGGCGCCCGCGGTGCTCTGTCCTTCGGCGACGGCGTCGACTCGGTGAGTGCGGCCAAGCGTGCGAAACTCGTGCGCGCGGCGCGCATGTTCCTGGCGACGCAGCCCCGCCTGGCCAACCGTCCTTGCCGCTTCGATGTCGTCGGCGTCGCAGGCGATGAGGCCGCGCCGGTGCTGGACTGGCGTCCCAATGCTTTTGATGCCTGCTGAGGATTTGTCGATGCGCTACCGTTCGTTGCTAGCTTGGCTCTCATTTGCGCTGATCCTGCCGCAATTGGGCGGCTGCTTTCTCGCCGTCGCCGGCGTTGCCGTCGGCGCAAGCGCCGCGCACGATCGCCGCGGCGTCGGCGCCTATCTCGACGACAAGCGCATCTACCTCGGCGCTTACGATTCGCTCAACAAGGATCACGAGCTGGCGCTCAAGAACAACGTCGGCATCGTCGTCTATGACGGCGTGATGCTGTTGACCGGCGAAGTGCGCACGCCCGAACTCAAAAAACGCGCGCAACAACGCGTAAGCGGTTTCGAGGGAACGCAACGCATCGTCAACGAACTGGAAATCGCCGAACCCGAAGGCTTCTGGTCGCGCCGCCGCGACAATACCATCACCGCACAGGTGAAGACTGCGCTGCTTGATCTGACCAGCATGCCGGACTTCGATCCAACCCGCGTCAACGTGACCACCGCGCACCGCGTGGTCTACCTGATGGGCAAGGTTTCGCACGCGGAAGACGATGCCGTCACCCATATCGTGCGCGATGTCGCGGGAGTGGAGCGGGTGGTGAAATTATTCGCGTACACGGACTGAGCGCCACGCATCGGGAATCGGGAAGCGCTGGAATATCTCGTCCCGGCCCCGTTTCATCGTCCCGGTGTCTTTGCACCAACCAGCCTATTGGCACTCACTTGATTGCGCATCGCATGCGCCTGTCGTGCACGTCGGTTGCGCCGGGAGCGCCAGCAAGCCCCTGCCCCTGAGCGTTACAACACGCGAGCGGAAATCACGATGACGATTGCCGCATAGATTCCGGCAAGCACGTCATCGATCATCACGCCGAGACCACCCTTGATCGAGCGGTCAGCCCACGACACCGGCCACGGTTTCCAGATATCGAAAACGCGGAACAGCACGAACGCGGCGATGATCCAGCGCGCGTCCGACGCGATCCACAGCAATGGTGCCAGCGCGATCCACTGGCCAACGAATTCATCCCACACGATCACGCTGGGATCCTCAATGCGAAGTTGCGCGACGACGACGTTCGAGGCCCATACGCCCAGCGCGAACGCGAGCACGATCGCCAGCGCAAACAGCGGCGCAGACAGCCCGCGCAATGCAAACCATGGAATCAATGCAACCGCTGATCCAGCCGTGCCGGGCGCAAACGGGCTCAGGCCTGCGCCGAAACCACAGGCAATCCAGCCCGCCGGCGAGCTGAGGATTGCGCGTCGTTGCGCGCTGTCGAGCTTCATGCGAAATGTTGCCAGCCACGCTGATGTACCGCGATTTCGCTCCCGTCTGCGTCGAGCAAGCGCACGCCCTCGCCTGCCATGACACGGCCGATCCGGGTCGCGCCGCCACCGATGCGCGCCAGATCACGCAGCATCGCGTCCGCGCGCTGGCGCGGCGCCGTGAACGCGAGTTCGTAATCGTCGCCGCCACCGGTTTGCAAGGCGAGTCGCTGCGGCGCATCGAACAACGCCAGCAACGCCGATGACGCCGGCAGATCGATTGCGTCGATCTCGATAGCAACGCCGCTGCGTGCTGCGACATGCTCAAGATCGGCGAGCAAGCCGTCGGACACATCGATGCACGCTGACGCCCTATCGCGCAGTGCCACCCCTGCCGCGATGCGTGGTGTCGGCCGATTGAGCCGTGCCAGCAACCATTCACGCGTATCCCCGGATGCATTGAACAATACGCCTGCGTGCGCATCGCGTGGGTCGAGGCAGCGCAATCCCGCCGCCGCATCGCCGAGGGTGCCGGTGACGAACACCTGATCGCCAACCTGCGCGCCGTCACGGCGCAACGCGCGACCCGGCGGCGCAAACCCGTGTACGGCGACCGTGACGCTGAGCGGACCACGCGTCGTATCACCGCCGACCAGCGCGACATGATGTTGTTTCGCAAGCTCGGCAAACCCATCGCAAAACGCCGCAACGAATGTCCGATCCGCGTTGGGCAAGGTCAGCGCAAGTAATGCCCACGCCGGCGTTGCGCCCATCGCGGCGAGGTCGGAGAGATTGACCGCGAGCGCTTTCCAGCCCAGATCACAAGCGCTGGTCGATTCGGGAAAATGCACGCCTGCAACCAGCGTATCGGTGCAGACGACAAGATCATGGCCGGCAGGCGGTGAGAGAATTGCCGCGTCATCGCCGATGCCCAGACGCACATCGACGCGCGTGACTGCGCAACGCTCGCGAATCAGGTCGATCAGTTCGAATTCCATGCCGACGTCCTAATCTTCTTCGCAGCCATGCGCGATTGTTCGCCTACGCCATGCCTGCGACGCGCTGGAACGACCCTTCAGCGGCGCGCGCTGCCGTATTCTGCGGCGCGCCAGATCGCAGCGAGCTTGTCCAGCACGCCGTTGACATACGTGTGTCCGTGGTCGGCACCAAAGCGTTTGGTCGTCTCGACCGCCTCGTTGATGACGACGCGGTACGGCACATCCATGCGCTCGCGCAGTTCGTATGCGGCAATGCGCAACGCGGCACGTTCGATCGGATCGACTCGATCGATTTCGCGGTCGAGGAATGGCAGCATCGCGGCGTCAAGTTCGGCGTAATGGCGTTCGACGCCGCGCACGAGATTCTCGAAATATTCAAGATCCGCAATCTGCATGTCCTGCTCGTGGCGAAACTGGTCGATAACGCTTTCGATCCGGTTGCCGCTGAGCTGCCAGGCATAAATTGCCTGCAGCGCACGCCGACGTGCGCGCGAACGCGCCGCCAGGTCGATGCCGGTCGGTCGCGGCGGATTCGTCACCATTGTCTCCACAGATCGGCCATTTCCAATGCGGCCAGCGCGACGTCCGCGCCCTTGTTGCCATGCGCGCCGCCCGCACGTGCCGCGGCATCGGCGTGCACTTCGACCGCCAGCACGCCGTTCAATATCGGCACGCGAAATTCCAGCGCGACGCGCATCAAACCGTCCGCGCAGCCGTCGGCAACCTGTTCGTAGTGGCGCGTATCGCCGCGCACGACGCAACCGAGCGCGAGGATTGCAGCATGACCGCCACGCGCGGCCAGTTGTGCCACGACCTGCGGAATTTCCCACGCACCCGGCACGCGCACCACATCGATCGCGCTCTCTGCCACCCCATGCGCGCGCAATGTTTGCAGCGCGCCGTCAACCAACGCATCGACAATACGCGGATTCCAGCGGCTGGCGACGATTGCGTATTGTGCGCCGGCGACAGGGCGCAGTTCACCGCTAGATGTGGGCATCGGCTGCAAGAATCTTGATTCGCGACGCGCAGTTTACTCTGTGGGAGCGGCGGAAGCCGCGATGTTTGTGCGAGTGCGTGCGACGGCGCCGCCACTGGCACCGCGACGCAGCCGCCGCTTTGTGGCTTGATCCAGCCTAGCCCAGCAGAACAGTCATCCCGGAAAACGCATCGCGGCTTCCGCCGCTCCCACAACAGCTCAGTCCGCGCTCTATCGGTCTACCGAATCCCGATTCCCGAATCCCGATTCTCGGCTTCTTCGTAACCAACCACTTCCAATCCGAAGCCCGCGAGTCCGACCAGCTTGCGCGGCGTACCCAGAACCCGTAGGCGGCGCACCCCGAGGTCGATGAGGATTTGCGCCCCTAGTCCGAGCCGGCGCCATTCGGAATTGGCCTTCGGCTCCTTGATCGGCACGCAACGCAGACGGTCAAGCAACGCGTCCGGCGCTTCATCACCGGCAAGCACGACCACGACACCACGGTTTTCTCCGGCGACCCGGCGCAAGGCTGCGGTGACGGTAAGACCGAGGTCGTCACGTTTCAAATGCAGCACATCTGAAAGCGTATTGCGCACATGCACGCGCGTCAGTACGGGGGCATCGCCGTCGATTTTTCCGCGCACCAGCGCGAAGTGCGATTCGCGCGCGAGCACATCGCGATACGCGACCAGGTGGAAGCGACCGAACTCGGTGTCCACCTCGCTTTCGTATACGCGTTCGACGGTCTTTTCGGTTTCGAGACGATAGCGGATCAAATCGGCAATCGTGCCGATCTTGAGCTCGTGTCTGGCCGCAAATGCTTCCAGTTCAGGGCGACGCGCCATCGTGCCGTCTTCGCTCAGCACTTCGACCAACACCCCGGCCGGCTCCAGTCCCGCCAATGCGGCCAGATCGCATGCGGCTTCGGTGTGTCCCGCGCGCGCAAGGACGCCACCGGGCTGCGCCGTCAGCGGGAACACATGTCCGGGTTGCACGATATGCGCAGGCGCCGCGTCGCTGCGCACCGCGGTGCGGATCGTGTGCGCGCGATCGTAGGCCGAGATGCCGGTGGTGACGC
>JBDUED010000131.1:0-7153 GCA_040002595.1 Dokdonella sp. | reverse complement strand
GCCATCGCTGACGTTCGCACGGCCTCGGACGATCCCCCGCGCACTCAGGTGAGCGCAATCGTGTCGCGCGTTGCGCGCGGGTACGAAGATCGTCACCGGCGATGGCACGAAACGGTCCAGACAGGGCTTCCCTTTCGATCGCCGATCATCGATGCGGAGGAGGGGAATCCCTCACGCAGGGCCGCAGAAAACGCCCAAAAGCATCATCTATCCTGATTTGAGGGACGTTTGCGCTGGTTTGAGCAAAAAACTAGGTTAGGATTCAAGTGCGCGAACTTGGCCTTCCTGCCAGTCCGCCACGAGGGGCAGATGGAAAGACGATTGCGGCTCAGGATGGCATGGGCCTTCATCATTTCGCTATCGTTGCTGCTGTGCGCGACGGGCGCGATGGCGGGCGTTGTCGTCACTATCAGCGGCAATCAGGCGCTGGCAAACATCTCGCTCACCAACGGCAGCGGAACGTTCACGGCCGATGTGACAATCACGTTCGATTCGCCGAGCAATCTTACGGCAGAGGAATTGAATCTCACCGCCGTGCTGGTGGATCCCAATGACCCGACGCTGCTGACGCGGCTGCCTGCCTGCACGCCTTCGTGTGTCTCGGTCGATCCCGCTTTCCCGATGTTGATAACGGTGGAACCTGTCAGCTATCCCTGGATGTTTCGTTCCGGCTTCGAGACCGCCGACACGGAACCGGAGAACTTGAATTTTCTCAACACCTACGAGTTCGAAGTGCATACGAGCAATCTCGATTGCAGCGCGCCCGCTGCCGGGGTTTCCTGCCCGATCACGGCGTACCGCTTGTTCAAGGCGCCGATAGGCGGCAACTTCGACGACATTACCGACGATGTGCTCAAAGGCAGCGTGCGCGCACGCGGTCGCGGGGGTGCGTTTTCCCAATTTCTTGTTGTCCAGGACACACGCGATTCGTTGAGTGTCGAACAGGGGAAATCATTCAATCTGGAAGCACGCATTCGCTCCGCGTCATTGAGCAACACTCTGCGCAGTGATCTGCTCGGTCAGCTGGCCCAAGTTCAAGTTGCGGTGCTGCTTGACCAGAATTATGCACAGGCGATTTCCTATCTCGATCAACTCATCTTCGAAATTCAGGCGCACGCCGGCATCGATGTTTTCAACCGATGGAGTTCCGATCACAACCTCGTGAACGATGCGGGTGAAATGCTGAGCCTGGCGCAGACGCTGCGCTACACGCTGGTTCGCTTGCAAAACGGCCACTGACGCCGCGGCGATGCCGGCTCGTTTCAACGCCTATCCACCCGACAGTGCCGCGCTCGTTCGCCTGCTCGATGAAAATGTCACCTATCGCATCGGTCGCGCCAGCGAGTGCGAAGTGCGCATTGATCATCCCTCGGTGTCGCGTTTTCACGCCGAGATTCAAAGCACCGATTCGGGTTGGAATGTGCGCGATACCGGCAGCAAGAACGGCCTTCGCGTCGACGGCCATCCGGCACTGACCGCGAAGCTGGAAAAAAACTCCTGGTTCACGATCGGTGATGTGCATTGCTCGCTGGAACGGCTCGGGCCTCTCGCTGCGGATTCTTTGCGCGCGCAAACCCAAGGCCGCCGCGCGTTGTCGCGCCAACTGTCGGCACGCCTGTCTCAAGGGCTGGATGTCGGAGCGCTGCTGCCTCAAACACTTGATGTCGTGCTTGAGTTATCGGGACTCGAACGCGGCTTTGTATTGTATGCACCCCAGGGGCAGGCGCTGCGGGTGCGAGCAAGCCGTGGATTGCGCGCAAGCGATATCGCCAAAGCGGATTTCAGCGGCAGCATTGCTGCGGTGAAACAGGCGCTCTCTTCACGGCGCAGTGTGGTTTGCTGCGACACTGAAGACGATCCTCTTGGCGCGCGGCCAAGCGTGCGCCTCGGCGGAATCCGCGCAATCGTGTGCGTGCCGTTGCAAGTGGCTGAGCATGCGCTCGGCATTGTCTATGTCGACAGCCGTCAACCTGGGCCGCAGGTCACCGAGCTCGATCTGGAATTGATCGAGACGGTGGCCCAGCACGCATCGGCGGCGCTCTCCGCGCGGCGCTTGCAGGGCGAGCTGGAAGACTTGTTGAAAGCGGCGGCGGATGCGGGTCTGGACGCACCGCGTTGGGACGACTTGCTGCAGCAATCAGGTAGCCGCTGACGCTGTAGCCGGAGCTATTCCGCGCTATCGTGTGTGCATGACGATTGACCCCGCTCTCGATCCGTCGCCGCCGGTGTTCGACTCCGCGACTCAGACTGGCCTGCTTGCCGCGTCGGAATTGCGCCGTGGCGACGTGCTGGCTGGTCGTTTCAGGATCGAATCCCTGCTTGGCATTGGTGGTTTCGGGGTTGTATACCGTGCCCGTGATTTGTCGCTCCACCTCGATGTTGCGCTGAAACTGCTGCGACCCGAGCTTGCGCGGCGCCCCGAATCGTTCGAGCGTTTCCGCCAGGAGCTGCTGCTCGCGCGTCAAGTGTCCAATCCGCACGTGGTACGGATCCATGACATCGCCCAACACGAGGGGCGCTGGTTCATCAGCATGGATTTCGTCGACGGGCAATCGCTGGAACAGCGTCTTGACCAGATCGGCAAGCTTCCCGTCGACGAAGCGGTTGCGATCGTGCATGGACTGCTCGATGGTCTCGGCGCCGCGCATCAACGTGGCGTCATTCATCGCGATTTGAAACCGGCCAACATCCTGCTCGATGCAAAGGGCCAGGCGTACATCACCGATTTCGGCGTGGCGCGAAGCCTCGGCGCCACCGGCATGACTCAAAGCGGCATCATCATCGGCACGCCCGAATATCTTTCGCCCGAGCAAGCGCGGGGCGACCGGGTGGATGCGCGCAGCGACCTGTACGCAGTTGGTCTGATGCTGTACGAGATGCTCAGCGGCGCGTTGCCCTTCAGCGGTGGTACGCCGGCGGAAACCGTCATGCAACGCATCGTGCGCGCACCACCGTCACTGGCGCGCGCGCGCCCGGATCTGCCGCACTGGTTGCACGCTTTCAGCGATCGCCTGCTTAAACTCAGTCCGGCGCATCGCTTTGCTACGGCGCCGGAAGCATTGCGGGCGCTGGAATCGCGCCGGGTCCCGCCTCAGCCGTTGAACCGTCGCGCAATATTATTAACGGTGCTGAGCCTTGCGTTGCTTGGCGCGGTCGGGGCGTGGCTGTGGCAGCGCCCGATGTCGCCCGGCAGGTCAGAGCAGACGATTGTGGCGACGATCCCGCGCGTTGCGTTGCTGCCACTGCACGCAGCGGGGGGAGATGCGGAACTGGGCGCACTCGCACGCGTTCTCGATGAGCATGCGCAAACCTGGCTGCGCAACGATCCAGCGCGCGCCGCCGTGCCGCGCCGACGCATGCTCGAAGCACTTGCGCGGCGAACGGCGGACATGAATGTCGAGGCGCAATTGCGGCAGCTTCCCGAGATTGCCAACGCCGCCGCTGCGAGCGCTGTATTGCACGGCGATTTACGTCGTGACGCCGCGGGATTGGTGCTTGACCTTGCGCTTTGGAAAGCTGGCGCGACGTCCGCGACGTCCAAGCTCTCAATTCACGGCCGCGATGCAGCGTCGCTGTTCACGGCCTACCTGAGCGCAGCGGTGCCGTTGCTCGGATCGATATCCGCGCAACCGGGTGTGCCCCCGCCCTTGCCGCCCAAGGCGCTGTTGCCGCTCGGCCGCGCGTTGCTTGCGCTGGATGAGGATAAATCGGCAGCGGCCAGTGCAGACCTTGTCGCGCTGGTCCAGCAAGTCCCGGACAACGTCTTGATCGACGCGACTGTCCTGCGCGCGCAGGAAGCGGCGCAGCAATTGTTGCCTGCGCAGGCGACCCGCGACCGCATCGCAGCGCATTACGCCAACGCGACAGCGCCGCTTGGACGCGAGATCTATGCGCTCGCCCTCGTCGGTAATGACCAGAGCGCCGCGGCCACGCGCGCGCTGACGCAAGCAGTGCACGCCTTTCCCAACGATGCTGTCTTGAACCTGTTGTATGCCGATGCGCTTGAAGCCGATGGCAAAGGGGCCGAGGCGCTGGATGTTTTACAGCATTATGTGCTGGTGGACAGTCAGGATGCGCACGCCTGGTTTGTACTCGGCCGCACGGCGATCCAGCAAGGCCAGGCCGATGTGGCGGTGAGCAATTATCTGACCCGTGCGCTGGTGCTCGATCGTCTGGGCGGCGACCGCGCCGCCGAAGCGCAGACGACCAACGCATTGGGCGTCGGTTACGAACGGCTCGGACAGCTTGATGCCGCCAGCCAGCAGTACACTCAGGCGGCCGCGATCCGGGAAAAAATCGGCGACGAGGAAGGCTTGGCCAAATCATTGCGCAATCTGGCGATCGTGCAAGCCGTGCACGGCGACAGCAAGAGCGCCGATCAGACCCTTGATCGGGTCAAGCAATTGCTGGAGAAACACAATGACCGGGCGAGTCTGGCCGACCTGTACAACGATCGCGGCGTGGTGGCTGAAGAACACGGCGACTACCCGCAAGCCCTGGTCTTCTACCGCCAGGCGCTTGCGCTGCGCGAGCAATTGAATCTGCCTGCCTTGGTCGCGGAAAGCCTCAATAACGTCGGTTTCTGCTCCTACAGCCTCGGCGACTTCGACAATGCGCTCGTGTTCTGGCAGCAGTCGCTCGCGCAATACCAGAAGGTTGATGATCGCAGCGGGGCGTTGCACATTGAGGAGAGCATCGGCCTGCTCGATATCGCGCGCGGGAGGTTCGCCTCGGCGCGCGAGCGGCTTGCCGCGGCGTTGCAATCATCCGAGGATCATCAACTACCCGAGGAAGCCGCCGTCGCGCACACCTATCTCGGACAACTGGCACTGGTGCAAGGGCGCTACAGCGATGCGTCTGCCTCGGCCCAACGTGCGCGCGAGATGTTCGCACGTCGCTCCGATCAGCGCGGCGAGGATGAAGCGTCGCTGCTGCAAGCGAATGTCGCGCTGACTCTGGGAGATACAGCCGTCGCAGACAGGATTCTCGATTCGCTGCAACCTGCGCGCTTGAGCGCGGAGCAGCGCACGCTGTTATTTCTCGCTTCGGCGCGGCTCGCCGATCTTGCTGGCGATCGCGTCGCGACCGCGCAAAAACTCGAGGCCGCGGCGAGTGCTGCGGGGGATACGAACAGTCGCATGGGCGTGCGTGTGCAGCTGGCAAATATCCGGATGGCGTTGAGTCAAAACGACATCGCGCGTGCGGCCAGAATGCTGGCCGTGCTGCGCCGCCAAACCTTGCGTCTGGGCGAAGTGCCGTTTCGTCTGCAGTGGCTGGAAATGGAAATGGCAAGTGACTTGCGCTCCGGCAAACCTGCCGACGCCGCTGCGCGGTATCGCGAGGCATTGGCGATCCTCAGGACCAGCGGCCGCTGGGGGGACGCTGTGGTGTTGCATCGCCTGGGTGCGCGCGCGCTCGCGGGCAACGTGGCAGAAGCGGATGCGGCACGCGCTGCGGCAGACGCACTTCAGGCCCAGGTGCTTGCGGACACCCCGACCGATGAGCGCGAGTCGTTGCGCAAACGGTGGGCGCAGCAGTTGCTCGAAGATGCAGGCCGCGATCATGCAGGGTGAAACGTTGGAACGGAACGAACTTGAACGCAGGCTCGCCGATCTGGTGCAGCAGCATCGAGACTTGGTCGAACGCCTGCAGCAGGGGCAGAATTATTTTCAACGCCTGGCACGTTCGGTCTGGCGCGTGCAGGAAGACGAACGCCGGCGACTTGCGCGCGAGCTGCACGATGGCATCGGTCAGAACCTCACCGCGATCGTGCATTTGCTCGGCCAATCGCTGGACGCGCTTCCGTTGGCTGCTGAGTCCGCACGTGCCGGTCTGGAAAAAATCCGCACGGTGGTCGAAACCACCCTCGACGAAACCCGTGCGCTGTCGCGGCTGTTGCGGCCGCAGATCCTCGACGACCTCGGCCTGGAAGCGGCATTGCGCTGGCTCGCGCGCACGGTCGGTCAAAACCATGCGCTCGACATTCGCCTCGATCTGGCGCAACCGCTGCCGCCACTTGACGATGATCGTTGCACGCTGATCTTCCGCGTTTTGCAAGAAGCGTTGACGAACGTGGCGCGGCACGCACAGGCGACGCGCGTCGATATCGCGTTGCGCCAGGACGCGGATCGCGTGCAACTTTTGGTGCACGATGATGGCCGTGGCTGCGATCCCGCCGCGGCATTCGCCAAGGGTAGCGAGGGGCATAGCGGCGGTATGGGTGGCATGCGCGATCGGGTGCGTCTGTTCAGCGGCGAGTTCAATGTGAGATCGCAGCCGGGAGCGGGTTTCCGTATCGTCATCGAGTTTCCGTTGCATACGAACACCAAGGCGGCGTCCGCATGATTCGCATCCTGCTGGCCGACGATCACACCCTGGTGCGCGAGAGTCTGGCCGCCACGCTGCGCAACAGCGGCGACTGCCTCGTCGTTGCGGAAGTCGGCGATGGTGTCGCGGCAATCGAAACGGCGTTGAGCGTTCAGCCGGATGTCGCCATTGTCGATATTTCAATGCCGCGCCTGAGCGGCATGGAAGTCGTGCGCCGCCTGACGGCGGAACTCCCGCGCACGCGCGTCCTCGTTTTGACCATGCATGAAGAGGATGAGTATGTTCTGCAAGTGATCAGCGCTGGCGCCGCCGGTTATCTGGTCAAGCACGCTGCGATTGCCGAACTGCTCAACGCGGTGCGCGCGTTGGCCGCTGGGGGTGTTTATTTCAGTCCGCACGCGGCCAAGGTGCTCGCCGCGCAAATCCAGCATCCACAACAACTTCTGGGCGACGCTTACGGCACTTTGGCGCCGCGGGAACGCGAAGTACTGCATCTGATGGTCGAAGGCCTGACCACCAAGGAAATCGCTTCGCGACTTGATATAGGCGTGAAAACGGCCGAAAACCATCGGGGTCGCATCCTCGGCAAGCTCGGCATGCGCAATACGGCTGAACTCGTTCGTTACGCGATGCGCAAGGGACTGATCGAGTAGGTCCGAACGAGGCGGCGGCTATTGCTGATCAGGTGTCGTCGCAACAGTTTTTTGTGGGAGCGGCTTTTTTGTGGGAGCAGCTTTTTGTGAGAGCAGGTTTGGGAGCAGCTTTTCGTGGGAGCGGCGGCAGCCGCGATGCTTGCGCTGGAAAATGCACAGAAGCATCGCGGCTG
>JBDUED010000130.1:0-7180 GCA_040002595.1 Dokdonella sp. | reverse complement strand
TCATCCACCACAAGGCGCCCACACAAGTTACCTGCGCACACTGTCAAAGATCGTTAGGCTTGCGAGCGACCTGGTGGCCGTCGCGTCCCGAGACATTTCGTTCAAGGGAGCCGCACATCATACATCGAATTTTGTGTCCGTCAACACCCGGAAACGAACTTTCGTAGCTTCCAGGGGCCGGCTTTTTACCGATCCCGACCTCCACGCTTGAGCCCTTTCGAGCTGCCCGTTCTGCGCTGTCGTCGGATGGGCGCCCTCATTGATGATGCCGGTTCGGGCGCTCAATGAAGGGCCGCGAATCCTACATCCAATTTCGGATTCGTCAACCCCTGATTTAGCCCTGCGAACGATGGCAGGTACCGCGCGTCTGCGAGGGTTTTCGTCACGCCACTCGCGAGGGTCCACAGGCAAATGCGTACGGGTCACGCGGCGCTCAGACGCACTCGCGCAAACGCACGCTTGCCGATCTGCAGCAAATGCTCTTCGCCTGCGTGCAACGTGAGCTCGCGATCCTCGACGACGGCACCATCGACCCGCAGTGCGCGCTCGGTCATCTTGCGCCCGACTTCGGAATTGCTGCCTGCCAATTTCGCCGCCACGAAGAGCGGTCCGACGCGAATCCCCTCGCGCGGCACCGCAATATCCAGCAGCGGCAGATCAACATCGACGCGCTGCTCGCGCACCAGTGCGTTCCATTGCGCTATTGCCTGTTGCGCCGCCGTAGCGCCGTGGAAGCGCGTCGCCAGCTCGCGCGCCAGCGTCGCCTTCGCATCGCGCGGGTGCAACTGGTTGCCGGCAACATCGCGCTTCATGCGCTCGATATCGGCAAGCGATCGCTCCATGCTCAGCAGGTCGAACCAGCGCCACATCAGTTCGTCGCCGATCTTCATCGTCTTGTTGACGATGTCAATCGCCGGTTCGTTGATGCCAACATAGTTGCCAAGCGACTTGGACATCTTGGCGACGCCATCGAGCCCTTCCAGCAGCGGCATCGTCAGCACGATTTGTGGCGACTGGCCGTGATGTTCCTGCAGGCCGCGTCCCATCAGCAGATTGAATTTCTGGTCGGTGCCGCCCAGCTCGACATCGCTTTTGAGTGCGACCGAGTCGTACCCCTGCACCAACGGATACAGGAACTCGTGGATCGCGATCGGCTGCTGTGCCGCATAGCGCTTGGCAAAGTCATCGCGTTCGAGCATGCGCGCAACAGTATGCTGCGCAGCCAGCTTGATCATGTCGGCGGCCGACATCGCACCAAACCACTCGGAATTGAACCGCACCTCGGTGCGTTCACGGTCGAGCACCTTGAAGACCTGCTCGGCGTAGGTTTTCGCGTTGGCCGCGACATCCTCACGCGTCAGCGGTTTGCGCGTGATGTTCTTGCCGCTCGGATCGCCAATCATTCCGGTGAAATCGCCGATCAGGAAAATGACTTCATGGCCCAGATCCTGGAACTGGCGCATCTTGTTGAGCAGCACCGTGTGGCCCAGGTGCAGATCCGGTGCGGTCGGATCGAAACCCGCCTTGATGCGCAGCGGCCGCCCAAGCGCCAGTCGCGCCTCCAGTTCTTCGCGCTTGATGATCTCGTCGGCGCCGCGACCGATAAGGTCGAGCGCGTCTTGCATGTCCGTCATGGGAATCCTTGGCATCAGCTTGCGCAACGTGCAATCGAACCCCTCGGCACTGTGTTTTGAGCGTCACCCAGCGTCGAATACGGACGTCGCAGTTAATAAATCGTTAGTTTCAAATACCTCGCAAGTCCTTGTCGTCGTTAGCATTGACGGCGGGTACAAAACGCATCTATGGTAACCGGCGCCTGAACGGAACGCGACCCGTGAATGATCTTCGAAACGACTTGAAATCTCCCCGTCACAAGACCCGTCGCCTCGCGATCCGGCGTCACGCGCAACGAAGCCATTTCCGTTTCTATTCGCGCGTCTCCAACTGGACGTTCATGCAGAACGTCGCCGGATCGCCGATCCGTTGGCGTACCGAACACTGGATACTAGGCGGGGTCGCATTATTGTTGACGGCACTGGTCGGCATCGTCATGCCAACATGGGCTTATGCCACGCGACATGAACCAGCACCGACACCTTACACGACGCTGGCGCTCGACTTGCCGCAGCTGGCGCCGGGCACCGAAGCGGATCCGAGCATCGGCGCTTACGGCGCGAAAAGTGGCGAGCCTGATTGGCACATCGTCAGTGTGCAAGCCGGCCAGTCGCTGTCGGACATTTTTCAGCAGCAGGGGCTCGCACCGACCGATCTTGCGCGCGCGCTCGACTCGCAAAAAGACGGCGCTGCACTGCGCAGCATCCGGCCCGGTCAGGAATTTGCGTTCGCCACCGACGAAAATGGCACGTTGACGGCGATGCGCTTCGAGCGCGGCGATGCCACCCGCGTGGTGCTGCATTTCAGCGCGCAAGGCGTTACCGAATCGGCCGTGGAGCGCGCCGTGGAAAGGCGCACGCATGTCGCACATGGCGTGGTCACACGCTCACTCTTCTATGCCGGCGAACAGGCGGGCCTGACCGACTCGATGGTACTCAAGCTTGCCAACGCGTTTGGTTACGACATCGACTTCGCGCAGGATTTGCGCGAAGGCGACAGCTTCAGCGTGATCTACGACGACGTCTACCGCGAAGGCGAGCACCTGCGCGATGGCGACATCATCGCCGCAACCTTCATCAACCAGGGCAAGCGGTATACCGCGATCCGCTACACCAACGCGGACGGCGACACGATGTTCTACAACGAAGCCGGGCGGCCACTGCGCAAATCGTTCCTGCGCACACCCGTGGAGTTCACGCGCATTTCCTCGGTCTTCTCCACTGGACGGATGCACCCTATCCTCGGCTACATGCGCGCGCACAAGGGAGTCGACTACGCGGCGCCGAGCGGGACCCCGATCCGCGCCGCGGGTGACGGCAAAATCACCTTCCGCGGCTGGAAATCCGGTTACGGCAACTTCGTCATCGTCCAGCACAACACCCATATCAGCACGGCGTACGGTCACATGTCCCGCTTCGCCAGCGAACAGATCGGCCAGCGCGTGAAGCAGGGGCAAATCATCGGCTTTGTCGGCATGACCGGCTTGGCGACCGGCCCGCACCTGCACTACGAATTCCGCGTAGATGGCGAGCATCGCGATCCGCTCAACGTGACCTTGCCATTGGCCGAACCGTTGCCGCCGACGCAACTCGCGCAATTCCGCCAGAAATCCGCGCCCATGCTGGCCAAGCTCAAGATGGTTGCCGGCGCCCGATTTGCCCGCGCCGACTGAGACGCGGCTGCCGTCCACGTTTTCTGCGCATATGACTGGCGAAGCATCCGCCGACCCGACCTTGTGGCTGGGTTTGATCTCCGGTACCAGCGCCGATGGCATTGATGCGGCGCTCGTTCGTTTTCATCCGGACCTCCAGATCATTGCTGCGCGCACCACGCCGTATCCGCCCGACGTGCGCGAACGCTTGCTCGCATTCGCGACCCCCAATGCGGTTGTGGAACTTGACGCGTTTGGCCGTCTGGACGTCCACATAGGCGAGTGTTTTGCCGCCGCCGCGCTGGCGTTGTTGCGCGACGCTGACATCGATCCCGCCGCCGTGGTTGCGATAGGCTCGCATGGCCAGACCGTTTGCCACCGACCGCACGGCATCTATCCTTTTACCCTTCAGATCGGCGATCCGAACGTTATTGCCGAGCGCACCGGGATCGCGACGGTAGCGGACTTTCGTCGGGCCGATGTGGCCGCTGGCGGCCAAGGCGCGCCGCTATTGCCGGCGTTGCATGCAGCGGTCTTTGCCGATGCGACCGCGCCGCGTGCGATTCTCAATCTGGGCGGCATCGCAAACCTGAGCGTGCTCAGCAACGGCCACGACGTATTCGGCTTCGATACCGGCCCCGCAAATTGCCTGCTCGATGCATGGGCTGGGCGCCACCTCGCAACCGCGCGCGACGAAAATGGCGCATGGGCGCGGAGCGGTCGCGTGGACAACACACTGCTTGCGCGCTTGCTCGAGGACCCGTACTTCGCCGCGCCTCCCCCAAAAAGTACCGGTCGCGAAGCGTTCAATCTCGACTGGCTGGATGCGCGCATGCCCGTCGCCCCTGAACCAGCGGATGTGCAAGCGACCTTGCTCGCCCTCAGCGCGCGCAGCATCGCCAACGCGCTGCGCGCGCACGGTAGTGACGTACGCGAGGTTTACGCATGTGGTGGCGGCGTGCACAACGCCGCGCTGATGGACGCGCTGCATGCGGAACTGGTCGGCGTGCGTGTGGCTACAACCGCTGCGCTCGGCATCGATCCGGATTTTGTTGAAGCCGTCGGTTTTGCGTGGCTTGCGTGTGCGCGTGTGCGCAACCAACCCGGCAATCTTCCAGCGGTAACCGGCGCGCGCGGACCGCGCGTGTTGGGCGCGATCTACCCGGGCCGCAGCCGCGAATAAAATCCAGGCCGCGCGGTGCGCAGCGTCAACCCTTGCGCCCGCCCGTGTTCGTGGACGAACCGCGATTGCCGCCTTCGAACAACGGCGCACCCTCAATGTGCTCAAACGCGGTCAGCGCAGCATCGAACATCGCCGTTTCATCGGAATTCCAGGTGCCACGCAACCTCGCAATGTCGCGCCGTTCGCGCGACACCAAACTCTCGCCGCCCAAACCAAGCGCGTAGCGCAATGCGTGCAAGAGCACCTCGTCCAGGCTCCAGTTGCGCTCGGCGGCAACCTGACGAATGCGTTCGCTCACCACGCTATCGACGTTGTGGATGACGAGATCAGGCATGACAAACCCCCGCGTCGTTGCGACACGTGATTGTGGCATGACTGGCGCGCCGGACCCCGTCAATCAGCCGCGAGCGTGGCATCGGCAGCTGCAAAGCGTGGCCACAGGTAGACGAACAACGCCGCGGCGGGCACTACCGCAAGCGTTGCAATCACGAAATACGCGGCGTAACTGGTTGCCTCGACAATGCCGCCGGCAAACACCCCGAGCAGTTTGCCCGGCAAGTTCACCATGGAACTCAGCAACGCGTACTGGGTCGCCGTGTGCTTGTGGCTGACCAGCGATGAAAGGAACGCAACCGTCGCCGTGCCGAGAAAGCCGAGGCTGAGGTTTTCGCCGGAGATCACGAGGGTCAGTACGGCGAGATTGCCCGGATGCGCAATCAACGCCAGGTACAGAAGGTTGCAGCTGCCGCAGACGACGATGGCGGCCAGCAATGGCCGCCGCACGCCCCAGCGCGCAATCGCGATGCCGCCGAGGAACACGCCGACGATGCCGATCCATACCCCATAAATCTTTGTCACCGCGCCGACTTCGGTCTTGGAAAAACCCATGTCGAGATAGAACGGACTCATGATGCCGCCGACCAGCGCTTGCTCGGGAATCTTGAACAGCAAGATGAACAACAATATCAGCCCCGCCAGCGGCCAGCCGTAGCGACGCAGGAAATCGGCGAACGGATCGACCACGCCTGCATGCATTGCCTGCGCCCACGATGCCGGCACGTGGCGTTCGGCCTGCGGTTCGCGCGCAAGCAAGGTCGCGGCAACCGGGATCAGCATGACCAAGGCCATGATCTGATAAACCCGCGGCCACGCAGCGTGATCGGCAAGAATCAAGGCAAATGCACCGGCGAGTATCAACGCAATGCGATAGCCCAGCGAATAGGTCGCGACCAACGCACCTTGCGCGGACAGCGGCGCAATCTCGATGCGGTAGGCATCGACCGCAATGTCCTGCGTCGCGCCGGCGAAGGCGACCAACAAGGTCGCGGCGATGAATAGGCCCAGTGCGGCCGGGGTCGCGAACGCCATCGCAAGCAATCCCGCCATGACACCCATTTGCGCAAGCAGCAGCCAGCCGCGGCGGCGCCCGAGGCGCGAGAATCCGGGTAGCCGCGCGTGGTCGAGCAGTGGCGCCCACACGAACTTGAACGCATACGTCATGCCTGCGCTTGCAATCAGCGTGATGTCCTTGAGGGCGATGCCGGCATCTTTGAGCCAGTACGCCAGCGTTCCGGCAACGAGCAGAAACGGCAATCCGGATGAAAACCCGAACGCAAACATCGTCCACGCCGCCGGCTGGGTAAACGATTTCCACACCGATGGCTTGGCCGGCGTGTCCGCAGGTGAATCCGCGGTGTCCGTCGCGTCTGTCATGCGTCGTACTCGACCGTGTACGGCGCGTGATCGGAAAAGCGTGGCGTCGGGGTAATCGTGCAGGCCTTTAGCTTGTCGCGCAGGCGCGGACTGACGACCTGGTAATCGATGCGCCATCCGACATTGTTGGCGCGCGCCGCGCCGCGGTTCGACCACCACGAATATTCAACCGCGTCCGGCTTGATCGCGCGGAAACTGTCGACCCAGCCTCGCTCCTTGAACAACAGGTCCAGCCACGCACGCTCATCAGGCAGGCAGCCGGAATTCTTCTGGTTGGAGGTCCAGTTCTTGATGTCGTTGCGGGTGTGCACAATGTTCCAGTCGCCGCATATCACGTACTCGCGATCGCTGTTGAGCCAGGCGTCGAAGATGGGCGTAAGGAATCGCATCGCCTTGAACTTGAACTGCTGGCGCTCATCGCCGGACGAGCCTGACGGCACATACAGCGATACCACGCTGAGCTTGCCGTAGCGCGCCTCGATGTAACGACCTTCCTCATCGAACGGCGCCCAGCCGAGCGCGCTGCGCACCTCGTCCGGTTCGCGTTTGGAGAAGATCGCGACGCCGCTATAACCTTTTTTCGTGCTCGCATCGCGGTAGAAGCAGTGGTGACCGTCGGGACGGAACATCGGATCGCTGAGCTGGTGTTCCTGCGCCTTGGTTTCCTGCACGCAGACCACGTCCGCGTCCTGCTCGCGCAGCCAGTCGAAAAAGCCCTTGCTGGCGGCGGATCGGATGCCATTGGCGTTGAAGCTGATGATGCGCATGGGAACGGGCTGAGGGATGGGGTGTGAGTTACCAGCTTACCTGCACGCGCTGGGCGCGGACCGGCTCGACGCAGGCCGATATTGCCACTTGCCTCCCAATACCGGCACGCTAGGGCCTCAGCCATCAGCCGTGATGTCCGATGCTTTCCTCCCAACGTGCCTTCCTCGATCTCGCCCTCGCACGCAACGCGCTGCGATTTGGTCAATTCACGCTCAAATCCGGACGCGTCAGTCCGTATTTCTTCAACGCCG
>JBDUED010000129.1:0-7203 GCA_040002595.1 Dokdonella sp. | reverse complement strand
GCCAAGGTCTTGCCCGAGCCGGTCGGCGCCGCGATCAGCGTGTTTTGCCCCGCCGCAATCGCCGGCCACGCCTGTTCTTGCGCCGGTGTCGGCGCGGCAAATGCATCGCGGAACCAGGCAGCGACGGCGGGATGAAAGGTTTCGAGCGACATCGGGATAGTGTGCGCGCCGGCGTCTCAAATCGTGATACGGCTCGAAATGGGGTGTCGCAACGCAATCGCAACCCGACGCCCGGCTCTACAGCAGCCCGAAACGCCGGATCAGGCGCACCTTCACGAACTGCGTCAGCAGCAGGTATGCGCCGATGATCGCCGTGAGATACAACCAGTACAGCGCAGGCAAAGGCACGAATCCGAATTTTCCAGCCAGCGGCGAATACGGCAGCAACCCACCAATCAGGCAGATCACCACGCCGGTGACGGTTAACGGAAGGCTCGCGCGACTTTCCATGAACGGAACTTTGCCGGTGCGGATGATGTGCACGACCAAGGTTTGCGAGAGCAGCGATTCTACGAACCAGCCGGTCTGGAAAAGGGTTGCATGCTCGGGCGAATTTGCCTTGAACACAAGCCACATGACCGCGAACATCGCGTAATCGAAAACCGAGCTGATCGGGCCGATGAACAACACGAAGCGCGTGATGGCGCGCATGTCCCATTGCCGCGGGGACGCCAGGTATTCCTTGTCGACCTCATCGGTGGCGACCGAGGTCTGCGAGAAATCGTAGAGAAGATTGTTGAGCAGGATCTGTACCGCAACCATTGGCAGAAACGGCAGGAACACGCTGGCGCCGAGCACGCTGAACATGTTGCCGAAGTTGGAGCTTGCGGTCATCTTGATGTATTTGAGGATATTGCCGAACACCTTGCGCCCTTCGAGCACGCCCTCCTCCAGTACCAGCAGGCTTTTTTCCAGCAGGATGATGTCGGCGGCTTCTTTTGCGATATCGACGGCGGTGTCGACCGAAATGCCAACGTCGGCCGCACGCAGTGCAGGGCCGTCGTTGATGCCGTCACCCATGAAGCCGACAACGTGTCCATCGCGATGCAGGGCTTCGATCACACGTACCTTCTGCTGCGGATTGAGACGTGCGAAAACCTGGGTATCGCGCGTTGCAACAGTCAGCTCCTCGTCGCTCATCGCCTCGATCTGCGGACCGACCAGATAACGCTCGACCTTGAAATCGACTTGGCGGCACACGTTGCGGGTGACGACATCGTTGTCTCCGGTAAGTATTTTCACCGCGACCCCATTTTCATTCAGCACCCTGATCGCCTCGGCGGCGCTGTCTTTGGGTGGATCGAGGAACGCGATGAAGCCCATCAGGGTCAGGCCGGTTTCATCGCGCAGCGAATACGCTGCCTTCGCTTCGATCTCGCGCATGCCCAGCGCAATCACGCGGAAACCATCGTCATTCATGTCGCGCGCGACATCGCGTACTTGCTCGAATCCATCGGGTGACTGCTGATGTGCCGCTTCCGCCGTGCGCACCCCGCTGCAGATACCCAGCGTCTCGGCCACCGCGCCCTTGGCAATCAGGAAGTGGCGACCGGCGCGGTCGGTGACGATCACCGACATGCGCCGACGCGTGAAATCGAACGGAACCTCGTCGACCAGGGTGTACTCACCCTGCAGGCGCTGGCGTGTTTCCGCGTCGACACGGTCGAGCACCGCGACATCGAGCAGGTTCTTGAGTCCGGTCTGATAATGGCTGTTGAGATAGGCGAATTCGAGCACGTTGACATCGTCGTTGCCGGCAATATCGACATGCCGTTCGAGGATCACCTTGTCTTGCGTCAACGTGCCCGTCTTGTCCGTGCATAACACGTCGATTGCGCCGAAGTTCTGGATCGCGTTGAGGCGCTTGACGATCACATCCTTCTTTGCCATCGCCATCGCGCCCTTGGCGAGATTGATGGTGACGATCATCGGCAGCATTTCCGGCGTCAGTCCGACCGCGACTGCGACAGCGAACATCAACGCCTGCAACCAGTCGCCCTTCGTCAATCCGTTGACCACGAACACGAGCGGCACCATCACCGCCATGAAGCGGATCATCAGCCACGCAAAACGCTGCACGCCCCTGTCGAAGCTGGTCGGCGCGCGCGCACCGGTCAGCGATCCAGCCAGTGCTCCGAAATAGGTGTGGGCGCCCGTCGCGACGATCAGTCCCGTCGCGCTGCCACTGATCACGTTGCTGCCCATGAAGCACAGGTTGCGCGATTCGAGCGGCACGCTGGCGTCCACATCGATGCCGGCGAATTTTTCGACCGGCATCGATTCACCGGTCAACGCCGATTGGTTGATGAACAAATCCTTCGCGCCGAGCAGGCGCAAGTCGGCTGGAATCATGTCGCCAGCGGACAGATGCACCACGTCGCCCGGAACGAGTTGCTCGATCGGGATTTCGGTTTTTCCCGCAGCCATGGGCGGAACCGTCGCAGCATCCGCATCGTCGACGTCGAGTGACCGCGGGACGCGGCGCGCGGTCGCGGTATTGCTGACAAGCCTGCGCAACTGCTCCACCGCGCGGCCGCTGCGCGCTTCCTGGAAGTACGACAGGAACACCGCCATGAACACCATGGCGAGCATGATCGCCGCGCCTACCGCGTCGTCCCCGATATACGACACGACCGCCAGTACGGTCAGCAGGATGTTGATCGGGTTGGTGAAGAAACGATGGGCGATTTCCGCGAAGAAGGATTTCCTCCGTTCCTGCGCGACGACGTTCGGCCCGTAGTGCTCGATGCGCGTTGCAACTTCTTGCGCAGACAAGCCTTCACCGCTGACGCCCATGCGCGCCAGCGCAGCGGCGCCGTCGAGACGCACGAACTGGAGCAACCGATGTGCGGGTTGGTCGCTGCGGCGCCCTTCGTCATGGGCCCGTTGCGCGGCCGGAACCGCGGCTGCGAAGAGAGTGAATTTGAACATGGCGGCTTCCGGATTCGCGATCGTTGCGGATCACGCTGCCGCCACGGGAATCGTCGGGTCGCCGTCAGTACGTCAGTTCGACGCTGTGGCGAATCAGCCGGCCATTCGCGCCGTGGTGGCAGCGCTGCTTCGTCTTGGGCTACTGCAGCATTCCACGGCGGGACCTCCAATTGATCTGACAAGAACGGGATCTGACAAGCCCGGGAATCGGACAAGCGACTGCCCGGCGTGCGCGGAGGATAGTGACCGCACGCGCTTTCGGCAATCTTTCGCAGATGGTCTCGTGCGCTTCATCGCGTGGCTTGGACGAATCGAATTCGGCTGGCATTCCGCGGATGCCGGCCTGCATTGCGGGCCGCGTTGACGGCTTACTGCCTACGTTTTTGGAGACCCAGGCGATGCCAGGTCGCCAAGGCGTTCGACGATGGCATTGAAAAACGCAGGCGGCAATTCCGCACGCACCGGTACGCACCAGACGTTCGTGCCGACGAACCGCGTGCACTTGACTGCATCTTTTTCAGTCATCAACACGGGGCCAGCATCGCCAAGCGCGAGATCGGCTTCCACGAACGCGTGATGGTCCCGGAATGCGTGCGCCACCACGTCGATTCCGTGAGCACGCAAGCCGTCGAAAAAGCGCTCGGGATTGCCGATCGCGGCAACCGCGTGCACGCGCTGACCGGCAAACGAGGCTAACGACCGCACATCGGCGCTGCGCGTGACCGGCACCGCCATGTCGCCGACCAGCCGCATGGGTGTCTCACCGAGTTGCGCGGCGCCGCCGTTGCAGACGCGAAATGCAATGTCGCCAAGACGCTCGATCGATTCGCGCAACGGACCCGCCGGCAACACACGTCCATTGCCAAATCGGCGCTGGCCGTCAATCACGCAAATCTCGATATCGCGTGCCAGCGTAAGATTCTGCAGACCATCATCGGCGATCACGACGTCCACACCGCGATCGAGGAGCAACGCGGCCGCATCCGCACGATGGCGACCGACCGCAATTGGCGCGCCGGTACGCTGGCGAATGAGGCACGGCTCGTCGCCGACACGGTCGGGCGTGGGCAGGTCATCGAGCAACAATGCCTCGCGTTGCGATCCGCCGTAACCGCGACTGACAACACCGGGCCTGAATCCGCGCGCGCGCAATGCCTCGACCAGGGCAATCGTCAGTGGTGTCTTGCCGCTGCCGCCAGCGGTCAAATTGCCGACAACAATCACCGGCACGCTCAGACGAACAGGTTTGCGCCAGCCCAATTGATAGGGAGCACGCAGCACCCGGCGCAGCGTGCGATACACCGGCACCAGCATTGCAAGCCACCACGGCACGGGCGCGCCGGCATACCAGATCCGCTCTATGCGTGCGGCAAAGCGGTCCATCTCAGCTTTCCAGCGGCGCGACGGCGCGGGCTTCGTCCCGGAACTGCAGGCGATAAAGCGCAGCGTAGTCGCCCGCGCGCGCAAGCAGGCTCGCATGCGTCCCCTGCTCCACTATCGTTCCCCGATCGAGCACGACGATCTGGTCCGCGTGTTCGACCGTCGACAACCGATGTGCAATCACCAGCACGGTGCGATCGCGCATCAGGCGTTTCAGCGCGTCCTGGATAAGCCGCTCCGACGCGCTATCGAGCGCACTGGTCGCTTCGTCGAGAATCAGGATCGGCGCATTCTTGAGCAACGCGCGTGCGATGGCGATGCGCTGGCGCTGGCCGCCTGACAACAACGCGCCCCCTTCTCCGACTCGGCTGCGGATGCCGTCCGGCAGATGCCGGATGAACTCCATCGCATTGGCCGCTTCCGCCGCAGCGATGATGTCTTCTTCACTCGCGCCCGCGAGCGCGCCATACGCGATGTTGCGCGCGATGCTGTCATCGAACAGGGTTACGCTCTGACCGACCCAGGCAATCTGCCTGCGCAGGCTGTCCAACGTGTATTCGCCAAGCGCATGGCCATCGAGCAGGACGCGGCCTTGACTAACTTCGAGAAAACGTGGAATCAAGCTTGCAAGCGTTGACTTGCCGCTGCCGGAGCGGCCCACCAGCGCAGTCACGCTGCCACGCGGGCAACGCACGTTCACATCGCGCAATGCTGGTTGCGCAGCGCCCGGGTAGGTCAACCAGACATCGCACAATTGAAGGTCGCCTTCGACGTTGTCAAGCACGCGGCGGCCGTCATCCCGCTCTCCCGGCGTGTCGATCAGGGCGAAGATTTCCTCCGCTGCAGCAAGCCCGCGTTGCAGGTTTGCTTGTACCGTGGTCAGGCGTTTCAGCGAAGGCAGGATGCCGCCCATCGCAAGAATCAATGAAGTAAAGGCGCCCGGCGTCAGCACATGCAGCATGATCGGACGCGTGGCAAAAAAAATGATCAAGGCGAGCGATATCGCGGCAATCAACTGCACCAGCGAACTGGCCAGCCCGTTGGTCGCAGATACGTTGAGACCGAGCCTTCGCGTCTGTTCCGAAACCGCATTGAAACGCTGCGATTCATACGCCTGACCGCCAAAGACTTTCACCTCGCGATTCGCGCCGACGACCTCCTCCACCACGCCGGAAACGGTGCCCATCGAGCCCTGAATGCGATGGCTGATGCGTCGGTAGCGACGTCCGACATACACGACCAGCGCGCCGACCAGCGGCACCATCACGAGCAGTGCCAGGGTCAGCTTCACGCTGACCAGCAGCATGACGATCACGTAGAAAAAGATGCTGAGGCCGTCGACAACCGCGATCTTCACGCCGTCGGTCGAAGCCTGCGCGACCTGCTCTGCGCTGTAGGTGATACGCGCGATCTGGTGGCCCGACGATTCGCGGTCGAAAAAAGCGGAGGGAAGTTTCAGATAATGATCAAATACCTGCTGACGCAATTGCTGCACGACGCCACGCCCGATATACGCGCTGCCGTAGTCGGTGACATACGTGGCGATACTGCGTACGGAGAATATCGCAATGATCAGGATCGGCATCCAGAAAATGCTCGCGGGATCTTTTGCGATGAACAGGTTGTCGAGCATCGGCTTGATCGCACGCGCGAACACGCCCATGCAGGCTGCATCGGTGACCATGCCGAGTACGGCGACAATCGCGACCGGCCAGTACGGCCGTGTATACCCAAGCAGTCTGGCGTAGAGCGCCAGTCCCGAACGCGCTGGCGCGTCCGTCGCCGAATTCACTTGGTGCCTTCGGCCTGCTTTTGCGTCGTCGCAATCGACAGACGCGTGAAACCCAGCTCGCCGAGCGCATCCATTGCAGTCACCACCGCCTGATGCGGCGTCATCGCATCGGCGCGCAGCATGACCGGCCGCGCATGATCGCTGCCGGCAACCTGGGCAATGGCATCCTTGAGCGAATCAAGTCCAGGATTGAGCACTTCGTTGTTGTCGATGAAAAAGTGTCCTTCGCGGTCGATCACCACGTTGAGTGCATCGGGCTGCTCGGCCTGCTCGGATGATTCGGCCTGTGGCAAGGTGACTTGCAGCCGCGAATGCTGCACGAAGGTGGTCGTCAACACGAAGAACATCAGCAGAGTCAGCAAGACATCGATCAATGAGATCACGTTGATCTCGAAATCGTCCTCGCGACGGGCGGAAGCGATGCGCATGCGAGGTTTCAGCCCGCCGAGCGCGAGACGCGCACGCTGGTCGACGTGGCGACTTCGCTGGTCGCGGTCAACTCGTCAGTGAGCAGGAACACCTGGCGCTCCATCTCGACCACCAGGCCGGCAACGCGACTGCGGAAATAGCGGTGAAACACATAGGCCGGGATGGCCACGGTCAAGCCGGTGGCGGTGCATACCAGCGCCTCGCCAATGCCGCCGGCCATCTTGAGCGGATCGCCAGTGCCGCTGACCATCACTGCGAAGAACATGCGTATTAGCCCGAACACGGTGCCGAGCAAGCCGAGCAGCGGGGAAATCAGTGCAATCGTGCCGAGCGTATTGAGGAAACGTTCGAGCCGATGCACGACATGGCGGCCAGTATCCTCAACGCGTTCCTTGATGATCTCGCGTGGCCGGTTGCGCACCGAAAGCGCCGCGGCCAGCAGTTCGCCCAGCGGCGAATTGGCGCGCAATGCGCTCAGATGTTCCGGATCGAGCTTGCGTGTGCGCGCCCATTCGCGCACTTCGGTGCCAAGGCCCGAGGGCACCACGGCCTTGCGGCGCAGGGTCCAGAAACGTTCGAGGATGATCGCAGTCGCGACCGCCGAGCACACCAGGATTGGCAGCATCGGCCAGCCACCGGCTATCAGGAGTTCAAGCACGAGCTCACCTTTT
>JBDUED010000128.1:0-7215 GCA_040002595.1 Dokdonella sp. | reverse complement strand
CGACGCGGCTGACCGAAATGGTCGAGCGCGACCGCGAATTCAACGCCGATGTCAGTCACGAGTTGCGCACGCCGCTGGCTGTGATTGCGAGCACCACCGAGCTGTTGCAGAGTTCGCCCGATCTGACCGAGAAACTCAGCCTGCGCTTGAAACGCATCGAGCGTGCGGTGCGCCAATCAAGCGAATTGATCGACGCGTTGTTGCTGCTGTCGCGACGTGAACGACAGGCGCCGAACGATGGTGAAACCACGGATGTCGCGCGCGTTGTCGAACAGGTCGTCGACGCACAGCGGCCGCATATCGGGAACAAGCCGGTCGATGTGCGCGTCGAAATCGAGGAGCCGCTAGAGACTGCCGCGCCGTCATCGGTAGTTGCGGTCGCGCTCAGCAATCTGATTGGCAACGCTTTCAAGTACACCCAGGCCGGCGAAGTCATTATCAATGTCGGCCACAGCCGGGTGACGATCGAGGACACGGGTCCCGGCATCGATGCTGAAGACGCCGAAAAATTGTTTGAACGCGGCGTACGCGGCACCAAGGTTGGCAAGGGCGGCGGCCTGGGTCTGGCCATCGTGCGTCGTTTGTGCGAACTGTACGGCTGGAAAGTTTCGCTGGCGCCGCGACCGCAAGGCGGAGCGACGGCGACGCTGGAATTCGGTCAGCCGCCGCGCCACGCGTGAATTGAACCCTCAGGCATCGACCGCTTCCAGCCAGCCCCAGCGATCCTCCGTGCGGCCGTCAAACAGGCCGAAGAAAAGCTCCTGCATGCGCTGCGTTACTGCGCCCGGTTTTCCGGCGCCCACGGGCTTGCCATCCACCGAACGGATCGGCGTGATCTCGGCAGCGGTGCCGCACATGAAAAGTTCGTCGCACAAATACAGGTATTCGCGCGGGATATCGCGTTCGACCACTTCGATACCCGCACCGCGCGCCAGGGTGATCAGCGTATTGCGCGTTATGCCATTGAGCAGCGCCGCGCTGATAGGTGTGGTGTGCAGTGCACCGTCGAACACCAGGAACAGGTTTTCGCCGGCGCCCTCGCTGAGCAACCCGGTCGACGCAAGCGCGATGCCTTCGCCAAAACCAAGCCGGCGCGCCTCGCGCGCGACCAATTGACCAGACAGGTAATTGCCGCCGGCCTTGGCCCCGGCTGGAATCGTATTCGGTGCAAAGCGCTGCCAGCTCGACACGCAGGCATCAATGCCTTGTTCAAGCACGCCCGCGCCCAGATACGCACCCATTTCCCACGCGGCAATCGCGACATCAATCGGTGTTTCGGCCGACAATCCAAAGCCACCCAAGCCGCGGAACGCGATTGGGCGCAGGTACGCCTTGCCAAGATTGTTAGCTTTGATGACGCTGCGACACGCCGCGCTCAATTCCTCGAGCGAATAGGGAATCGTCATGTCGTAGATCTTTGCCGAGGCGAACAAGCGCTTGAGGTGATCGGTCAGGCGAAAGATCGCAGGACCTTTGGGTCGCCCGTTATCAGACGTGTCGTAACAGCGGATCCCCTCGAACACCGACGAGCCATAGTGCAGCGCATGCGCCATCACATGCACGGTGGCTTCCGCCCACGGCTTGATGCGCCCGTTCTGCCAGATCTGTTGCGGATATTGCTGGGCCATTGCAGGTGTCCGTGGCGAAAGCGTGAATGATAGCAGCCGGGCTCGGCGTGCCTTCTGCGTTGCGGGCTGCCACACACCATGCGTAAAGCGTGGATACGCGCTGTCTACCAGGTCAGCCAGTAGCAGCGTTGATCTGCACCCACGCCGAATACATGCTCTCGTGGGCCACCGGCATGATCGCTGCCCGTGCGCACGCGCACCGTGCCGTTGTCCAGCGCAGCTGGATTGTCGAAGGTTTCATCCAGATCACTGGGTGCGTCAATTGCGATCAGCGGACGTTTGAGCAGATCGCGCAAGATGAGCAGGCGGCTGTTGGCGGTACGCGCATCGACACCGCGCCAATGCATCAGGCCGGCCAGTGCATTCGTGTCATGCCGGGCGACCAGGGCGGCGACACGATCGCGCAATTCGTCGCGCGAGACAGGACACGCGTTGACCGAAAGGGGTGCGCTGCTTGCTGTATCGGACGCGCCTGTCGCCGTACCTGGCGATTCCGGCGCGCCGCAGGGAAGGCCTGAAAAAACAATCTCGCCGGTCGGGCCGGCGCAGCGGTGAACGGTCTGGCCGGCATCTGCGACTTGCGCTGCCGCGCTGCCCGATGCGAGCGTCAGCGTGAGCAATCCACGCGCGATGATTCGAGGCGCTCGCATTGCCGCGAGGCTAGCATTGTCGAGACCAGTACAGGCTCAGGAAGCGTTCAATCGCTCGAAAATTGCCAACGTCGCTTTGGCGCGATTCAGTGTATAGAAATGCAAACCTGGCGCGCCGCCTGCGATCAGACGCGTGCAAAGCTCCGCCACTACATCGGCGGCGAACGTCCGAATGCTGTCCGTGTCGTCACCGAGCGCACCCATGCGCTTGCTCAGCCAGCGGGGGATCTCCGCTCCGCACATGTCCGAAAAACGCTTGAGTTGGGTGAAGTTGGCGATCGGCATGATGCCAGGCACGATCGGGACGTCCACACCGGCGCGACGCGCCGCATCGATGAATCGGAAATACCCATCCGCGTTGTAGAAGTACTGGGTGATCGCACCGTTCGCGCCGGCATCGATCTTGGCCTTGAAATGGGCGAGGTCGGCGTGCGCGTCTTCGGACTGCGGATGGACTTCCGGATAGCAGGCGACTTCGATGTGAAAGTGCTCACCGGATTCCGCGCGAATGAAGGCGACCAGTTCGCTCGCATAACGAAAATCCCCATGCGTCGCCATGCCCGATGGCAAGTCGCCCCGCAGCGCGACGATCCGCCTGCAACCTGTCTCGCGATAGTGTTCGAGCAGGCTGCGGATTTCCTCGCGCGAACCGCCCATGCACGACAGATGCGGCGTCGCGTCGAGTGCGTATTGTTCGCGCAACTGGCGCACGGTTTCCGGTGTGTAGCTCAAGGTCGAACCGCCCGCGCCGAAGGTCACGCTGACGTAATCGGGCTTCAATGCCTTCAGACGCGGCAATGCGGCGTTGAGCGTAGCGCGTTGCTCGTCGGTCTTGGGCGGGAAGAATTCCAGCGAAATCGGAATCATTGTTTGCGTCTCGCGCAGTAGAGTGTGCGCGGCTCACGCACGCCGCCCGGTGGATGGCAAGGCTGAAATTGGCGTGCACACTGATCCCGAGAAATCGGCACGGGATCAGTGTCCACGAGGCAGATCAGTAGCGATAATGTTCCGCTTTGTAGGGTCCGTTTACATCGACGCCCAGATACGCCGCCTGCTCCGTCGTGAGCGTGGTCAGCTTTACGCCGATCTTGTCCAGATGCAGGCGCGCCACTTCCTCGTCGAGCTTTTTCGGCAGGATGTAGACCCTTGCCTCGTAAGTGTCCTTGTGCGCCCACAAGTCGATCTGCGCGAGGGTCTGGTTCGAGAACGAGTTGGACATGACGAAGCTCGGATGGCCGGTCGCGCAGCCGAGGTTGACCAGGCGGCCTTCGGCCAGCAGGAAGATCGCGCGGCCATCGTTGAAGGTGTACTTGTCGACCTGTGGCTTGATGTTGAGCTTGGTAACGCCGGCCATCGCGTTCAACGCATCAACCTGGATCTCGTTGTCGAAGTGGCCGATGTTGCACACGATCGCCTGGTCCTTCATCTGGCTCAGGTGCGCGAGCGTCAGTACATCCTTGTTGCCGGTGGTGGTGACGTAGATGTCGCCGCGCCCGAGCGTCGATTCGACCGTGTTGACCTCGAACCCTTCCATTGACGCCTGCAGCGCGTTGATGGGATCGATCTCGGTCACCACCACGCGCGAACCGTACGCACGCAAGCTGTGCGCGCAACCCTTGCCGACGTCACCATAGCCGCACACGACGGCAACCTTGCCCGCCAGCATGACATCCATCGCGCGCTTCAAGCCGTCGGCCAGCGATTCGCGGCAACCGTACAAATTATCGAATTTCGATTTCGTCACCGAATCGTTGACATTGATTGCCGGCACCAGCAGCGAGCCTGCTTCGAGCATCTGGTAAAGACGATGCACGCCCGTAGTGGTTTCCTCCGACACACCTTTCCAATCCTTGACCACGCCCGCCCAGAAACCCGGACGTTCCCTGGCAACGCGTTTCAGGAGATTCTTGATGACCTGCTCCTCGTGCGAGGAGGCCGCTTCCTCGACCCACTTCGAACCCTTCTCGAGTTCGTAACCCTTGTGGATCAGCAAGGTCACATCGCCGCCGTCGTCGACGACGAGCTGCGGTCCCTTGTTACCCGGAAATGTCAGAGCGTCGAGGGTGCAATCCCAGTATTCCTCCAGCGTCTCTCCCTTCCACGCAAAAACAGGCGTTCCGCTCGCGGCAATCGCTGCAGCGGCGTGGTCTTGGGTCGAGAAGATGTTGCATGAGGCCCAGCGCACATCGGCACCGATATCCCTCAGCGTTTCGATAAGGACCGCAGTCTGGATCGTCATGTGCAAGGAACCCGTCACGCGCACGCCGGCAAGCGGCTTGGCGGCGGCGTACTTCTTGCGAATCGACATCAGACCCGGCATCTCGTGCTCGGCAATGTCGATTTCCTTGCGGCCGAAATCGGCCAGGGCAATATCGCGAATCTTGAAATCCTGCGACGGTACATTCTTTACGGCAGCGTTCATTGCAAACTCCAATGGACGGGCGCGGTTGTTGCGGGGAACCCACCAAGCCTGGCCGCGCTTGCGAAACCGGTGATCCGTTTCGCTCGCGGTCGCAGCGCCCCTTGGAGGGCGAAAGACGCCATTATATCGCTTGTTCGCGATGAAGCGATATATCGGTTGAAGTCGCGTCCAAAAGGACGTGAGTGGATCACGGCCGCGGCGCGGGTAGTGCCAACGAGAACTCTGCGCGGCGACGCCACGCCACGCATGCTGCTACGCGATGCTTGTCATTCCGGTTAAGTGTGCGCCGCGAGACACGTTGAGCCTGACCGTGCGCCCGAATGACGCCAGCTATTTCAGTCCACCCGCCTTGCGCAGTTCGGCAGCCTTGTCGATCTTTTCCCACGAAAACGCCGTGAATTTTTCACCATTGGCGAGCGTCACGTCATACGGCGCGCGGCCGAAATGACCGTGCGAAGCGGTCGCCTGATACATCGGATGGACCAGATCAAGCATCTTCAGGATGCCGTACGGACGCAGGTCGAAATGCGCGCGAATCAGTTTCTCGATTTTTTCGTCGCTGATTTTTCCGGTGCCGAAAGTGGTGGCCGAAATTGAGGTTGGATGCGCCACGCCGATCGCGTAGGAAACCTGGATTTCGCAGCGGTCGGCCAGCCCGGCAGCCACGATATTCTTGGCCACGTAACGTGCGGCATACGCGGCCGAACGGTCGACCTTGGACGGGTCCTTGCCCGAGAACGCGCCACCGCCGTGACGCGCCCATCCGCCGTAGGTGTCGACGATGATCTTGCGCCCGGTCAGGCCGCAATCGCCGACCGGGCCGCCGATGACGAAATTGCCGGTAGGGTTGATGTGGAATCGGGTGCCTTTATGGATCCACTTCGTCGGCAGCACAGGCTTGATGATTTCCTCCATCACGCCTTCCTTGAGGTCCTTGAGCTTGACCGACGGATCATGTTGGGTCGACAGCACGACCGCGTCGATGGCCGCAACTTTGCCGTTGTCGTAGCGCAAAGTAACCTGCGATTTGGCATCCGGGCGCAGCCACGGCAGCGCCGATCTTTTTGCCTTGCGCACCTTCGCATGCTGCTCGACGAGACGATGCGAGTAGTGAATCGCGGCTGGCATGTAGGCGCTGGTTTCGTTATTCGCATAACCGAACATCAGGCCTTGATCGCCCGCGCCCTGGTCTTCTGGATTCTTGCGATCAACGCCCTGGTTGATGTCGGGCGACTGCTTGCCGATCAGGTTGATGATCGCGCAGGTCGCGCCGTCGAAGCCGACTTCGGAGGAGTTGTAGCCGATGTCGATGATGACCTTGCGTGTGAGTGCTTCCAGATCGATCCATGCCGACGTAGTGATTTCGCCGGCGACAATCGCAACGCCGGTCTTCACCAGTGTTTCGCAGGCGACGCGCGCGCGTTTGTCCTGCAACAGGATTGCGTCAAGGACGGCATCGGAAATCTGGTCGGCAACTTTATCCGGATGGCCTTCGGAAACCGATTCGGAAGTAAACAGCGTGCTCATCGTGGCCTGCTTTGATTGGTATTCATCCTTCAATACGGATGAATGGATGGATTGAGCCGCGCATGATACACGGCTACCTCGCCGTTTGCAGGCGCTTGCGCACGGATTTAGCCGCGATTAGGGGTTGGGCGGGCAATGTTGCACGCTGTGGTGCCTGTCGCACCATCATAGGGGGAAGCCATGAACAAGTTGCCGCTCGCGCTGCTCATTGTCGCCATTGCGCCGCTCGCGAATGCGAAAACGCACCACGTCAAAAAACCTCCTGTGGCGACATCGGAGAAGACTGTGCTACTCAAGCAGGGCGAGATCGGGCGTTGGCCGGATCTGGCTGCAAAGGAATGTGCGATCGACGCCAAGCGATATCCGGCTGTCGACGCGGTTTGCTACTACCCGGTGGATATTCGCGCCAAGGTGGGCCGCCACGCGATCACATTGTGGGATCAGGACGGCAAGCAGCACAAAGGTTGGGCTCGCGTCGAAGCAGTCGATTGGCCGGAGGTGAAGTTGACCCTCCCCAATGACACCTATATCAACGTGTCGCCGGATAACCAGCGCCGCGCGACCAAGGAGCGTGCGGCGGTTCTCGCCCTATTGAAGGTCAAGGTAACGCCGGCGCGGTTTTCGCTGCCGCTCGGCGCGCCAGCAACGCCGTTGCCGAACTACGAGGACGATTTCGGCAGCAAGCGCGTGTTCAACGACAAGGTTCACAGCCAACACACCGGACGCGACTACCCGGTACCCGAAGGCAGCCCAGTGAAAGCGATCGCGGACGGCACCGTCGTGCTGGCGGAAGAATATTTCCTGACCGGCAAGACCGTATTCGTCGATCACGGCGATGGACTCGTCAGCGAAATATTTCATTTGAGCGAGCTTGCGGTCAAACCCGGCGACGAGGTCAAGCGCGGCGACGTGCTCGGCAAGGTTGGCGGAACCGGTCGCGCGACCGGCCCGCATCTGCATCTGGGTTTGCGTTGGGTCGGCCAGCGCG
>JBDUED010000127.1:0-7237 GCA_040002595.1 Dokdonella sp. | reverse complement strand
CGCGCAGCATCAGCGCGTAGGCGAGGTTGTTGATGTCCTCGCTGGTGCAGGCGAAGTGGATGAATTCCTTGGTGGCGCCAAGTTCCGGGTTGCCGGTGACCTTTTCCTTGATGAAGTATTCGACCGCTTTGACGTCGTGATTGGTGGTGCGCTCGATCGCCTTGATGCGCGCGGCATCGTCTTCCGAAAACGCTTCGCCTATCGCGAGCAAAGCGGCGCGTGCGCCGGTCGATAGCGCGGGTACTTCGCCGATCTTCGGCTCATTTGCGAGTGCAAGCAGCCAATGCAATTCAACCATTACACGCCGGTGCATCAGGCCGAACTCGCTGAAGATCGGTCGCAGTGTTTCGGTCTTTGTGGCATAGCGGCCGTCGAGCGGAGACAAGGCAGTGAGGGTCGAACTCATTTCGGTTCCTTTGCGATAGCGGACTTCTAGCGCACGACAATGGCGCGTGCTCCTTGCATGGTGCACGCAGGCGGGTCACAACTGTCCCGCCAAACGGCCATGCAGACGGCCGTGAGCATGGACCGGAATGCGCTCGCGCCGGCCTTGACTGGTCGGCCGCGGTCCCGCTTGCGTCAGGCGCAACTTGACCGGCAAAAACCCCGTAGCGACGAAAAAAGCCGTTCAGCAGGGCAAGCAATACGCCCGCACCGTTGGGAGCAGGTTTTGAAGCATTACGGACGGTGCGAATACACGCCGGTATTTTAGCCCACATTGCGGCACGCTTGGCTCTGCAGCGTTGCGTGTGCCCGCGCGGGAGCTGCGGCAAGGGTTTCGTGCTTTTGGGCCAGCTCCAGAAAGCATCGCCACTTTCGCCGCTCACACTGGGGCGGCGCGCATCATCGCTATAATCGATGTTTCCCTTTTTTGAAGAAGGCACGTGATGAGCCAGTACCGGATCGAGCGCGACAGCATGGGCGAACTGAAAGTCCCCGACGACGCGTTATACGGCGCGCAGACGCAGCGAGCGGTCGATAATTTTCCGATTTCGGGTCTCGCCATGCCGCGCGAATTCATCCGCGCACTCGGCCTCATAAAATCCGCGGCGGCGCAAGCCAATGCGGATCTCGGTCATCTCAAAACTGCCTCTGCAAAGGCGATTCGCAAGGCGGCGGCGCAAGTGGCCGCAGGGGAATTCGATTCACAATTTCCCATCGATGTGTTCCAGACCGGCTCGGGCACCTCGTCAAACATGAATGCGAACGAGGTCATTGCGCATGTCTGTGCGGCGGGCGGCACCACGGTGCATCCGAACGACGATGTCAACAACGGGCAGTCGTCGAACGATGTGATCCCGACCGCGATCCAGGTCAGCGCGGCGCTCACGGTCAGCCAGAAATTGTTGCCGGCCTTGGCGCATCTGAAGAAAACGCTGGATGTGCGCGCCAAGGAATTGAAGAAGGTCGCCAAAACCGGCCGCACCCATCTGATGGACGCGATGCCGGTCACCTTCGGCCAGGAACTCGGTGGCTGGTCCGCGCAGATCCGTTCGAACATCGAGCGACTCAACGACGCGTTGAAGCGCGTGCGCAAATTGCCGCAGGGCGGCACCGCAGTTGGTACCGGTATCAACGCGGATGTGCAACTCGGGCCCGCAATCAGCGCAGAGCTGACCAAGATGACTGGCGTGAAATTCGAGGCGTCCGACAATTATTTCGAGGGCATCAGTTCGCAGGATGTCGCGGTCGAACTCTCCGGCCAACTGAAGACGCTGGCCTGTTCGCTGATGAAAATGTCAAACGATTTGCGCTGGATGAATTCCGGCCCGCTCGCGGGTCTGGGCGAGATCGAGTTGCCGGCGTTGCAGCCGGGCTCCTCGATCATGCCGGGCAAGGTCAACCCGGTGATTCCCGAAGCGATGGCGATGGTGTGTGCGCAGGTGATCGGCAATGACGCCACCATCACGATTGCCGGACAAAGCGGCAATTTTCAGCTCAACGTGATGTTGCCGGTGATTGCCCTCAATCTGTTGCAGTCGGTGGAGTTGCTCGCCAATGCCTCGCGCTTGCTTGCCGACAAGGCGATTGCGGGTTTCAAGGTGCGCGAGGACAAGATCAAGGAAGCGCTCGAGCGCAATCCAATCCTGGTGACCGCGCTGAATTCCGTCATCGGCTACGACAAGGGCGCAGCTACGGCCAAGCAAGCCTACAAGCAAGGTCGGCCGATTCTCGATGTCGCGTTGGAGACAACGGGTTTGTCGCGTGCGCAACTGGAGAAGCTGCTTGATCCGGCCGCGTTGACCAAGGGCGGCATTCACGGTGGCCCAGGTAGCCGCTGACGCACGCGTCACGGCACGAATGCTGCAAGTGCGGCGTGCTTGAATGCGATGATCGGTCGGTTGAGGTGGAGTACCACTGGTACCGCCAGTGCCGTGCAGTTCGCGTCAATTTGTGACGATTTTTTTCGAGGTCGCGCAGCGTTTGTGGCGAACGGCACATGCGGACTACGCAGTTCCACGCCACACTGCTTCGTTGAACGCGCGGTGGATCGTCCGCCAGCGGCGACGGTCGCTAACGGCTGTCCGTCTTTCCCTTTGCTCAAGAACGAAGAAACCGGAGCTTGTCAAATGTTGAAAAAACTCATGCTTGCCAGCGCACTGGTCGCGACCAGTGCATATGCCCAGCAGAACACTGATATCAGCGGCGCGAGTTTCCAGAGCGGCAAGGCCGACTCCGCGCTTGCCGCTCTGGGACGCGCAGCTGTTGCGTCGGGCAACAAACTGGTCATCACGGCGCCGCCGGAATGGCACGCGAAGATTGCAGCCAAGGTTCACGCGGGCGGCAACGCGGATCTGGTGTTGCGCGACGGGTTTTACGAAAGCGTGCTGGTGCGCGTGGAGAACAAGTCCGCTAGTCCAGCCGCCGCGGAATCCGTGAAGGCAGACAAGTCCGAGATCGAGAAGAGCAAGGCCGAAGTGGAAAAAGCCAGAGCGGAAGCGGCCAAGAGCAGGTCTGATGCGGACAAGGCGAAGGCGGACGCGGACAAGAGTCGTGCGGAGGCCGAGAAGGCCAAGGCCGAAGCTGAATTGGCGACCGCGCGTCTCGCGCAGCAAACCGCGGCCGCCGCACGCGCGGCTGCACCGAAGCCGGCGGCAGTTTCCCCTGCTGTCGTTGCCGCGGCTCCCCCAGCGTCCGTGGTGGCGCCCGCAGCGCCCGCAGCATCCGATATCGAATCGGCCCGCGCCCGTCTCGAAAAGTCGCTTAACGAGGGTCGTCCCGCTGATGGCAGCTTGCCGGTCGCATCGCTGCAATCGGGCGATACCTTGTACGTCGATGGTGCTGTCAAGGCCGTCACGCGCCGAGAAGGTCGTCGCCTTGCGTTGTATTGGGTCGACGGCAATCTCGACCTGCGGCGCACGGAGTTGAAGCCGCTGGCGACCGATCGTTATCAGGTGGTGTCAGCCATACGCGGCGACGGCAGCGTGCGGCGTGAGTTCAGCCAGGTGACGAACTCGCTCGAAGTACGCGAACCTGCCGCGGATGCAGCCGCACGTTTGGCACTGGAAAAAAACCTCAATGATGGGCATCCGATTACCGCGACAATTGACCCCGCAAAGCTGCGCAATGGCGACCTCATCTACACCAGCGGCAATGCCGCAGCTGTCGTGCGCCGAATCGGACGCGATCTTGAGCGTTACTGGCTCGTCGGTACGCTGGATCTGACGCAAACGGGTGTGCAGGCCGATGGCGCGAACAAGTACAAGGTGTTGAACGACACCGTGCATTGATCGGTTCGCGCGCTACGGTAGAAGAAAAAGGGCCGCATTGCGCGGCCTTTTTTTGCGTTGCTTCGCTAATCTGCGCGAGTGGTCGCACCCCACTGCGCTCGCCACGTCTTTGGTTCAGCGACAGTGATCGACCTCGTCGGCGTTGATCGTCGCGTAAGCTTGAAATGCCGGTAGTTGACGGACGATCAGTTCCTGCGTTGAACGAAGATCGCGCAGCGTGTCGCACAAATTGCCCACGTGCGCCTCGACCTGCTTTGCCTGCGCTTCGACCTTGTCGCCGATGGTGTTCGGGTCGCCGCTTGCCAGACCTTCGACCACGCTTGCGACTGCGGTGCCCGCCGTCTTGATGCCGGCTCGGCCGAGCGCGATGCCTTCGTTGCGCAACGTGAACACTTCTGCGTGGTAATGGGCGAGGAGGGTGCGTTGCGCCGCTGTCGTGTCAACCGACTTGCCGCCGATACTGAGGTTGCCGGCGGGATCGACGATGGCGTCGGCCGCTCCCGCTGCATGTACCGCGACGGCGCCGTTGTCGATCGAGAAGTGACGTCGCACGGCGTTGGAATCGCCCGGGTTGCCGTTATTGCAGGCAGCCAGCAGCAGGGTGAAGGCGAATGCGAAAGTGGAGCGGTGGATGATGATCATGCGGTTCTCCGTTGACGGCGAGACGCAAGGCTCGCGCCCCGCCGGTTCATTGGGTCTTTCAGACCGAAGTTTCGATGCGACGACGACGAAACCAGATCGCGCCTGCGAGCAGGACGAGGCTGGCGATGACGCCAATCCACAGGTTGGATGTCGCCAGCACGGCATAGAGATGGCTTGGGTCGAGGCTGCCGATGACGTGGCCTGCATCCGGTTTGAACCAGACGTTCGGACCGTCGCCGCCGGTTGACATCGATAGCCAGCTCCCTGGAATTATGCTGAACAGGAGGCGCCCGAGAATCGATGCAAGGTGTACATCGCCACTCATGTGCGGGCCTCCGAGCAAACCGATCCACCAGTTGGCAATGAGTGCGACAACCGGCAGCAGGACGGCCCACAGAAACGGCTTGCTGCGCGCATAGGCGGACCAGAACAGCAGCCACCCGATGGTCGGCAAGGCCCACAGTGCGCCGATGGGCAAGGTGGCGGCAAGACGCAGGAACATGCCGATCGGGTGGGCTGCAAACACGACCGGAAATGCGTTCAAACCATGCACGCCGGCCCACAGGCAAATAACGATCAGAAACGCCAGATAAGCCACGGTTGATAGCGCGAGCGCAATCACAGGCATCACCAGCATGGCAGTCAGCGCCTTCGATGCGACGGTCGCGGTATCGGACACCGGCAGCGATTTCCAGAACAGTACGCTGCGATCGCGCCTATCGTCATAGAGCGCACCGAGCAGGTAAAAGAACGTCACGAAGAACAGTCCGACCGAGGTCATGCCGGCGAACACGAGCTGCGACATGTCCAGGCCGTTGCCGGCCTGCGCGATATCCGTCGCGCTGATGCTGCCGCGCAAGTCATCGAGCGAAAAGCCGGCGACATGGATGCCTGCCTGGGCGCGGAAAACCTCCGCACTGATGATGACGAGCACGGTAATAATGAGGAACGCCGTGGTGATCCAGAACGGCGTCCACACAAAGCCGCCCCGGTGCTCCCAGTATTCGCGCTTGAGCAGAAGAGGAAAAGTGTTCATGCGTAGGTTCCTTTCATGGTCGCGACGAACAGGTCGGCAACGCTCGCCTTGTGCAATTCGCCGAGTTCGGCCAGGCGTGCGCGGTCCGCACCGTCAAACAGGAAGATCGATTTGCCGAAAATCTGGCGTTCGTTGAGCGGTTTGAGGGCTCGTGCGGCGGCGGCGTTGTCGGGATTGACCATCACCTCGATATAGCGTTCGCCGACTTCCTCCATCGTGGCCGCAACGACGATCTTGCCGCCGTTGATGAACATCAAATCGGTGAGAATGTTTTCCACTTCCTCGACCTGATGCGTGGTCACGATGATGGTCTTGTTTTCGTCGAAATAATCCGACAGCAGATTTTCGTAAAACGACTTGCGATACAGAATGTCGAGACCAAGCGTGGGTTCGTCGAGCACCAGCAGTTTGGCGTCGATCGCCATCACAAGGGCCAGGTGCAACTGCACGATCATGCCCTTGGACAATTCGCGCACTTTCATTCCTGGGGTGATCTTCGTATGCGCGAGGAATGCCTGGCATTTGGCGGGCGAGAAACGCGGGTGCACACCGGCGACAAACTCGATCGCTTCACGCACGCGAATCCAGCGCGGCAAAACGGCAACGTCGGCGATGAAGCACACCTGTTCCATCAGTTGAGTGCGCTGCGACCGGGGATCGAAGCCGAGCACGGACAGCTCGCCCTCGAAATCGGTGAGTCCCAGAATTGCCTTGAGTGCTGTGGTCTTGCCGGCACCGTTGGGGCCGATCAAGCCGACGATACGACCCGATTCAATGTCGAAGTCCACCGCATCGAGCGCTTTGGTATTCCCGTATTGTTTCGACAAACCGCGTGCGCGGATGATCGGATTGGAGATGTTTGCGCTCATTTGACTTCCCCGATTTTGGCTTCTTCCATGAGTTGCTTGAGGCTCAAGCCGAGGCGGGCGAGGCGCGCGTGCAGCGCTGGCCATTCCTCGCGCAGAAAACGCTCGCGTTCGGATTTCATCAGCGCATCGCGCGCGCCTTCGTTCACGTACATGCCCAGTCCCCTTCGTTTTTCCACCAGATTTTCATCGACCAATTCCTGATATGCCTTGGACACGGTGATCGGATTGATCTGGAAATCACCGGCTACCTGACGCACCGACGGCAATGCATCGCCGGGTTTGAGGACGCCATCCAGGATCATCGCCACCACGCGGTCGCGCAGTTGACGGTAGATCGGCGTCGAATCGTTCCAGGTCATGCTCATCAGGGTCATTCCTTGCTCACGCGGCGCAAGCTTTTGCCGAAGGAATAGTAGGGCATGTCGAAGGAGCTGCCGGGCAGCGAAACCAGCGCCGAAACAGCGGTATGGCTGGCGACGTCATAGGCGCTTGCGCTGACATCAGTCTTGTCGACTGGGTCGTGTGCCAAAGAGGCGTGCACGGTGATGGTAGCCAAGGTCGGCACGGGCCGGTCCGGATGCACGACAATGGTTGGAAGCAGCACCATGGTTGGGGTGTGTGCGACGATTGTTGCGGGCGCCGCGACCGGCGACACAACCTGAGCGCGTGTGGCGATGCCCGGGGAGGACATGGCGATGACCATGCCGACCGTGCAAAGGCCGGTGGACAGCAGCAAGAGATGGGCAAGACGGTTTGACATGACACCCTCAGCTAGGTGGGACCAGAAGAATTCGACGTGTTGTCTGCGTCGTTGATGAACTAGTGATGTAGTGAACTATAACACCATAAACATAGTTGTCAAGCAAAGACTTCAAGGCCGACGGAAATCAGGCTTGGAGGGCTCTATCGAGCGCCGAATGCGCGTCCAGCCAAGCGTCCTCAAGCGACGCAATCTCATG
>JBDUED010000126.1:0-7318 GCA_040002595.1 Dokdonella sp. | reverse complement strand
GCCAGCGGACCTGCGCCATGCGGCACCGTGGGCAGTACCAGCACGTCGATTTCGGAGAATACCCGACGCGCCTTCAACACGGCCTGGTCGAGCAGGCGATCTGCCGCAGCGTAATCGACTGCGGATTTGCCACGCGCGTAGTCGAGCATCGAACGCAGATGCGGCGACAGCGGATGCGCCGTGTCGCGCAGGTCGTCGGCCAGTTCCAGCGCCAACTCGCTTTCCATCACCAGCAACGCCGCTCGGCGCATGCGCACAAAATCGTAGTCGGAAAAATCCACCGCGCATCGATGGCCAAGCTGGCTCGCCAAGCGTCCCAGTGCGCTTTCAAACACCGCACGCACCTCTTCGCTTACACCCATTGCGCCAAGATCTGGCAGTACGCCACTGCGCAAGTGACCAGGTTCCCAATCCGGAATCGCCAGCGGCACGCGACGTTTGCGCGAACGCGGATCGGGCGCATCGAACGCATCCAGTACCTGCACCACGATGGCCAGATCCTCGACGCTGCGGGCGAGAATGCCGACACAATCGAAGCGTCGCGCGCCGCGCAGCATGCCGCGGGTGGAAACTTCGCCGTGAGTCGGTTTCAACGCGAACACGCCGCAATGGCTGGCAGGAATGCGTACCGAACCGAGTGTGTCGCTGCCGAGCGCGAAGGACGCAAGACCTGCGGCAACCGCTGCCGCCGAGCCCCCCGAGGAACCACCGGCCGTGTAGCCGGCGCGTGAAGGATTTTGCACGCTGCCGTAGTGCGGATTTGCGCTGAACGTGCCGAGCGCCCCTTCATCGAGATTGGTTTTGCCAAGGATGACCGCACCCGCCGCACGCAGCAGTTCGACCGCCGCCGCGTCAGCCGTTGCGACACATTGCGCGCGACCGGGCAAGCCTCCCGTCGTGGCCACACCGGCGACATCAAGCGTGTCCTTGATCGCGACGCACAAACCATCGAGGCGACCAATCGCGCGGCCATCGCGGCGACGCGCATCGCTCGTGGCGGCTTGGGCGTCGGCGCTCTCGTCGAGCGCGAGATAGGCGTGCAACTGTGGGTTGTCACGCGCGATCGCAGCGCGGTAGCTTGCCGTCAGCTGCGCGCTATTTATGTCGCCGCTGGCAAGCCAGTGCAGTTGCTGGAACGCGGCGGCTCCGCGCAGGACATCATCCCGGATTGTCGCAGTCATGGATTGTGTTCGCTGATGGGTCCGTCGATTATGCCAGCGCAGAGCGGGCATTCGCTCAGGCAGATTTGCGTATGTAAGCGCCAAGCGGCCCGTTCCATCCGCGATGGCAACGCCAGACGCGGCCCAGCCGGCCAGAAAAACATCGAGGTTGCAGCCGCTCCGAACGATGCCGAAAGTGGCAACAGTAGCCGGCGTTTGCCGTGTCCGCAGCGAACCCTGACAATCACGGCATCCCCGCAGGCAAGCCGGAGTGCGCAATGAGCGAACGCGACATCATGGAATACGACGTCGTTACCGTCGGTGCCGGGCCAGCCGGACTCGCTTTCGCGATCCGGCTGAAACAGCTGAAACCGGACATCCGCGTCTGCGTGATAGAAAAAGCGTCGACGATCGGCGCGCAGATTTTGTCCGGCGCGGTGATCGAGCCTGAAGCATTGAATGAACTGCTGCCCGATTGGGGCGCCAATCCGCCACCGATCTGCGTGCCCGTGACCAAGGACGAGTTCTGGTGGTTGCGCGATGCGACGCGCGCGATCAAGTCGCCGGTCACCCCGCCTCAAATGGACAATCACGGCAACTTCATCGTTTCGCTGGGTGCGCTGTGTGCTTGGCTCGCGCCGCAAGCAGAATCACTTGGCGTCGATGTCTTTCCCGGTTTTGCAGCAGCCGCGCCGTTGTTCGACGACAAGGGCGCAGTCGCCGGCGTGCGCATCGGCGACATGGGCGTCGCCAAAGACGGCTCGCACAAACCCGGCTACACCGAAGGCATCGACATCAAGGCGCCGGTGACCGTTCTCGCCGAAGGGTGCCGCGGCAGTCTGTCCAAGCAACTGATCGCGAAGTTCGCACTCGACAGGAATTGCAATCCACAAACCTACGCCATCGGCATGAAAGAGTTGTGGCAGTTGCCACCTGGTCGCGTCGAAACCGGCAAGGTCATGCATACGCTCGGCTGGCCACTCGACAATTCGACCTACGGCGGCAGTTTCGTCTATCACCTGGACCATGATCGCATCGCCGCAGGCTTCGTCGTCGGCCTCGATTATGCCGATCCGATGTTCCGTCCGTGGGAAGCGTTCCAGCAGTTCAAGAATCACACGATGATCAAGGCGCTGCTCGAGGGCGGCACGATCCTGTCGGCCGGAGCACGTGCGTTGATCGAGGGCGGCTGGCAATCGCTGCCGAAGGTCGAGATGCCGGGCGCGCTGCTGATCGGGGACAGCGCCGGGCTGATGAACGTGCCCAAGATCAAGGGCACCCATCAGGCGATTCGTTCCGGCATGCTCGCCGCCGAGCACATTGCCGCCACCGGCACCTCGCTCGGCTTCGACGCGAAAATGCGCGCGTCGCCGGTGATGGCGGAATTGAAAAAGGTGCGCAATATCCGCCCCGGCTTCACCAAGGGCTTGTGGCTGGGACTCGCCAATGCTGGTTGGGAAACCGCGACCGCCGGACTGTCGCCATGGACCTTGAACAACCACGCGGACTGGTCTTCGCTGGACAAGATCGATGCGCTGGACGCGTCGGCGCGCGCTGCGGCGAGCGAGCATTCACCACGGCAACCCGAGTACGTCACACGCACGCTGCCGCCGCGCGATCGACTCGCCGGTGTCTATTTCGCCGCCACCGAACACGACGAGGACCAGCCCGTGCACCTGCATGTGCTCGATACCAACATCTGCATCACGCGTTGTGCCGAGGAATACCAGAACCCGTGCACGCGCTTCTGTCCCGCCTCGGTCTACGAAATCGTCGACGACGCTGCCGGCAAGCGCTTGCAGATCAACGCCGCCAATTGCGTGCATTGCAAGACCTGCGACATCAAGGACCCGTACGAGATCATCAACTGGGTGACACCCGAGGGCGGCAGCGGGCCCAATTACCAGAATTTGTGAAAACGGAACAACGGCGAGTCCAGGCGCTGAGGGCCGATACTCGTTACGCAGAAAGGTGGTGGGCCGTACGCTGATCAATACCAGTCAAGCAACGACACCCCGACACCCAGATAGGTCGCATTGTGGTTGTAGTCGATCAGGCTTTCGCCGTAGCCGGAAAAAGCTTCGACATAACCACGCAAGTTGCCGGCCATCGGAAAGCTCCAACTGAATCGGGCGGAGCCGTGACTATCGTTGCCGCTGCGCAGGGAATGGCGCAGCGTCACCCCGAACTCCTGCGCGTTCCATACATGCAGCACCTGCATTTCGCCGCGCCCCATGTAATTGCTGATGTCGGCGTTGTTGTCGTCACGGCGCGCTTCATGGATGCGCCACCAGGGACGCAGCATCACGGTCCAGCCATCGCGTTCCAGACCCACATCGGCAATCACCCGATTCCAACTGCGCGACAGCGGATCGCTACGTCCGTTGGATTGATGATCGATGCCGATGCCAAGCAGACGCCCGTCCCATCCGAATACGTGATAGTGCGTATCGAAGGCGAGCAGGACCTCGGGTTCGTAATTGGTTTCGCGGAACGGCCGCGATTGCCTGGAGTTGTACACCTGCCAACGAGAGGATTGCGTGTAGCCCATCCACACGTCACCGGCATCGCCGAACACGCCTTGCCAGATTTTGGTCTTGAGGCTGAGCTGGAACTTGGCCTCGACGTTGTCCAGTTGTTCCCTCTGCGTCGCCGTATTGTTCGGGTTTGGGCTGTGCGGCTCTTTGTTCTGCTTGCTGGTCGCGAACACCGGCAACACATACAGCGGCTGATAGCCGCGCAGATTGAAGGTGCCAAGTTTGCTCTCGGAGGCCAGTTCCCAGCGACTGTCGAGCAGCGAGCGCGGCGGTGCGGTCTCACGTGGTTCTTGCGTGATCGGTACGCGCGCACCGGACTCGTCCAACTTGAAAATGCCGGCCGCGGGAACGTTCGCGTCAGCTCGCTGCGGGTCGCGTGGAAGATCGCGATGCGTGGCATGGTCGTAGCAGGCCAGCCGTTGTGCATCCGCGCCGATGGCCGTGCAGGCGCGGATATCCAGCGGGTCAGGATTTTGAGCGCCTGCCGGCGCCGCAAACGCGACGAGCGCCAACGCCAGCGGCATTGCGACCCAGACAATCTTCATCAATGACCCCTGCTATCAAAGAATGCGATGTTGCGTCTTCGAAAGACGACGGTTTGGAACTGGCGCGAATGAACGATGGCAAAAACAACGTCCCGTTATCAAATCCGCACGAAATACGGAATCGCCATCAGCACCAGGCCCAATAACACCAGCACGATCGTGTTCGACACGAAATACGGAAAAATCATCAGCGTGATGCCGCACGCAAGCGGAATTGCCGCTCGCTGCTTCTTCCCGTACAGGAAAAAGCCGAATCCGATCGAGCCGAAAATCAGACTCCAGAAAAGTGCCGCTTGACCTGCCACGCCAAACTCCTCTCGAACACGGTGGGAACCCCGCACACGGGCGACGAACGCGGCCGGCGACTGCACCGCCCCGTCAATAACTGAACGAATCGGTCCAGGCGAACGCCGACGCAAGCGGCACTTGAATCGCCTGTATTGCCTCGACAGGATACGCGGCCCGGCTGCGGAATTGTCCATCATGCAACGCATTGCCCTGGTCACCGCTGCTGCGGCCCGCTCGCTTGACGACGATCTGGCGCCCCTCGCGGACGCACTGCGCCAACACGGCGCCCGTGTGGCGATCGTTGACTGGGACGACACCGCGGTCGACTGGTCGCAATTCGATCTGGCCTTGCTGCGTTCAGCGTGGGATTACACCGCTCGCGTGCCGGAATTTCTCGCCTGGGTCGAAAGCGTCAGCGCGCAAACGCGGCTGTCCAATCCTCCCGATGTCCTGCGCTGGAATCTCGACAAACACTATCTGCTCGCGCTGGCTGCTGCGGGAGTGCCCATCGTACCCAGCATGTTCTGCGAACCCGGCGATGATCCGGCACGCGTGCTGGATGCGTTTGTCGAGCGACACGCCGCGTTCGGCGAGTTTGTCGTCAAGCCTGCCATCGGCGCAGGCTCGCGCGACGCCCAACGGCACGTGCGCGCCGAACGCGCACGCGCAATCGCGCACATGCAGCGCCTGCTCGACAACGACCGCAGCGTTCTGCTGCAGCCGTACCTCGACCGCGTCGACGAGTTCGGCGAGACCGCGCTGATCCATTTCGATGGTCACTTCAGTCATGCGGTGCGCAAGGGACCGTTGCTGCAGCGGGGTGAGGATTCGACTCGCGCGCTGTTTGCCATGGAGCACATTACCCCGAGAACAGCGGACGCCGGCGAACGCGACGTGGCCGACCGAGCGCTTGCCGCGCTGCCGTTTGCTTCGCCGCTGTATGCGCGCGTCGACCTGATCCGGGACGCCGATAGCGCGCCGTGCCTGCTCGAACTCGAACTGGCCGAACCTTCGCTGTTTTTCGCGACCGCACCAGGATCGGCCGCCCGTTTTGCCGAAGCGATCGTGCGTGGAATGACCCCCTGAGCAACACCCGGCCCACGATCGACGCTGCGGTTATAATCGCCGATTGTTGTTCACTCACGCCGCACCGCTGCGGCCATCCGGGAATTGCCGCATGAAAATCCTCGTCGCGTACAAGCGCGTGGTCGATTACAACGTCCGCATCCAGGTCAAGCCGGACGGGTCCGGCGTGGTCACAGACGGCGTCAAGCAGTCGGCCAACCCTTTCGACGACATTGCACTGGAGGAAGCGCTGCGTCTGCGCGAAAAAGGCGTCGCGACCGAAGTCATCATCGCCACCATCGGCCCGGTCGACGCGCAGGCCCATATCCGCAATGGTCTGGCGATGGGCGCGAACCGCGCCATCCATGTCGTCACGACGGATTCGATCCAGCCACTCACGGCGGCGCGCGTGCTGCTGAAACTCGTCGAGAAGGAACAGCCCGGCATCGTGTTGCTCGGCAAGCAGGCGATCGACGACGACTGCAACCAGACCGGCCAGATGCTGGCTGCGCTGTGGGATCGTCCGCAGGCGACTTTTGCGTCGAAAATCGACGTGGAAGAGGGTGTCGCAAGAGTCACGCGCGAGGTCGACGCCGGCCTGGAAACAATCGAGGTGGATTTGCCTGCCGTAATCACTACCGATCTGCGCCTCAACGAGCCGCGTTTCATCAAGCTGCCGGACATCATGAAAGCCAAATCCAAACCGATCGAGACGCTGCAACTAACGGAACTTGGCATCGTCTCGGGTGACCATCACAAAACCACGCAGTACGCACCGCCGTCCAAGCGCAGCAAGGGCGTGATGGTCAAGGACGCGGCGGAACTCGTGTCGGCATTGAAATCGAAAGGGCTGATCTGATGAGCAAGATTCTGATCATCGCCGAGCATCTCGACGGCAAACTCAATTCGAGCACCGCGCGTTGCGTGAGCTGTGCGCGCGATATCAAGGCCGACGCAATCGATGTGCTCGTGCTGGCGGCGGACACGGCGGCGATTGCGGCCGAAGCCGCCAAGATTGACGGCGTGACGAAAGTCCTCGGCATCGCGCGCGCGGAAAATGCGCACGCGCTGGCGGCGGTGCTGGCGCCGCAAGTCGCCGCGGCGGCGAAGAATGGCTACACGCATGTGCTCGCGCCATCGACGACGTTCGGCAAGGACCTCGCGCCGCGCGTCGCCGCATTGCTTGGCGTTGCGCAGGTTTCGGACATCATGGCGGTGACAAGCGCGCACACGTTCAAGCGCCCGATCTACGCCGGCAATGCGATCGTCACGGTCGAAGCGCCGGCAGATCAGATCCTTGTCGCCACCGTACGCACCGCGTCGTACGCGGCCGCTGGTGCAGGGGCGAATGCCGCGCCCATCGAAGCGCTGTCGCTCGACGTCGCACTGCCCAATCACACGCGCTTTGTCGACCTTGTGCAGGGCAAAAGCGACCGTCCGGATTTGCAAGGCGCAGCGCGCGTCGTCTCCGGTGGCCGCGCGCTCGGATCATCGGAAAACTTCAAGATCATCTACACGCTGGCCGACAAGCTTGGGGCGGCCGTCGGCGCGTCACGCGCCGCCGTCGATGCGGGCTACGTGGCGAGCGATCTGCAAGTCGGTCAGACCGGCAAGATCATTTCACCCGCGTTGTACATCGCAGTCGGCATCAGCGGCGCGATCCAGCATCTGACCGGCATCAAGGACGCCGGCACCATCGTCGCGATCAACAAGGACGCCGAAG
>JBDUED010000125.1:0-7335 GCA_040002595.1 Dokdonella sp. | reverse complement strand
TGATGAGCACCTCCACGTGATATTGGTCGATGCTCTTGAGCATGCCCACCGCGAAAAAGCCGAGCATCAGGCCGAAGGCCACGCCGCCACCGGCCTCCTGCAGCAACAGCAAACCGGCCCCAACGATCGACGGCGACGAGCCGCTCGCGACGATGCCCAGCAGCAACGAGAACATCACTACGCCGACGCCATCGTTGAAAAGGCTCTCGCCGGCGATAACGACCTCGAGGGGCTTGGGCGCGCCCATGGACTTGAGGATACCCAGCACGGCGACGGGATCGGTTGGCGAGATCAGCGCGCCGAACAGCAGGCAATGGAGCCAGGACAGTTCAAGTCCGAGCCACGGCAGCGCGAACCGCATAGCGGTCCCGACGACCAGCGTGGAAAGAACGGTGCCGACCACCGCCAGGCTTGCCACCTGCCAACGGTATCGCTTGAGCGCGTCGAGGTTGACGTGCAGCGCTCCGGCGAACAGCAGGAAACTCAGCATGCCCTGCATCAGCACGTCCGAGAAATCGATGGACTGCAGGAACGTCTCCTCGTATTTGCGCAAACCGGGAAAGCCCACATTCGACAGCAGCACGATGGCAAACGACAGTGAAAGGGCCATCGCCATCACGCCGATGCCGAGCGGCAGCCGGACGAAGCGCTGGTTGAGGTACGCGAGAAGGGCGGTGACGACGATGCAGATGGCAGCGAGATCGAGCACGGTCAGTTGGCATCCACTAAAGCAAGGACATCGCGCATATCGCCGTCGCGCAGGGTTTCGAACAGAGCATGCCGACGTTCGACGTCGGCTCGATCAGACGCATTGCCGACGCTTCGTCGGGCATCCTCCATGACGAGATCCGCATGGCGCGACAGTGCAACGCGACGCTCTGCATCCAGTTCGCACGTGACCGTCGCGCACAGCACCGAGAGCATGCACAGGTACACGGCCGCGTGGCCTTCGGCATTCTGACGGATCATGTGGAACATGATGTCGGTGAGCTGCGCGTACGTCAGCGAAGGCACCATCAGCGACGCGACGCCCTCGTGCGCGATCACTCCCGTCCTCAACATCTGGCCGGATAGATCGCACAGCGAAGACCCGAGCCGGTCGAGCACGCTCATGGCGGTATGCGGATCGTTGATGCCTGGCGAGAGCGCACGCACGGCCACTTCCACCAGTTGGCGGATCGCCTGTTCCGTGTCGCCCGCGCTACTGCGCGTGCGGCCCAGGGCGGTGGCATCGTGGATCGCGATCTCCGCGTCGGGCACGGCTGGCGCCATCACGGCGATCGGGATCCCCGGAAAGACATAGTCGCCGGGTCCGACGAGCAGGCGCAGGCACGTTCCGTTTCTTGCGGCCCAGGCGGCAAGAGCGTGCCTGTCCACATGCTGGAGATAACCCCGCCTCGCATCAAGCACCGGCGTCGACTCGTTCCATTGGGTGGGCGCAAAGCCGGCGACGGGCTGGGTGTCGGTGATCAGATCCTTGAGGCCGCTTCGCACGTCGTCGCTGACCAGGTCGATCACCGTATCCACGTTGATGCGACTGGCCATGTGGCCGACGAAGTACACCAGCGTGGCCACGCACACGAACGCGAGGACGATGCCGAAGGTCAGCGCGATGTGGGGCGTGAACAGTCCCTCTTCCTGGGTGCGTACGCTACGCAGAACCATCAACGCATACGAGAAGGTGCCGAGGAAGACGCCCAATGTCGCCTGGTTGCCGCGGTCACGCGTGAAATTTCGCAGGAGGCGCGGACCCATCTGTCCAGCGGCAAGCGACAGGGCGGCAATGGTGATCGAAAAAACCGTGCCGGCCACGCCAATCGTGGAGGATGCAATGGCACCGAGCAGGGTGCGCGCGCCTTCGCCTCCGCCGTTGTAGAGCCAGTTCGACTTGGTCAGCCACGCGGGCAGGAGGTTCTGCCTGTCCACTGCCAGCAACAGCATGGCGAGTCCGACGCTGGCCAGCACCATTGCCGCCGGAACGAGCCAGAAGCTGTCAGCGAGATCGGCAGCGAGTTGGCGCAGGCGAACTTTCATCGAACTTCCTCATTGTGACTCGCGGCGACTGCGCACGAACGGTAGCCGCGGCAGCACCCATTTGCACGCGCGACGCCTCCGTTACAAATGTGCGCTACGCAAACGCAGCGCATTCGTGATCACCGAAACCGACGACAGGCTCATCGCGAGCGCAGCGATCATCGGACTCAGAAGCAGCCCGAAAAACGGATAAAGAATGCCTGCCGCCAGCGGGATCCCTATCGTGTTGTACACAAAAGCAAATATCAAGTTCTGGTGGATGTTGCGCACAGTTGCTTTGGACAAGCGCAGCGCACGCAGGATGCCGGCGAGTTCGCCCTTGACGAGAGTGATTTGGGCGCTCTCCTTGGCGACATCCGAGCCGTTGCCCATTGCGATACCGACATCGGCGGAAGCGAGAGCAGGTGCATCGTTGATGCCGTCGCCGGCCATCGCGACGCGCGCGCCGGCGGCTTTTGCTTGGGTGATCCAGTGGGCTTTCGCCGCCGGTGTCTGGCTGGCGTGCGCTTCCTCGATCCCGACCAGTGCCGCCACCGCCTGCGCGGTTGCTTCGCTGTCACCGGTCAACATCACAATGCGCAGCCCTTCTTCATGCAGTGCTTGCAGAGTCTCGCGTGCGTTGCGCTTGATCGGGTCCTGCACGGCGATGCACCCCGCAAGTTGCCCGTTGCGTGCAAGGAACATCACTGTCTTGGCTTCGCGACGCCATTCGTCCGCTCGCGTCGCCAGCGGATCCGGATTGGCGCCGACCGCGCGCATCAAATCGGCGTTGCCGAGCGCGATCGTCACGCCGGCAAGAGTTCCACGCACGCCTTGACCCGTCACCGAGGTAAAATCGCCGACCGCGGAAAACGTGACCTGACGCTGCTTGGCGCCTTCCAGGATGGCGTGGGCCAACGGGTGTTCACTCGGTGCTTCGAGCGCGGCCGCCATCGCCAGCACTTCGCTTTCGCTGACGCCGGCAACCGCTTGCACATCCGTCAACGCAGGTTTGCCTTCAGTCACGGTGCCGGTCTTGTCTACGACCAGAGTGTCGACGCTTGCCAAGGTCTCGATGGCTGCGGCATCGCGGAACAACACGCCCGCTTCGGCGCCGCGACCGCTCGCCACGGTGATCGAAATCGGGGTCGCGAGACCGAGCGCACACGGACACGCAATGATGAGCACCGCGACCGCGTTGACGAGCGCATAGGCGAGTCGCGGCTCGGGACCCCATGCGAGCCATGCGCCGAAAGTGAGCAACGCGACAGCGACAACAGCCGGCACGAAATAGCGCGAAACCCGGTCCGCGAGCCTTTGCAGCGGCGCTTTTGTGCGTTGCGCGTTGGCGACAAGATCGACAATCTGCGCGAGCACGGTGTCGCGCCCGACGCGCTCGGCGTGCATCTGCAGGCTGCCGGTGCCATTCAGGGTGCCACCGGTGACGCGGTCCCCGGCATGTTTCTGCACCGGCAGTGGTTCGCCCGAGAGCAATGATTCATCGATGCTGCTGGTGCCATCGACGACGATGCCATCGACGGGCACGCTTTCGCCCGGCCTGACCCGCAGCAGATCGCCAACGTGCACCTGTTCGAGTGACACATCTTCTTCGCTGCCGTCAGCGCGGATGCGCCGTGCGGATTTCGGTGCCAGGTCGAGCAGTCGGCGGATCGCCGCGGAGGTTCGGCCGCGCGCCCGCAATTCCAGCCATTCGCCAAACAACACCAGTGCGACGATCACGCCTGCGGGTTCGAAATACACTCCGACCATGCCGTGTGCATCGCGCATCGGGGCCGGAAACAAGGCCGGTGCAAATGTCGCGACCAGGCTGAAACCAAACGCCGTCAGCACACCCAGTCCAATCAGGGTGTACATATTGGGCGAAGCGGCGAGAGCGCCTTTCCAGCCGCGCACGTAGTACGAGGCGCCTGCCCACAGAACCAGCGGTGCCGAGAGCAGCAGTTCGCACCAGCGCAAAATGTGCGCGGTCGATTCGCTCGCATGCCATCCAAACAGATGCGGCCCCATCGCAATCAGCAACAAGGGAATCGCAAATGCCGCGGAGATGAAGAATTTGCGACGGACTGCGCGCAGTTCGCTGTCATCCACCTCGCTGGTTGGCAGCATCGGTTCCAGCGCCATGCCGCATTTCGGGCAACTGCCGGGCCCCACTTGCTGCACTTCGGGGTGCATCGGGCAGGTGTAGAGCGTTCCTGCACGTGCGGGTATTTCCGCCGCCGTGCTTTTGTCCAGATAGCGCGAAGGTTCCGCAATGAACTTCTCGCGACATCCGGCCGAGCAAAAATACCAAGTGCGCCCCGCGTGCTCGGCCTGATGTTTTGCAGTGGCGGGATCGACCCGCATGCCGCAAACCGGATCGGTCATGCCGCTCGCCGCTGTTTGCGCGGACGCGGTGCTTGCGCGAGCCGAACCGGCCTTCCCGGATTCAGCAGAATCGATCGCAGCCTCATGCGGTGAATGAGGGTTGTGGTTTGACGGAGTGTTCATGCGTTCTCCTTTCGCGTGAGAGCGCCGAGGATCGGACAGCCCTGCAATTTCCCGTGGCCCGGACAGCCATCGATCAAGACCTGCAGACCGCGACGTACCCGCTGCATTTCCCGGATGCGCGCGTCAAGATCGACCACGCGCGCTTTTGCCCGCGCCTTGATGCCGTTGACACCGCGTTCGCGGTCGGTCGAAAGCGTCAGCAGTTCGCGGATTTCCGCCAAGCTGAAACCAAGCTCCTTTGCTCGCCGGATAAAACTCAAGCGCTGTACGTCGGACTCGTGATATTGGCGATACCCGGAGGGACGCCGCTCCGGCACCGGTAACAGATCGTTGCGCTCGTAGTAGCGCACGGTGTCGATCCCGACTTCCGCGCGACGGGCGATTTCGCCAATGGTGAAACTGGACATGAAAGCATCTCCATCAGACATCGATGCGACATGCTAAACCCCGGACTATGGTCCAGAGTCAACTCATGCGCCATAACGGAAACGTGGCGTTTGATGTGCGCGAATCGCAATCGGCCATGCGCTGCGTAGCTCGACCACACTCGCCCGTGGGAATACAGCGATGTCGACGTCGCGCCGGTGGTGGATGGCCGCACCGGCGCGTTGCAGGGCCTGTTGTTACGTGGGCGCAGTTACAAGGTGGCTTTCAGCTTTTCCCATTTACCCAATTGCTGTTCCAACTGCGTGTGCAACGTTGCATACAACGCACGGTGCTGAGTCGTGGGCGCGGTGTCGGCATCATCCTGCGTCGCTGCAAACGTGGCGAAACGCTCGTTCAATTTTCCGGGGAATGCGAGGTTCGCTTCGGAGCCTTTCATGTTGACCTGCATGAGTTCCTGTTCGATCGGGTCGAGCGCGGCAAGCTGCGCATCGATCGGCTTTGCCTGTCCACCATCCTTCGGCAATTGTTCTTTCGCCTTGTCCAGTTTTTCGCGCGCGGCGCGGATTTCGTTGACCGCATGATGCAGACGATCGATGTCGTGCAGCGCGGCGACTTGCAGATCGATCTTGGAATTGATGTCGGCGAGATTTCCCTTGGAGCGCGGATCGGTGACCATCGTCAACGGCTGCTCGGAGCTCTTGCCGGCGACGGTGAGTTTCACCGTGTACTGGCCGGGTGCAACGCGCGGACCACGTGGGGCGAGGCCGGAATAAAACGCGCCGGGAATCTGTTCGGGATCGGCCATGCGCAAATCCCACACCAGCCGGTTCATGCCGGCTTCGGCTGGAATCTTGTCGTTCGGCACGATCTGATCCGGCCACTCGGGAGGCTGCACTTCTTTTGATGTTTTCGTGCTCGACAGATGGCGCACGATCTTGCCTTGGGCATCGATGATATCGACGGTGACCTCGCCCTGCGGCTTGGTCTTGAGGAAATAATCGATCAGCGCGCCTGCCGGTGGATTGGTGCCGACCGGACGCCGCGTGTTCACTTCGTCGGGATAACCCAGGCGCAGCGCCGTCTGCGGTTTGAACAAGATTGCTTCCTGCGCTGCGCTCGCCGATGTGATCTGTCGCAGCGGCGTCACGTCATCGAGAATCCAGAACGAACGACCGTGCGTTGCCACGACAAGATCGTTGCCTTTCACCACGAGGTCATGAATCGGGGTCGCGGGAAGATTCAGTTGCAACGACTGCCAGTGCGCGCCGTCATCGAAGGACACGAACACACCCATTTCCGTACCGGCATAAAGCAGACCGGGATGCGCCGGATCCTCGCGTACCGCGCGTACGACGGCTTTTTCGGGAAGGCCCGCAACAATACGCGTCCATGTCTTGCCGCGATCGGCCGTTTTCCACGCATACGGCGCCACGTCATCGAGCTTGTGCCGATCCACCGCGATGTAGGCCACATCCGCGTTGGTGGGCGATGGCTCGATCATGCTGATCGTGCTCCATGGCGGCAGTTCCTTGGGTGTGACGTCACTCCAATTCGCGCCGCCATCGCTGGAGACATGGACCAGACCATCGTCACTGCCGGCCCACACCAGGCCCTTGGCCACAGGCGATTCGGCCAGCGCGAAAATCGTGTCGTAGTACTCGACGCTGGTGATGTCTCTTGTCAGCGGACCGCCCGAAGCTTCCTGCTTGCTCTTGTCGTTGCGGGTGAGATCGGGGCTGATGATCTGCCAGCTGTTGCCGTGATCGGTGGTCTTCCACACCACTTCGGATGCGGCATAAAGCGTGTCCGGATCGTGCGGCGAGAGTGCCAGCGGTGCGGTCCAGTTGAAGCGGTGCGCCAGTTCGCTGGCGGGATGGCCAGAGTTGTCGATCGGCCACGCGCTGATGTCCTGCACTTGTTCGCGGTGCTTGTCGTAACGGCCGATGGAATTTTCCGAATTGCTGTAGATGATCGATGCGTCGCGCGGATCGGGCAGCACAAAGCCACATTCACCGCCGCCCGCCGGATACCAGTCGCGCGGGCCGATCACGCCGTCGTCGGCGGCGCTGGCCACGGCGAGATTGCTGTTGTCCTGCTGCGCGCCGTAGACCCAGTAGGGAAAGCGCGTGTCGACGGCGACGTGATAGAACTGCGCGGTCGGCTGGTTATCCTGGGTCGACCATGTCGAACCCCCATCGAGCGACACGCTCGCGCCGCCATCGTTGGCATTGATGAGCCGATGCGGGTCTGCCGGATCAATCCACAAACCGTGGTGATCGCCATGGGTTGCCGCGACGAGTTTCCAGCTCTTGCCGCCGTCCTCGGAGCGCAGCATGCCGGTGTTGAGCACGTACAGCGTGTCAACCGTTTTCGGGTCTGCGTATACTTTTGAAAAATACCAGGCGCGCTGGCGGATGCGACCGTCCT
>JBDUED010000124.1:0-7468 GCA_040002595.1 Dokdonella sp. | reverse complement strand
CTTGCCGTCCGGTTGCAAGGTCAGCGCCTTGACGACTTGCGAGCCACCGATCACCCCCGTACGGATCAGAAAACGCTGCGAACTGCCGCCATTGAACGCGGGATCCTGGCTGCCGTCCGGAAGCAGGCGGTTGACGAGCCATTCGTAATACGTATTGGTGGGATCGCCAGAAGCGCCGCCTATCACGATGCGTTTCTGGCGATCGACCAGCACCGATGTCAGCACGCTGATCGATGCGGGCGCCAAGTGCACGCGGCCATCTTGGTCCGGACCGAAACTCGTGTCCATTTGGCCATTGGGCAGCAGGCGTGCGATCGCGATATTTACCGTGCTTCCATTGAGCTGTGCGTAGCCCGCGAGAAGAATGTTGCCGTCGGTCTGCAATGCCATTGCGGAGGGGCTGTCGGCATTGATTCCGGATGGCCCGCCGAGATCGAAGGTGACAGTCTGGCGCCCATTGGTGCCGAACGTGGTGTCCACGCCGCTCAGATCGGGTAACACCCGCATCACCGAAAAGTCCGCGTTGCCGGTGGGGCCATTGTCCGATCCGGAAATCAGGATTTTTCCGTCGGACTGTTCGATCAATCTTGAAGTGCCCATCGTATTGAACGGTGCGCCAGCAGTCGGAGGGTCGGAGCTGAATTGGACGAATCCCTGGGCGCCGCCGCCGCCGACGGTTGGATCGAGCGCGCTACCGTCGGCCTTGAGCGCCGCGAGAATAATGCCGGGACCGGTCGGTCGGCCAACAAACAGCATGCGGCCGTCGCGAAGTCGAATCGCATCCTGCAAAGACGTGTTGTTCGGCCACCCCCCGATCGAGTCAAAATAATCGAAGCGCAGATAGCCAACGCCGCCCGGGCCGAAACTGGGGTCATAGCTGCCGTCTGGCCGCAGCCGCGTCGCGCAAAACTTTGGAAAGTTGCCAATTGCAGGAGGTTCTGGCTTGGAGCACGTGCCCGCCAGTAACAATCTGCCGTCCGGCAGAACCTGCATCACCTGCCCCTTGTCTTGATTGTCAGGCGAGACATCGACCAGCAAGGTTCCACTCGATCCAAAGCTGGTATCGAAATAGCCATCCGCCGCCCGCGCGCTGGTTGCGATAAATCCGCTCAGAGTCAACATCAGCGACGCCGACGCCAACAGGCCGCGATAGTCTTTCATGGAAGTGCCTACAGTATTCATTGGCTTGGCCTCGTAAATGGGTGCTGACGTTCGGCGCGGCAACGCCGCCGGCCGATGATGCGCCTATGTCAAGTGATACGGAAAAGAGCGGTACGAACCGCCGCCTTCGGCAGAAAAGACGTCGCGGAATCGGATTCCACCCGGGCTGCCGGCTCCAATCAGTTGGCTGGCCGCAACGCCGGCCTGTCTTCGTGCCATTGGTCGGGCTGTTATGCTCACTGATCCACTGCACACTCTGAAAAACGGCACCCCCGATGCTGCTGATGATCGATAACTACGACTCCTTCACCTGGAATCTCGTGCAGTACTTTGGCGAGTTGGGTGAAGACGTGCGCGTGATCCGCAATGACGAGATGACTTTGGCTGCGGTGCGTGGGTTGCGTCCGGTGGCAATCGTGATTTCGCCCGGACCGGGTACGCCGAACGAGGCGGGCCTGTCGCTGGAAATCGTCGAGCAACTCGCCGGCACGATTCCCATACTCGGCGTCTGCCTCGGCCATCAGGCCATTGGTCAGGCGTTTGGTGGCAAGGTTGTGCGCGCGCGTGAAATCATGCACGGCAAGACCTCGATGATCCATCATGATGGCCGGGGAGTTTTTCGCGGCTTGTCCAATCCTTTCGAAGCGACGCGCTACCATTCGCTCATTGTGGACAAATCAGCCTTGCCGGCATGCCTGGAAGTTTCGGCGTGGACATGCGACGCGGACGGGTCGGTCGACGAGATCATGGGCTTGCGTCACCGGACGCTGGCGGTCGAGGGCGTGCAGTTTCATCCCGAGTCAATCCTGACTGAGCATGGACACGCCTTGCTTGGAAACTTCCTCGGAACGGCATTGCCGAAAGCAGCGTAGGCCGCACCATGCCGATTGCCCCGCACGAAGCGCTGCAGCGAGTCATTGAACATCGCGAGATTTTCCACGATGAGATGGTCGATTTGATGCGCCAGATCATGCGCGGCGACGTATCACCGACCCTGGTCGCGGCGATCATCTGCGGCTTGCGCGTGAAAAAGGAAACTATCGGCGAGATCACCGGCGCAGCGCGGGTGATGCGCGAGCTGGCCAGCAAAGTCGATGTCGGCACACAGGCCAATTTTGTCGACATTGTCGGGACCGGCGGCGACGGCGCGCACACCTTCAACATCTCGACAGCGTCGATGTTTGTGGCGGCGGCGGCGGGCGCGCGCGTAGCCAAGCACGGCAATCGCAGCGTGTCGTCAAAATCAGGCAGCGCGGATGTGCTTGAAGCACTTGGTGCGACGATCGATCTCGATCCCGAACGGATCGCGCGCTGCTTCGAGGAAACGGGCATCGGCTTCATGTTCGCGCCCAATCATCATCCGGCAATGAAGGCGGTCGCGTCGGTGCGCAAGGAACTGGGTGTGCGCACGATCTTCAATATTCTCGGTCCCCTGACCAATCCGGCCGGTGCGGCCAATTGCCTCATGGGCGTATTTCATGCGGATCTGGTTGGCATCCAGGTGCGCGCGCTGCAGCAACTCGGCGCGCATCACGCCCTTGTGGTCTGGGGACGCGATGGCATGGACGAAATTTCGCTCGGTGCGGCGACTGTGGTGGGCGAACTGCGCGATGGCGAAGTGCGCGAATACGAAATCGAGCCGGAGGATTTCGGCTTCGTGATGGCATCGAGCCGAAACTTGCGCGTGCGCGATGTCGCCGAATCGAAGGTGCTGCTGATCGAGGCGCTCGACAACACGCCCGGTATCGCACGCGATATCGTGTTGCTCAATGCCGGCGCCGCGCTGTACGCGGCTGATATTTCTGCGACGATTGGCGAAGGCATCGAGCGCGCGCGCGAGGTTGTCGCGAGCGGAGCCGCACTGGCGAAGATGGAGGAATTTGTCGGCATTACGCGCCAGCTTGCCGGTGAAATTGGCGGCGGCTGAATCACGTCCCGTGGGACTGCGGCAACCGCGACGCTTGGTTTCACCGGAACGAAGCAACAGCATCGCGGCTGACGCGGCTCCCGCAACATCGATATTTCCCAATTGCGAATTCCGAATGAGCGACATTCTCCAGCGCATCCTCGCGCGCAAGGTCGAGGAGATTGCCGAACGCCGTGCCCGCACGCCGCTGGCCGAGTTGTCGGCACGCGCGGCCTATTCCGCGCCAACGCGGGGATTCGTGGCGGCGCTGGAAACGAGAATTCATGCCGGCGAGCCCGCAGTCATTGCCGAGATCAAGAAGGCCAGCCCTTCGCGAGGCGTCATCCGTGTCCACTTCGATGCGGCGGCGATTGCCCGCAGTTATGCGAACGCGGGAGCGGCGTGTCTTTCGGTGCTCACCGACGCGGATTTTTTCCAGGGCAGCGAGGCGAATCTGATTGCGGCACGGGCGGCCTGTGAGCTGTCGGTGTTGCGCAAGGATTTCATCGTGGATGCCTATCAGATTCACGAATCCCGCGCGATCGGCGCGGACTGCATTTTGCTGATCGTGGCGGCGCTGGACGATGCGAAATTGCTGCAATTTACCTTGCTCGCGACAGAGCTTGGTCTGGATGTGCTTGTTGAAGTCCATGATGAAGCCGAACTCGAGCGGGCGCTGGACCTTCCCACGCCACTGATCGGAATCAACAACCGCAATCTGCGCAGCTTCGAAACCTCGCTCGACACGACATTGCGGCTGCGCGAGTACACCGGGTCAGGTCGCGTACTGGTCACCGAGAGCGGCATCCACACACCGGACGATGTAGCGCGGATGCGCGCAGCCGGAATCCATGCCTTTCTCGTTGGCGAGGCGTTCATGCGCGCACCAGATCCCGGCGCGGAACTGGCGCGGTTGTTTTTCGCGCGCTGAGTTGAAGTCGGATGAAGGTGAGCAACACGCTGCGCCAGGCTTGAGCAGACGTCGCAACCAAAACGCGCGTCGCGCGGCCAGTCGTCGCGCCCGCTCAGGCACCTCGCGGATCTCGCCTTGTTTGCCGGAATGACGGCATTGGAACGTTTTTCGAGGTTCCCCTCAATGCGTCCCGAGCACCACGATGGTCTTGCCGGCGACCGAAATCATGCCCTGTTCTTCAAGCTGCTTGAGCACGCGCCCGACCATTTCACGCGAGCAACCAACGATGCGGCTTATTTCCTGGCGTGAAATGCGGATCTGCTTGCCATTCGGATGGGTCATCGCATCCGGCTCCTCGATCAAGTCGATCAGGGTCTTGGCTACACGGCCGGTCACGTCCATGAAAGCGAGTCGGCTGACCTTGCGCGATGTGTGGAGCAGGCGATTGGTCAGTTGCTGCCCGATTGCGAACAGGATCTTCGGGCATTCCTCGCGCAGCGGCCCCTCGAACAAATTGAACATGCGCTCGTAGCCGATCTCGGCCAATTCACACGGCGTGCGCGTGCGCACCATGACTTCCCGACGCGGCGTCTCGACAAACAGGCCCATCTCGCCAATGAATTCGCCGCGGTTGAGGTACGCCAGAATCAGTTCACGGCCTTCCTCGTCTTCGGAGGATACGGTCAGCGAGCCGTCGATCACGTAATACAGGATGTTGGCCGAGTCGCCGGGCCGGATGATCGCGGTCTTGCTCGCGTAACGGCGCCGATGACAGGCGCCGAGAAAACGCTCCATCGCCGCGCGGTCCGGGATGAGCATCGGGGGCGCCTGCACGCGGTTGACCTCGCGCGCCAGCGTGTAACGAAAATCGGGCGATTTAGATTGCACTTCCACCAGCTATCCTTCGATGTTCCGACTCGGCAACTGCCTCATTCCCGGCGGCACACAAGGGGCGTCCATGCGCTTGCGCAACCGCTGTGGATGAGCGTCTTCACATCTTATTGCATATTGCCGAGTGCGTCACACCGCCTGCAATCGAGCCGCTTCGGCGCCGCTCGGTTTCATCGCCTCGCCGCTTGGCCCATAATCCGCGCCCCCGACAGGGGATCGGATAGCTCCTGTCGATAACCTGGCGTCTCGCCGTTAGTACCGAGGGTTCCTTTCGTGGTCAAACCGATTCCGCGTTTGCAGCTTCAGGGTTTCAACAACCTGACCAAGGCGCTCAGCTTCAACATCTACGACATCTGCTACGCGGTGTCCGAGGTTCAGCGCGACCGCTACATCGAATACATCGACGAACAATACGATTCGGATCGCCTGACCCAGATCCTCACTGATGTGGCCGACATCATTGGCGCCAACATCCTGAATATCGCGCGCCAGGACTACGATCCGCAGGGCGCATCGGTGACGATCCTGATCTCCGAGCATCCAGTCGTGGACAAGCTCGGCAAGGACATGATCTCCGACGCGGTAGTGGCGCATCTGGACAAGAGCCACATCACCGTTCACACCTATCCGGAAACGCATCCGCACAACGGCATCGCCACGTTCCGCGCGGACATCGATGTTGCCACTTGCGGCGTGATCTCGCCGCTGAAGGCCCTCAATTTCCTGATCGACAGTTTCGAGTCCGATATCGTGATCGCCGACTATCGCGTGCGCGGTTTTACCCGCGACGTGAGGGGTCGCAAGCACTACATGGACCACAAGATCAACTCGGTGCAGGATTATCTGGCCAAACACATCCGCCAGAAATACGAGATGTTCGACGTCAACGTGTATCAGGAAAACATGTTCCACACGAAAATGCACATCAAGGACTTCGACCTCGACAACTATCTGTTCGAGGCGACCGCCGACGACCTTTCGTTCAAGGAACGCCAGCGCATCGAGCAGCTTTTGAAACGCGAGATCGAAGAACTCTTCCACGGCCGCAATTTGATGTAGGGGAGCCGCTACTCGGCGAGGCCAGCAGGCCTTACCAGCCGCATGCGGCGCAGTCGGCGTTTTGCGTCCTGATCGATCCTCCCAGCGGTCGCTTCATTGGGGGAGCGCCGAAGGTGCGATGCCTCATCGCCAGGGCGGCACGCATAGCGGTCGCCGCCGCTTCCACCGCTGTACTGGCGCGTCACATCCGATACGCGATCGTCTTCATCACCTTCGAGGCAAAGCGCATCAGCGACGGAATCGGTGCGGGCAGGCGACGTGCGCCAGCGCCCAGCGCCATTTGTGCGTGACGCGCTTCGTCCGCCTGCATGCGCCGCACGATCGCGCGGCTGCGTTCGTCGGCGGCCGGCAGCGTTTGCAGATGCTCGCCCAGATGCGCTTCCACCTGGCGTTCGGTCTCGACGACAAAGCCCAGACTTGTGCGATCGCCGACCAGACCCGCCACGGCGCCAATCGCGTAGGCGCCGGCATACCAGAGCGGATTGAGCACGCTTGCGCGACTCCCCAATTCCTGCAGGCGCTCGCCGCACCACGCCAGGTGATTGGTCTCCTCGGCCGCGGCGTCCAGCATTTGTGTGCGCAGAAGGCCATCGCGGGCCACCGCGGCCTGCCCGAAATACAGCGCCTGCGCGCAGACCTCCCCAACATGGTTGACTCGCATCAGTCCCGCGGCATGCCGGCGCGCGCTGTCGTCAAGCGCGCTGGCGGGAATATCCGCCGCTGGCGAAGGTTGCGTCGCGACGGGCGTGGTTACGAAGACTGTTGCGAGCGCGCGCTCGATTTCGATCAGCGCACGATCCAACGGGGAAAATATTCGGCTGGGCATGGTGCGGGATTTTCCAGTGGTTGCGCGAGCAAAGTCAGAGGATGCAACACGCTAACCCGCGCGTCGAGTTCGCGCAGGTCATTGCCAGGCTGGATGCGGCAGCCAATCCTTGGAGTCAGCAGCAGATCCGGCACGAGCGCTGCGGCTTGATAGAGTTTCTCGTTGCGCAAGGAGTCGGGGCGGCAGCCGCTTCGGGGATACCGTTGCCGGTGGCGGGCGCGGGCCGAGGCGCAGGAACGGACACGGGATTCATGCTATCCTTCGCAGTCCCGCTGGTCGGCGGCCCGCTGTTGCCAGCGTCGGGTTCTTCCGCTATTCTCCCGCGCCCTCATTTATACGCGCCCGCTGGCCGGGCCGAGCAGAGCCTTTCGGACATGAAAACGATCAGCGCCAAAACCGAAAGCGTCCAGCGCGATTGGTATGTAGTCGACGCCACCAACAAGACGCTCGGACGCCTGTGCACGGAACTGGCCCTTCGTCTGCGCGGCAAGCACAAGCCGATCTACACGCCGCACGTCGACACCGGCGACTATCTTGTCGTGATCAACGCCGAAAAGATTGTGGTCACCGGCAAGAAGCTCGAAGACAAGAATTATCATCGCTTCACCGGCCACATCGGCAATCTCAAAACCACCCCGCTCAAGGACTTGCTCGCCAAGCATCCGGAGCGCGTGATCGAGATTGCGGTCAAGGGCATGCTGCCGAAGAATCC
>JBDUED010000123.1:0-7745 GCA_040002595.1 Dokdonella sp. | reverse complement strand
CGATGGGTCTGGGCCCCTTGCAGGCGATCTACCAGGCGCACTTCATGAAATACCTTGAGCACCGCGGCCTGGTCCCCAAGAGCGACCGCAAGGTGTGGTGCTTCCTCGGTGATGGCGAGACCGACGAGCCCGAATCGCTCGGAGCGATTTCGCTGGCCGGCCGCGAAGGACTCGACAACCTGATCTTCGTCGTCAACTGCAACCTGCAGCGCCTCGATGGCCCGGTGCGCGGCAACGGCAAGATCATCCAGGAACTGGAAGGCAATTTCCGCGGCGCCGATTGGAACGTGCTCAAAGTGGTCTGGGGCAGCTACTGGGATCCGCTGCTCGCGCGCGATACGTCCGGAAAATTGCGCAAGCTGATGATGGAAACCGTCGACGGCGAATACCAGAACTGCAAGGCCTTCGGTGGCGCCTACACGCGCGAACATTTCTTCGGCAAGTATCCGGAGACGCGCGAGCTGGTCGCGAGCCTGTCCGACGACGACATCTGGCGCCTCAACCGCGGTGGTCACGACCCGCACAAGGTTTATGCGGCCTATCACCAGGCGGTCAATACGCAGGGCATGCCGACCGTGATCCTGGCCAAGACGGTCAAGGGCTATGGCATGGGTTCGGCTGGTGAATCGCAGAACCCGACCCATCAGCAAAAGAAACTCGACGCCGATTCAGTGCGCGCGTTCCGCGACCGCTTCCAGATTCCGATTGCCGACGACAAGCTCGCCGACGTGCCGTACTACCACCCGGGCAAGGATTCGCCGGAAGTGCAGTACATGCTCGAACGTCGTCGCGCGCTCGGCGGTTTCCTGCCGCAGCGCCGGCGCAAGAGTACATCGATCGCAGTACCGGATCTGTCGGCTTTCGAGCAGATCACCAAAGGCACCGGCGAGCGCGAAATCTCCACCACGATGGCCTTTGTGCGCGGCATGAACCTGCTCTTGCGCAACAAGGAGCTGGCCCCGCATCTGGTGCCGATCGTCGCCGACGAGGCGCGCACATTCGGCATGGAAGGCATGTTCCGCCAGATCGGCATCTACGCGCCGTTTGGGCAGAAGTACAAGCCGGTCGATGCGGATCAACTCATGTATTACCGCGAAGACCAGAAGGGTCAGGTACTGCAGGAAGGCATCAGCGAACCGGGCGCGATGTCGGCGTGGATGGCGGCGGGGTCGAGTTACTCGATCAGCAACGTACCGATGCTCCCGTTTTACATTTATTACTCGATGTTCGGCTTTCAGCGCGTCGGCGACCTGTGCTGGGCCGCCGGCGACATGCGTGCGCGCGGATTCCTCGTCGGGGGCACCGCCGGGCGCACCACCTTGAATGGCGAAGGCCTGCAACACGAGGATGGCCAGTCGCATCTGATGGCCGGCGCGATCCCCAATTGCCGCGCCTACGATCCGACGTTTTCGTATGAAGTGGCGGTGATCCTGCAAGACGGCGCGCGGCGCATGCTGCAGGAGCAGGAAGACGTCTACTACTACGTCACCGTGATGAACGAAAACTACGCGCATCCGGATATGCCAGCGGGTGCGGAAGCGGACATCATCAAGGGCATGTATTTGCTGCGCGATGCGGACGCGCCGCTACCGCCTGGCACGCCGACCGCGGCTGCGAAAAGCGACAAGCCGGGCAACAGCACAGTCGGCGACATCGAGGCACCGGCGCCGAAGGAAACACGCGCGACAGCCGGCACAACAGTCGAGAGCGCCGCATCGGCAGGCGCGCGTTCAACGGTTGCGTCGAAATCAAAGAAGGACACGCGCCCGCGCGTGCAACTGCTCGGTTCCGGCACGATCCTGCGCGAAGTAATCGAAGCGGCCCAATTGCTGGATAAGGACTTCGGGGTCGCCAGCGACATCTGGTCGTGCCCGAGCTTCACTGAGCTTCGTCGCGACGGTTTCGACACTGAACGCTGGAACCGCCTGCATCCGCTGGACAGCAAACCGCGCATATCGCACGTCGCCTCATGTCTCGACAACCGCGCGGGCCCGGCGATTGCCGCGACCGATTACGTGCGCGAATACGCCGACCAGATCCGGGCATTCATGCCGCAGTCCAAGCGTTATGTCGTCCTTGGCACCGACGGTTTCGGCCGCAGCGACACGCGTGCGAATCTGCGCAGTTTCTTCGAGGTCGACCGCTACTGGATTGCGCAGGCGGCGATTGCCGCGCTCGCGGCCGAGGGCAAGATGAAACCCGAAGATGTGGCGCGGGCGATCAAGCTGTGGAAGCTCGATCCGGAAAAGCCGAACCCGACGACTGTTTAAACGTGTCCACGCCTTGGGTAATGTGTTTCAGCCCGTCTGCACTGCGTTATTCGGCAGTCTGTTGTGGATCGCGGTGGCCGCGACTGCGGCCTGGCCGGTCGCGACGCTGATCTGATTCAATGCGCTGACCACATCACCGGCTGCGTAGAGTCCGTCGATCGAGGTCTGCATGTGCGCGTCGACGAGCAATTCGTCGTTGCCATCGCAGCGCGCACCGAGTGCGCGCGCGAGCGTCGCCTTGGGTTCCGCGCCAAGCACCGGATACAGCGTGTCGAAGATTTCCTCTCGTTCGCTCCAGATGATGCGACAGGCGACGATGCGCTGTGCGGAGTCTTGGGTAAGATCGATGTGCTCAGGCACGGCCAGGAGACGCACACCCAGTTCGCGCGCACGCTGCGACGCGGCGGCATCCGGTAGTCCGGGCGCGGAGAGTACGGCGGTTACGCGGCGCGAGAAGGTGCGCAGGAAACACGCATGTTGGAGCACCGTTGCTGCCGGCCCGTACACCGCGATGCGGTCGTCGCGCGCTTCGTAGCCGTCGCAAATCGCGCAGATTCGCACGACCGCATCGTCGATGCCGCGTTCAATCTGCGCCAGCGCCGGCAGACGATCGCGGATGCCGCTGGCGAGCAGGACCGTGCGGGCCACGCAGGTCGTTGCGCCGGCGCCGATTACAAAGCCGCCGTCCGCGCGCTCGAGCCGATCGACGCGCGTATCCACGAGTTCGGCGCCGTAGCACAGCGCCTGCTCGCGCATCTTGCCGAGCAGATCAATTCCGGAAACGCCGAACGGGAAACCGGGGCAATTGTGGCTGACCGGAATATAGCGCGCGCGGCTTTGCCCATCGTCGAACACGCGCACGTTGCGGCGAAAACGCGCCAGATAAGTGGCTGCGGTGAGACCCGCAGGGCCGGCGCCGATCACTGCACAGTCGAGCGGCGGATGGGCGCGTTCGGCTTTTGTACGGGGCATCAACGGCTCCATCGCTGGCGGCTGATTCCGGACGAAGCTACCCTACGTCGACTTGCCGCGCAACGAAGGGCGCGTGCTGCGAGGCAGCTTCTATTCAGCGATGCCACGGAGGAAAGGATCGAAAAATTTCCTCCGCCTGGATCGCACGCACATTTGCCTTGACGCCGCACTTCCTTCGCGTCGCTTGCGTCAGCGCGGCTCACGGCACGACGGGCAACATGGCGCCCAGCGTGAAAGAATCAACAATTATTCAAAGAGGCGATCGAATCAATGATCCTGATACGCGGAATCACATTCTCGTGTTGCGCGGTGGCGCTCGCGCTGTCTGGTTGCGCGTCGACGCCGCACGCCAGACAAAAGACCGCCCCGCGTTTCGCTCATGTGTTTGTGATCGTGCTGGAAAATCAGCCGTTTGATTCGACCTTCGGCGCGCAATCGGCAGCGCCGTATCTCGCGCACGAGCTCACCGCGAAGGGTGCCTTGTTGAACCGATATTTCGGCATTGGCCATCTGAGCCTCGACAATTACATCGCTATGATCAGCGGCCAGGCGCCCAATGCCGCGACGCAAGGCGACTGCAATTTCCTCAGCGAATTTGTCGCGACCGATCCGGTGCTTGATGGGGACGGCCAGTTGCATGGCGAGGGCTGCGTGTATCCGGCCGCGGTGAAGACGGTGGCTGATCAGCTGGAAGCGGCCGGCTTCAACTGGAAAGGCTACATGGAAGACATGGGCAAGGATCCTGCGCGCGAGGCGGCCGCATGTGGCCATGCGGTGATTGGAACGAAAGACACGACCAACCACGCGACCCCGGCCGATCAATACGCGGACAAGCACAACCCGTTCATCTATTTTCACTCGATCGTTGACGATGTACCGCGTTGTGAAAAGCATGTCGTCAATCTTGACGTGCTCGCGCACGATCTCGCTGATGCTTCGAGCACACCAAACTACGCGTTCATCACACCAAACCTGTGCCATGACGGCCATGACGTGCCATGCAAAAACGGAGAGCCGGGGGGTCTCGTTTCGGCCGATGCATTCCTGCGCGAATGGGTTCCTCGCATCACGCAGTCGCCGGCATTCAAGCGCGATGGCGTCCTGATTATCACGTTCGATGAAGGCGTGCTCGACAGTACCGCGTGTTGCGGCGAGCGCGGGCTTGCGGGCGGTCCGCAGCCGGGCCTCGATGGGCCGGGCGGTGGCCGTATCGGTGCGGTACTGCTCGGCGCGTCAATCAAGCCCGGCACGGTGTCGAACGTTCCCTATAATCATTATTCGCTGCTGCGCTGGATCGAGGACAATTTTGGTCTCGCGCACCTGGGCTACGCCGGTGCGCCTGGATTGACTCCGTTCGGCGACGACGTGTTTGCGCCGCGCTGAAGCGACACGAAAGCATCGCGCCTTCCGGCGCTCCCACTTCGAGCATGATCGCGTTGCTTGTGTGGGAGGGCCGAAAGGCGCGATGCTTTTGATGGCGGCGCAGGACGAGCCACACACGCTTCACACCCACCCGTTTATCATGCGCGCCATGCATTCAATCCCGCGCGTTCTCTTTCTGATTCTGCTTGTGTTCGCCGCATTGCCTTGTGCGGCACAGGCACCCGATTCCGCCAAACTCCTCGACAGCGCCCGTCAGCAGATTGCCGACATCCGCAAGCAGCTCGACGCGGTGGAGATCGAGGATGTCAAGCTCAACGAATTCCGCGACACCGTAGCCGCCCTGGCCACGCAAGCCGATGCGCTGACGCTCGACCGCACGCCGCAACTTGCCGCCCTTGATGCGCGACTGGCCGAACTGGGGCCTGCGCCGTCGAAGGGTGCGCCCGCGGAAGCTGCCGACATCGCTGCGCAACGCGCCGATCTGGACAAGCAACGCGCGATGCTGGATGCCGAGATCAAGCGCGCCAAACTGCTCGCCGTCGACAGCCAGCAATTGGCTGCGCAAATCGCCGAGGCGCGTCGTGCCAATTTCCAGCAACGCTTGTCGCAACGGACGCCTTCGCCGCTGACGCCCGCATTCTGGCGCGAGGTCGACAGCAATCTCGTGCGTGACGGCGCGCGCCTGGGTACGCTGCGTGACGGCGTGACGAGTGCATTGAGGGACAGTTTCGCGCCGGACAACCGCCTTATTGCATTCGGCGGCATCGCCCTCGCCCTGTTGCTGATCGTGTTCGGCCGCTGGGGCGCGGAGCGGGCGCTGATGCGCGTGACCGCGGATCGCGTTCCGCAGGGGCGTTTGCGTCGTTCGGCGTTGGCGCTCGCGGTCGTCGTCGTGGCAGCTGCGTTCACTGGCGGCGGCGCGCAACTGATCGCGACTGCGCTCAATTGGCACGATGCGTTTTCCGACGTCGAAGCGACGTTCGCACGCGCAATTGTAAGCGCGGTTTTTTTCGGCAGCTTTGTCGCCGGCCTGGGCCGCGCACTGTTGTCGGCGCAACGACCATCATGGCGCCTGCCATCGATTCCTGATCCGGTAGCCGAACGTTTGCGTCTCTTTCCGCCGCTGCTCGGTTGCGCGGTTGCACTGAGCATCCTGCAGCAGAAAATCAATTCGCTGATCGGCGCGAGCCTGTCGGCGACGATTGCCGGCAGCCTTGCGGTGGCGCTGATCTACAGCCTGCTGATCGGTTGGGCCCTGTTGCGTCTGGGCGGCGGCGCACCCGCGAAGGTTCGTGAACGCACGCCGGCCACTGCCAGGAACATGGCGCTGGACGTCGATCCGCCGCAACGTTCGGTGTGGATTGGGTTGAGCGTCGCAGCGTTGTGGCTGGGCGTTGCGGCGACCCTGGCGACGGCGCTTTCAGGTTACGTGGCGCTTGCCCAGCAGATTGCGCGGCAGATGGTCGGGCTTGGCATCATCGCCGCGACCTTTTATCTGCTCGTGCATGTGATCGAGGACACGTGTGCCGCCGCGATGTCCTCGCGAGAGGGATGGCTGCAGCGCACGCTGGGTCTGCAGCGGCGTTCACTCGATCAGTTCGAGGTGCTCTGCTCGGGAGTGTTCCGGCTGTGCGCGCTGGTGCTCGGCATCGCCACCGTGTTCGCCCCATTCGGCAGCGGCCCTTCCGATCTGCTCGCGCGCATTGCGCAGGCAACGACGCAGCTCAGGATCGGTCAAATCGAAGTCACGCCAGCCGCCGTGTTTGGTGCGATTGCCGTGTTTGGCCTCGGCCTCGCAGCGATCCGCGCACTCAAGCACTGGTTGTTCCATCGCTACCTGCCGACGACGCGTCTCGATCCTGGCATGCGCATTTCGGTGACAACGTTGCTTGGCTACGCCGGCAGCGTGGTGGTGTTCGGCTTCGCGTTGTCGGCGCTTGGCTTCAGTCTCGAACGCATCACCTGGGTCGCCAGTGCGTTGTCGGTCGGCATCGGCTTCGGCTTGCAGGCCGTGGTGCAGAATTTCGTGTCCGGACTGATCCTGTTGGCCGAGCGGCCGGTCAAGGTAGGCGATTGGGTTGTGCTCGGCGACATTGAGGGCGATATCCGCCGCATCAATGTGCGTGCGACCGAAATCCAGATGGCCGATCGGTCGACAGTGATCGTCCCTAACTCCGAACTCATCACCAAGAACGTGCGCAACGTTACCCTTGCCAATGCCGAAGGCCGGGTGCGCATTCGCCTGCCGGTACCGCTGAATGCGGATGCCCCAAGTGTGCGCGTGGCGCTGCATGATGCGTTTTCCGCTAACGCCGGGGTGCTCGGAACGCCAGCGCCCAGTGTGCTGCTCGACGGCATCGAAGGCACCTCGCTTATCTTCATCGCGACCGCGTATATCGCCAATCCGCGTCAGGCCGGGAGCGTTCGCAGCGAGTTGCTGTTCGACATCCTGGCGCGTCTGCACGCGGAAGGAATCGCCTTGATGTCGCCGTACACGGTAGCGCTGCATGATGATCGCGCGCCGACGGTGCAACCTTCGGGCAGGGACAACGGGGTGGCGCCGCTATGAGTAGACGCCCGCAGAACTGACGCCGGCAGGCACAATGACCTGGAATGCACTTCACTCGTGCAGAAACTGATGCGCCACGGCGAGCGCGTCGCGGTATGGCTCGGGATCGTTGCGATTGCTGAGGAGGATCACGCTCAGATGCTGGCTCGGCCAGCGTACGATCACGTTGCGAAAACCGATGCTTTCGCCCGAATGCCATAGCGTGTCGCCCGTGATGCGCCAGCCAAAACCATAGTCGACAGTCGGATCGTCGGTCTTCGTATGCGGCGCGAATGCGAGCTGGCGCGAGGCGTTGCTGAGCAGGCGGTCGTCGTACAGTGCGGCGTCCCATTTGGCCAGATCGTCGACCGAGGAATAGATGCCGCCATCGCCGAGCACTGCACTGGTCAGACTTTGGTCCGTGCGCCGCCACACGCCGTTGGTCTGCGTGTAGCCATACGCGCGCTGTGGAACCGGCGGTCCTTCGCGTACATAGGCAAGTGTATTGCGCATGCCGAGCTTGGCGAAGATGCGCTCGTGCAGGAACGCCTGGAAACTCTGTTTCGACGCTT
>JBDUED010000122.1:0-7856 GCA_040002595.1 Dokdonella sp. | reverse complement strand
CCGTTGATGTTGAGGATATCCGCGCCGCCGGAAATCTCCTGAAAGACGTTGTGATTGCCTTCGAGTTTTTCGCGGCTCTGATCGACATACGCGATGTTGACCGTCTGGCCTTTGGCGATTTCGCCACTGTCGGGTTTTTCGAGACCGATGATCATCTTGAACAAGGTCGACTTGCCCGCGCCGTTCGGTCCGATGATGCCGATGATCGCGCCGGGTGGTGCGCTGAAGCTCAGGTCGTCGATCAGCAGACGATCACCGAACGATTTGGTCACGCCCTTGAACTCGATCACCGAACTGCCGAGGCGCTCGCCGGGTGGGATAAAAATCTCGTTGGTTTCGTTGCGCTTCTGGTAGTCGACCGCCTGCAGTTCCTCGATTCGCGCCAGGCGCGCCTTGCCCTTGCTGCGACCACCCTTGGCGTTGCTGCGCGCCCACTCCAGCTCCCGCTGGATCGCCTTCTGGCGCGCTTTTTCGCCGGATTCTTCCTGCTTGAGGCGTTCGTCCTTCTGTTCCAGCCACGAGGAGTAGTTGCCCTTCCACGGGATGCCACGACCGCGGTCGAGTTCCAGAATCCACTCAGCGGCATTGTCCAGAAAGTAGCGATCGTGCGTGACCGCGACGACAGTGCCAGGGAAGCTGGCCAGGAAATGCTCCAGCCACTCCACCGACTCGGCATCAAGATGGTTGGTGGGTTCATCGAGCAACAGCATGTCGGGCTTGGAGAGCAACAGGCGGCACAGCGCCACTCGGCGCTTCTCGCCACCGGACAGCTTGCCGACATTGGCCTCCCACGGCGGCAGCCGTAACGCATCGGCGGCGACCTCGAGCTGACGTTCCAGCGCATGCGCGTCGGTCACCGCAAGCAGGCTCTCGAGGCGCTGCTGTTCGGCCGCGAGTTTGTCGAAATCGGCGCTTTCCTCGGCGTAGGCCGCATAGACTTCATCAAGTCGCTGCTGCGCGCCGATGATGTCAGCGACGCCTTCCTCGACGACCTCGCGCACGGATTTGGTCGGATCGAGCTTGGGTTCCTGTTCGAGAAAGCCGATCTTGATGCCGGGCGCAGGCCGCGCCTCGCCGAGGAATTCGGTATCGGTGCCGGCCATGATGCGCAGCACGGTCGACTTGCCGGTGCCATTCAAACCAAGCAGGCCGATTTTTGCGCCTGGATAAAACGACAGCGAAATGTCCTTGATGATCTGTCGTTTTGGTGGCACGACCTTGCTGACGCCGATCATGGTGTAGATGTATTGCATGACTTGGCTCCATGAAAACCCGTTGCGCGACGGGCGTCTGCCTCCAGCGCGAGCCTTGCGGACGCGACGTGTGCAGTCGTGGTGGTTCGTACGCAGTGTCCGGAGCGCTGCGGCATCTGCCTCAACAGCCCGGCCGCTCGTGTGGTACGGAAGGCCGCGGATTATCGCTGAACCATCCGCGGGGCGCCATTCCGAGGTGGCCTGCACACCGTCGGCTACCATGGCATTGTCCACCCACTCCAGCCAGCCGCAATGCCGACCACCGAGGACCTGTTGCGCGCCGCGCTGTCCTGCCATCGTGCGGGCGACCTTGTTACGGCTGACAAGTACTACAGGGAACTGCTTGCGCAGGACCTTGGCAATGTCGATGCACTGCATATGCTGGGGATGCTGCAGCATCAACGGGGGCAATCCGCGCAGGCGCTCCAATGGCTCGACAAGGCCCTGGCGCTGGCTGCCGACAAGTCCTCGATCCTGGCCAACCGGGCAGCGATCCACCTTGCGCTGGCAGATCCGGCAGCATCGGAAATCGACGCAAGGCAGGCGATCGCCGGCGATCCGGGTGGATTCGGAGGATGGATCAATCTCGGACTGGCATTGGCCGCGGCAGGACGCGAGGCCGAGGCGGCACGCGCACTGAGGCAGGCGAGCGTCCTTCGCCCGCAGCACGCCGGAGCACTCCTGCAGTGGTTTCGCTGCGCCGCGATCAGCGCGCAGGGCGCGGGCATCGCCGCACGGCTACGTAAACCGTTGCCGCCTCTCGCCGCCGAACGATCGCTCGCGCTGGAGGTTGCAACCTTGCTCGAACACGCCGGTCGCGCCAATGCCGCGTTGGCACTGTTGGCACGATTGCGCACGGACCTGCCGGGCGACACCGTGCTGGCGGCGCGCTTCGATATCGAGATGCATTATCGGCGCGCCTGCGAGCTTGAGTCCCAGCGTTGCTCCGGCGACGCGATCGCGATGGCTGCCCAGGTCCTGGCGCGATCGCCGCAGCATCGCGGCGCGCGCCTATTGCGGGCGGAACTTTTTCGAGAGCGCGGTGAGATCGAGGCAGCGCTTGCCGAGTATGCAACGCTGCGCGCCGATCATCCGCGCGATGCCATCGCCGCGAGTTCGCAGCTGATCGCCCTGCAGCACGCGCCCCAGGTGTCCGCGAACGCGTTGGCCGCGGCGCATCGTCGCTGGGCCGACGACTTCGCCTCAGCGCCGCCCCGCTGGGTGCCCGCGCAACCGCATGCCGATCCCGAAAGACCTCTGCGTATCGGCTGGCTCTCACCGCGCTTCTCGGCCGGCGTGGTGGAGACCTTTTTCGCGACGGAATTCGCGGCGCTCGATCGGCACGGCATGCAACATTTCCTGTACGACAACGGCAGCATCGAGGACGACGCAAACGCGCGCTTCCGCGCCGCTGCCGCGGTGTGGCGGCAGGTCGACGAACTCGACGACGCGCAACTATGCGAACTGATCCGTGCCGACCGCATCGACGTGTTGGTCGAACTCAGCGGTCACGGGCCCGCTAATCGACTGCGCGCACTGGCAGCGAGGCCGGCGCCCGTGCAGATCAGCTGGCTCGACTACTTTCACAGCAGCGGACTCGATGCGATCGATTTCATGCTCAGCGATGAGCGGCTGAGCCCGCCGCAGTTCGCTCGGCACTACAGCGAACGCTTGCTGTATCTGAGCGACGGTCGTCTCTGCCATGCGCCGGCATTCGTTTACCCGCAGGTGCGGCCACGCGTCGACGCCGGCCTGCGCTTTGCCTGTTTCAATCGTCTCGCGAAGATCAACGACGCCGTGCTCGCCGCGTGGTCGCACATACTTCAGGCGAATCCGTCGGCGGTGCTGCGCTTGAAAGCAGGGGCGTTCGATGACGTGCAGACGCGCTCGCGCTTTCTCGCGCGGTGCGCCGCGTGCGGCATCGACGCAGCACGCCTCGAACTGGCGGGCTACGGTACGCATGAGGAGACGCTCGCGGCCTACGCGGACGTCGACATCGCGCTCGATCCATTTCCGTTCTCAGGCTGCGCAACCAGTTGCGACGCGCTGGCGATGGGGGTTCCCGTGGTGGCGTGGTGCGGCGACACGATGGCGAGCCGGCAGAGCATGAGCCTGCTTGTCGCGCTTGGCCTGTCCGATTGCGTCGCCGTCGACGCAGGAGATTACGTCGAGCGCGTGCAGGCGCTCGTCGATAATCCGGATCGCCGCGCCATACTGCGGGCGACGCTGCCGGCGCGCGCGCGCAACGCGGCGGTCGAAGTCGGGCGGCACGCCACGCAGGTGTCGGCGGCGCTGCGTCAAGCGTGGAAGCTCTGGTGCGCCGGAGCACTCCATGAAGACGGCGGATCGGCACCGGAGCCAGGTGACATGCACTGAGCCGCCAGGTCCTCATCTTGGGATCGGCGGTCGTGAACCTGTAACATCGCGGCAATTCCCGATCAAGGTCCGTCAGAACCATGTTCCCCAAGGATGCCCGTATCGAAGGTTACGATCCCCAACTCGCCCAGGCGATCGCTTCCGAGCGCCAGCGGCAGGAGGATCACGTCGAGTTGATTGCCTCGGAAAACTACGCAAGTCCGCGCGTGCTCGAAGCACAAGGCTCGGTGCTGACCAATAAATATGCCGAAGGCTATCCGGGCAAGCGTTATTACGGTGGCTGCGAATATGTCGACATTGCGGAGACACTGGCGATCGAGCGCTGCAGGCAACTGTTCGATTGCGATTATGCAAACGTGCAACCGCATTCGGGATCGCAGGCCAATCAAGCCGTCTATTTTGCGCTGCTCAAGCCGGGTGACACGATCCTCGGCATGAGCCTCGCGCATGGGGGGCATCTGACCCACGGCGCCAAGGTCAACTTGAGCGGCAAGCTGTTCAACGCGGTGCAGTATGGTGTGGACGTCAACGGCCTGATCGACTACGACGAAGTCCAACGCCTCGCCAACGAGCACAGGCCGAAGATGTTGATTGGCGGCTTCAGTGCGTATTCGCAAGTTGTCGATTGGGCGCGCATGCGCGCAATTGCCGACTCGGTCAAAGCGTTGTTCTTCGTCGACATGGCGCACGTTGCCGGCCTCGTCGCCGCCGGTGTGTATCCGAGTCCGCTGCCGCATGCGCACGTCGTCACGTCGACCACGCACAAGACCCTGCGCGGTCCGCGCGGTGGCATTATTGTCGCGAAAAATGCGTCCGAAGACTTGGTCAAGAAATTGCAAAGTATCGTGTTCCCCGGCATCCAGGGCGGTCCGCTGATGCATGTGATCGCGGCCAAGGCGGTCGCGTTCAAGGAAGCGCTGGAGCCGCAATTCAAGATTTACCAGGCCCAGGTCGTGAAGAATGCACAGGCGATGGCGAAGACATTCATCGCGCGCGGCTATCGAATCGTTTCGGGCGGCACCGAGAATCATCTGATGCTGATCGACATGATCGGCCGCGACGTAACCGGCAAGGACGCAGAAGCGGCGCTGGGCGAGGCGCATATCACGGTCAACAAGAACGCCGTGCCGAACGATCCGCGCTCGCCCTTCGTGACCTCGGGCTTGCGCATCGGAACTCCCGCAGTGACCACGCGCGGATATCTGGAAAACGATTGCACGGACCTCGCCAACTGGATTTGTGACCTGCTCGATGCGCCGGGCGACGCGACCGTGCTCGGGCACGTGCGCGACAAGGTGACGGCGCAATGCAAGGCGTTTCCGGTGTATGGCTGAAAAGCCCGGATTCGCGAATTCAACTGCGGGAATCGAAAGAGCCCCGTTCGCGCGGTATTTCGGGGTTTTTTCATTGCCGATTGTCGATTCACAATTCCCGGTCTTTTGATGCACTGCCCCTTTTGCCAGCACGAAGACACGCGCGTGATCGACTCGCGCGTTTCCGAAGACGGCGCGACGATCCGCCGCCGACGTGAGTGCGAAAAGTGCGGCGAGCGCTTCAATACGTTTGAGACCGCCGAGATCAAGTTGCCGAGTGTGGTCAAGGGCGACGGTCGCCGCGAGACGTTTGACGAGTCCAAGCTGCGCACCGGTTTCATGCGCGCCTTGCAGAAGCGCCCTGTCAGCAGCGAGCAGGTGGATGCGGCGGTGCGTGCCGTGATCGAGGATCTGCGTCGCAGCAGCGAGCGCGAGGTGCCTTCATTGCGTATCGGCGAACTGGTCATGCGCGAGCTGCGGCAACTCGATCACGTGGCCTACGTGCGTTTCGCCTCGGTGTATCGCAGCTTCGAGGATGTGCAAGCGTTTCGCGAGGAGATCGAACGCCTAGAACGCGACATGCCTTCGGCCGAGGGAATGCAGTTGCCGTTGCTCGCTGATCTCGCGCCACGCAAGAGCAAGGGTTGAGGGCCGTGTTTTCCGCGGTCGATCACGCGTTGATGGCGCGCGCATTGCGGCTCGCTGGGCGCGGCCTGTTCACGACCCAACCCAATCCGCACGTTGGCTGCGTGATCGCGCACGGCGAGGAGGTCGTGGGTGAAGGTTGGCATCGATGCGCCGGTCATCCGCACGCGGAAGTATTTGCGCTTGCCGCGGCCGGCGATCGCGCGCGCGGCGCGACCGCCTATGTGACGCTGGAACCGTGCGGGCTGCATGGCCGCACGCCGCCCTGTGCGGATGTGTTGATCGCGGCGCACGTCGCGCGCATCGTGATCGCCAGCGAGGATCCGTTTCAGCATGGCGGCGGTGCGCTCGATCGCCTGCGTGCCGCCGGCATCGTCGTTGAAACCGGTTTGATGCGCGGGGTGGCGCGTGACCTCAATCGCGGCTTTTTCAGCCGCATCGAACGCGGTCGTCCGTGGTTACGGGTGAAGCTGGCGACGAGTCTCGACGGGCGCATCGCTCTGGCCAACGGCGCGTCGAAATGGATAACCGGTGAAGCCGCACGCGCCGACGTACAGAAATGGCGTGCGCGCAGCTCGGCGATCCTGACCGGGGTCGGCACTGTGCTCGCGGATGATCCTCGACTAACGGCAAGGCTTCAGTCGCCCTCTGCGATTTCCCCGCACGCAGGAAGCTTGGAAACGCAGGAAGCTGCATCCGCGATGGGCGTGACGCCGCTGCGCGTTGTGCTCGATTCGAGGCTGCGCACGCCGCGCGGCGCGCATGTGCTGGATGGCAGTGCGCCGACGTTGCTGTTGCACGCGCACGATGCGCTGTCCGATGACGGCCGCTTCGCGCAGGTCGAGCGCGTCGCGGTTGCGAGCGGCCCAGGCGGCCTGGATCTCGATGCCGTGTTGGGCCTGCTCGCGGCGCGTGGCATGAACGAGGTGCAAGTCGAGGCGGGGTCGACGCTGGCGGGTGCGCTGTTCGCGGCGGGATTCGTGGACGAACTTTTGCTGTACATCGCTCCTGTCCTGTTGGGTGATTCGGCGCGACCGATGTTCGCCGTGCCAGCCTTGTCGGAGATGAGCGCGCGCTGGAAGCTGCGTCTGTTTGAACAGCGTCAGGTGGGCGATGACCTTCGCTTGTCGTTGCGGATGAAACTGGCGCCGTAAATCTTTGTCATCCGCGAGACATGGTTCAAGGGAAGGAGAAAGACGGATGTTTACCGGAATCGTCCAGGCTGTTGGCCGAATTTCCTCGCGTGGGGCGCGCGGCGTCGACGTGCGTCTTGCGATCGATGCCGGCGCGCTCGATCTGAGCGATGTCGCGCTCGGAGAGAGCATTGCGGTTGCGGGCGTATGTCTGACCGTCGTGGCACTCGATGGGGCGCGCTTCAGCGCCGATGTGTCCGCCGAAACCCTGGCGTGCACGACCTTGGGTGCGCTCGGCGTCGGCGACACGCTCAACCTCGAAAAAGCGTTACGCCTTTCCGATCGCCTCGGCGGACATCTGGTTGCGGGTCATGTTGATGGCGTCGGTCACGTTGTTTCACTCGACGATGACGGTGCATCGCAGCGCTGGACTTTCAGCGCACCGGGTCCTCTCATGCGTTACATCGCGGTCAAGGGTTCAATCTGCATCGACGGCACCAGCCTGACCGTCAACACCGTCCATGGCGACACCTTCGGCGTCACCTTGATTCCGCACACGCTCGAGGTGACCACATTGGGCACTCGTAAACCTGGCGATGGCGTGAACCTTGAAGTCGATCTGATCGCGCGCTACGTCGAGCGTCTCGCTCGCGCATGACTTTCAGCCTGGAAACGGTGATTATCTTCCACCCTTGATCGAGCGCGTTCCATGCCGTTTGCGACTATTGAACAAATACTTGTGGACATCCGCGCCGGACGCATGGTCGTGATCGTCGATGACGAAGATCGCGAAAACGAGGGCGACCTCATCATGGCGGCCGAGAAGGTGCGTCCCGAAGACATCAATTTCATGGCGCGCGAAGGGCGCGGCTTGATCTGCCTGTCAATGACCCACGCGCGCTGTCGTCAGCTCGGCCTCAAACCGATGGTCGACACGAATACCTCGCCGCATCACACCAATTTTACCGCGTCGATCGAGGCCGCCGAAGGCGTCACCACCGGCATCTCGGCCTATGATCGCGCGCACACGATTCGCACCGCGGTGCGCGCCGCTGCGGCGCCTGCGCATATCGTGCAACCCGGACACGTGTTCCCGCTGACGGCGCAACCCGGTGGCGTGCTCGCGCGCGCGGGTC
>JBDUED010000121.1:0-7921 GCA_040002595.1 Dokdonella sp. | reverse complement strand
AGCGCGGCATGGACAGCGACGCGGTACTCGCGCGTTTTCTGCGCGAGCGCCAGATTCTCGCGCGCTTGTCGCATCCAAACATCGCTGGCCTGCTCGATGGCGGCCTCGCCGCCGACGGCCGCTCGTATCTGGTCATGGAATATGTCGAAGGCTTGCCCTTGCTGGACTATGCCGCGCGGCATGCGCTGGGATTGAACGCCCGCATCGAGTGCGCCTTGCAGGTTTGCGCGGCGTTGCAGTTTGCGCATCGGCGACTGGTCGTGCACCTGGACATCAAGCCTTCCAATGTTCTGGTCACCGAATCGGGTGAGGTCAAGCTGCTTGATTTTGGCATCGCCAGACTGCTGGGCGACGAACTTGCGGCCGCGGCCACGCACACCGGTGCGCACGCGGGTCCGCTCACTCCTGCGTATGCGGCACCCGAACAGTTGCGTGGCGATCCGGTCACCACCGCGACCGATGTCTACAGTTTCGGCTGCCTGTTGTACGAATTGCTGAGCGGACGTCGCTCATCCCATCCCGACGACGGCACGAGCCAGCCTGAAATACAAAAGGTACTTGAGCGCGAACATCCGGAGCCGCCAAGCAAGGCAGCGCTGCGCTCGGAAGGCCGCGCGCCGGTTCCACCGCGACAGTTGCGCGGTGATCTCGACACGATCCTGTTGAAAGCGCTGCAGCGCGAACCGGAGCGCCGCTATCCGACAATCGAGGCGCTGGCGCGCGACTTGCGCAACTTCCTGCACGGCATGCCGATTGCCGCACGGCGCGACAGCACGCTGTACCGCAGCGGCAAGTTCGTGCGGCGTCATCGCGTCGGTGTCGCACTCGCCGGCATCGCCTTGCTTGCCCTACTGGCGACCACCGCGATCGCTCTGCGCGAAGCGAGTGTCGCGCGGGCGCAGGCGCAGCGCGCCGAAACCGTCACTGATTTTCTGGTCGGCATCTTCGGCGTGGCCGACCCGCGCGGCAGTCCTGGCGGCGTGCGCCTGAGCGCAAAGGACGTGCTCGATACAGGCGCCAAGCGCCTGGAAACAAGCCTCGACAATTATCCCGAGCTTGCATCATCGTTTGCCGAAGTGCTGGGCAGAATCTATGGCGAGCTGGGTGAAAACGACCGCGCGATCACTCTGCTGCAGCGCTCGCTGCGCCTTCGTGGCGACCCGCCTCGTCGCAGCGACGCCTATGCCGATACACTTGCGGTACTTGGCCGCGCACAGTACGAAAAAGGCGATTATCCGGCTGCGCTGGCGAGTGCCCAGCAAGCGCTGGATATCCACCATGCAGGCGGCAAGACCGCCACTGCTCTGATCGCTCGCGACCTCGCACTGCAAGGTGAAATTGCGCGACGCCAGGGCGACTTCAAACACGCCGAAAGTTTGCTCACGCAGGCGCTCGCGATGTCGCGCGCCACCTTGGCTGCGCCGCACGCACAGATTGCCGGGCAAATAAACCAGCTCGCGACGCTCGACAGCGACATGAGCCGTTTGCCCGAAGGTATCGCACTGACCGAAGAAGCGCTGACGATGTTTCGCAGTTTGTACGGCGAGAACCATCTCGACGTTGCCGAGAATCTGGTCAACCTTGCCGTGTTCCGCATGCAAACCGGCAAGGTTGAACAAGCGCTGCCTTCGTTCGACGCGGCCATCGCGATTTATAGGCGCTTGTTGCCACCCGATCATCCCCTGCTTGCCGATGCCCTCGCCGGGCATGCGCGTGCGTTCGATCGCCTCGGTCGTTATCGCGAAGCGGAGCCACTCTATCTCGAAGCGCTGGCGATGCAGCGACGCGTGCTCGGTAGCCAGCATCCTGCGCTCGCGGCGACCCTCAACAACCTGGCCGTACTGCACTTCCATGAAGACGACTACGCCGAAATGGCGGATTTCAGCAGGCAGGCAATGGCGATCTGGGCCGCGCAAGGAAAACCCGAACATCCGTTCGCATTGATCTCCAAATCACACCTGGCGGTGGCCTTGCGCGAGACCGGCGATCTGGCCCAAGCCGAACAGATTGGCCGCGAAGTGCTCGATGCGCGACGACGCTTGCCGGGCGACAACGCGCTTGCCATTTCCATCAGCCTGGACGATCTAGGCATCACCTTGCGTGAAGCCAATCGCGCAAGCGATGCGGTCGTACTGCAGCGACAAGCGCAGCAGGCGCGATCGAAGGTTCCCATGCCGGCGCTGGAAGGCGCCATCGCCCGCGCGCAGTACGCGTCGAGCGAATCGGCGGCCGGTGACAAGTCAGACGCGCGCTCAGACATCGACGCTGCCGTGGCTGCGCTGGCGGCGCTGCCAACGCCGAGCCCGAAGCAGATGGCCAGTGCGCAAATCGTCAAGACACATATCGCCTTGGCTCAGCATGACGTAGAGGCCGCTTGCATCGCTGCCCGACAGGCGCTCGAACTGGATCCGCCCGACGACGCAGACCACGGGTGGCGCCATGCCGAAGCCCAAGGTGCATTCGGCGAGTGTCTGAACGCACGCGGTCAAATCACCCACGCGCGCGATCAATTGCAATCGTCGCTGGCCACCTTGCAACGTGTGCGCGGCGCCGATCACTGGATGACGCGCCACGTACGCGAGGCGTTGCGCGCGCTCCCCAAGGTCTGATCTGACCCCCGACGCACGCGCGAATCGCGGCGCCTGTCAGTGACCAATGCCAAACCACGTATTGCCTGACAAGCGACGGGTCCGCCGGCGTTTGCCATCGACCGCGATTGCCCGCGCTGCGTAATCGACGCGACAGTTTGCGCGCACGGAACGTGGTGATCGAACGTTGGTAATCCATCGTGCCGAACGCGCGTTCGACCGCCGGCAGCCCCACTATTCCAGAGCACAACCGCCATGAAAATCCAAACCACACTGCGCAAAGCACCCAAAAATGCCCGGTTCGCCGCAACCGCATTCGGCATCGCCGTGCTGAGCGCATGCAGCGTGGGCACACCCGCATCGAGTTCCGCAGACGCAGCACCCGCCGGCGACCAGGCGGTCGCTGCCAAAGGGGAGGATCCGGCTGCCAGCAACGAAGCGTTTCGCAAGCAGGCGATCGCGAATGGCCTCATCAGCGCGCGCAAACCCTGCGATTTGCTGACACGGCCGGATGCGGAAGCCGCAGCCGGACAGCCGCTGCCGCAAAACGACACGAACCTCACGCTGGGGACATGCGACTACAACGCGGCGGACTTTTCCGCCGGCGCCAGCTTGTCGGTGGGGAGTTGGGACGCCGTCAAGAACGCCGCAACCAGTGGCGCGCATCAGCCGCTGGCGATCAGCGGTGTCGGCGATGAAGCGCTGAATCTCAACGGCGGTGGTTCGGGTTCGATGCTGTATGTGCGCCGCGGCGAGGAGGGTTTCATCGTCGAGGCACATGGACCCAAAATCGATCCGCTGCCCGATCATGGCCTCGCTGCAGAGAAGCAACTCGCGCTCAAGGTTCTGGCTCGATTTTAGGCGCCTGCTTCGCGCGAGCGTCATCGATTTCGTCTTCATGCGGCATCAAACCAAATTGATTTTCAGCGACGACTTCCAGTAGCGAACGACGACGCGTGTCAGTGATCGGTGCTCAACTGCGTATTGAGGTGCATCACCTCAAACGCGCGGGAGACTTCGATGCCTACTTCGATCAAATGCGGTTTCACTCTGGCCTTGCTGCTGTGCCTGACGACGTTGGTCTGGGCCGACAGCGAGGACGGCAAGGACTGCGAAGGCTGCAGCGACAGTGCGTTGCTGGTGCGTTATCCGGGCTCGGTTTTGCTCGGTGCCGAAGAGAAGGCATTTGACGAAGGGGTATTCCCTATCGGACCGACGACTACCGGTGATGACGGCACCACGGTGGCGCCCAAGACACTCACGATCGCCGGCAAACGCAGCCGTGCGTTTTATTACGCGCCGGCGGCACGTAGCGCGCTGGAAGTGTTTGCCAATTATCGACAAGCGCTGGAAAAATCAGGCGCCAACGTGACATGGACGTGTTCGAACGCAGCCGAATGCGGACCGGAGTTTCTGGCCCAGGCGGCGACGCTGATGCGCATCCAGTTGTCCAACACGCCCGAAGCCAACCTCGGTTTCACCCTGGGGGAAAATCCGCGTTACCTGCTCGCCACCATGGCCCGCCCGCAGGGCACGGTGCATATCGGTGTGCTCTCCGCGGATCTAACCGACAAGCAACGGCCGGGGGTGTACGTGATGCAGGTGGAAGACAAGCCCATGGACCAGGGCATGGCCGCGGCCGCAGCCGCGCCCACCGCGCCCGTCGCGCCGAGTGCGCCAGTCGACTCCGCCACGCTCGACAAAAGCTTGGCCAGCTCCGGACAAGTGAATCTCTACGGCATCCATTTCGATATCGACAAGGCCGACATCAAACCCGAATCCAGAGCGCAACTCGACGAAATCGCCAAGTTATTACGGGCCAACCCTGCGCTGCGCCTGACTGTCACCGGGCATACCGACAACACCGGCGCCGCCGATCACAACCAGATTCTTTCCAAGCGCCGTGCGGATGCCATCGTCGCAGCGCTCGGTGCCGATTACGGAATCGCCGCAGAGCGCCTGGCCGCCGCCGGCCTCGGCGCTTCGGCGCCGGTCGCGAGCAACGACTCCGAGCAGGGCCGCGCCTTGAACAGACGCGTGGAACTGGTCAGGCAATAGCGCAACCCACACCAATCGATCGTGGAGAGAACCGTGCACAACTCGAATCCCATGCCTGCCATGACGCAACGCCGATCCTGCCCGACCGCGTGGAGGCTGCTGGCCGGCGTGTTCCTCGCATGCGCCTGCGCACCGGCGTGGGCCGCGATTCCAGCCAGCGAACGCCAGGTGCTGGACACGCTCTATACCAGCACCAACGGCGTTGCGTGGCTCAACAAGCACGGCTGGAACGGTCCGCCAGGCAGCGAGTGCAGCACCGATCCGAATCTGTCCTGGATCGGCGTGACGTGCGATGTCGCGGGCACCCATGTGACCGAAATTGATCTCGGCTACAACGAACTGAGCGGCTCGCTGCCCAACCTCGATGGATTGACCGAGCTTCAGCTTTTCAATGTCTATTCCTGTTCGCTGACCGGATCGATTCCAGATGTGCGCGCCTTGACCCATCTGCAATTTTTCGATGTGGGCGCGAACGGCACAATGAGCGGAACGATTCCCCCCATCAGCGGCATGACCAGCCTGATTTCCTACCAGGTCGAAGGCAATCAATTGACCGGTTCGATGCCGGTGCTTACCGGCTTGCCCAATCTTGGATTGCTTTACGTCAACGACAACTTGCTGACCGGCACCATTCCGGCGTTCGGTGCGCTGACGGCCATTACCCAAATTCGGCTCAGCAACAACCACTTCACGGGACCGATTCCTTCACTTTCCGGTCTTGCCTCGTTGAGTGATTTCGAAGCGAACTCCGATCACCTCAGCGGATCGATTCCCGTGCTGAGCGCATTGCAATCGCTGAATTTTTTCGACGTCGGCAACAACCAATTGACCGGTCCCGTACCGGCAGCGCCAAGCCCCAACGCATTGATCGACGGCGCATCGATCCTTTGCCCGAATCCACTGACGCCCAACCCCAGCGCGGCGTGGGATGCCGCTACGGGAATCACGCCGTGGTACAGCGCGTGCGATCCGATTTTCGCGGACGGCTTCGATTGATTCGAGGCAGTGGCCGATTGGCCTCGCATTTTCCTTGCGCGCTAATCGAAGCCGTTGGCGAAAATGCGTTCGCGCGTCGATTCGTACGCACCCACATCGACGATGCCAAGATCGACGCGCTGGTTGCCATCGAGATCGACACTGCTCGATCCGCCGAAGGGTGCATTCAAGCCGCGATTGACCAGCGGCGAACCGGCGGCGGGACGAAAATCCAGCGCGCCGATGAAGCGTGGATCGATCCCTGCATCATTGCCCACGTCTGCCTGGACCAAAGGCGCTGTCACAATGCTGCTGTAACCCCATGACCCCAGATTGCTGTACAGCCACAATCGAATCGGTTCGCCGGAATTGCGGCTGTTGAAGTCCATTTGCCCGACGATGGCATTGTTGACCAAGCGGAACGCGGTGCCGCCGTTGGAGTCGAGCAACGCGCCGAAACCGGCGCCGTTGAGCGACAGCGTGTTGTTGTGCATGAAGACCGTTTCGGTCGAATATTGGACGAAAATTCCGAGATTTGCATACGGGCCGGTGGAATCGCCGATGACATTGTTAATGAAATAAACGTCGGCGAATGCGTTCAAGGTGACGGCGTTGGTGAAGATGTTGATCGGTGGAACGCTCGTGTTATGACTGCTCAGTACGACCACGTTTTGCACGCGTAGATCTTGTCCCAACGCGCCAAATAGCGCCAGCGCCGCCGATTCTCCGTTGGTACTGGTGGCGCCGTTGCGCAAGGTGAGATTGCTGATGGACAAGCCTGTTCCAGGCGCGTTGCCATTATTGCTGACGCTCAGCACTGCAGTGACGTTTTGCCCATCCAGAATCGTGGCGTCGGCACGCGGATGCTGAAAGTCGCAAGGATCATGGTCGAAATACCAGCCGCCGGAAATACTCAAGCTGTGCGGTGCAGCAGTGTCGTAGCTGAACTTCTGCCCGCCAGTGAAATAGGTGCCTTCCATCAGCCGTATTTCGTCGGTGAGATTCGCACTCGCATCTATCAAAGCCTGACGCAACTCGGCCTCGTTGCTTACGCAAACAGGATCGGCGTAGCACGGCATGTTGGCGATCCAAGCCGACGCGAACAGCAGTAACGCGAGGTGCGGTCTCATGACGTTTCTCCGGATGCAGCAGTGATGCACTCTCTCTCTAATCTACGCGTTGCGGCACGAAAAGCCATCATTGGGCAGGCACTAGCAAGCACGGTGCTGTCGCCGCTGGTCGCGCAGCCCGAATTGGTACTGATGAAATTGAAGCCGCCGGAAATTAAGGCGCCAGCGAAATCGTTTGGGGAGATCGGGAAGTTCGAAATGGAATTGTAGCCAAAGACCGTAGCGGTCCCGGTGACCGCAGCCAGTGCCACGATGTATGCGCGCCCACCCGTTCCCGCTTGAGGGTAACCGGTACGCGCGCTATTGCCTGCGACGGTCGTGCTGTTTGACTTCACGCTAGCAGCATTATTGGCGTCAGCGTCGGCATCGAGTGCGCCACCGCTGCCGCCGGCGTTGTCGCCGCTCAGGGTCGAGTCGTTGATCTGCGCAACTGCCCCGCCCGCAACGAAAATACCGCCGCCGCGCGCGGCGTGATCGTCGTAGATCGCACTCGCCATCGTGACGAGGGGCTCGCCAACCCAAATCTCTCCCCCGTCGCCTGCGTCATTGTTGAGTACGTTCGAGTCGGTCAGGTTCAATTGGGTCGCGTCTATACCGACGCGCAAAGTCCGCCGCCCAACCGCGAGTCAAGTTCAGGTTGCCACTGGAAATCTGGATGCCGCCGCACAGCGCACGTTGCGAGGTTCTGGTTCACGATCACGTCGGTCAAGTTGTGTTCCTTGAAAAGCAAAAAGGCCGCCGCCGCTCTGCGCGGAATTCCTTGTGACGTAGTCGCGCTTAAGCGTCGTCTGGCCGTCATCGAGGCCGCGAGTGCGCGTCGCTTAAGCTGAGGTTCCGTGACCTCAATGCATATCATTGCTACTGGTTGATGCGTCGCCTGCACTCTCGAAACGGAATACCCCATGTTTGTCCAAGGACTCGGCGTCGCACATCCGCCACAGCGTTATACGAAAGCCGAATGTTGGGCCTCCTTTCTCGAGTCGCAGTGGTTCGAGCGACTGGACCGGCGCTCGCGCATGATTGGCCAAGCGGTTCTGACGCGCGACAACGGCATCGAGGCGCGCCGTCTTTGCGTCGATTCGCTGGACGACGTTTTCAACATCACGCCCGATATCCTGCATGCGCGCTTCGCGCATCACGCGCCGCTGTTGGCAACTGCGGCCGGTCAGC
>JBDUED010000120.1:0-7955 GCA_040002595.1 Dokdonella sp. | reverse complement strand
TCAGCGGCGCCCCACCCTCCTCGCCTGCCGGCGCACCTTCTTCGGCGGGCTGGAAGACGAACATCACTTCGCCTGGCAGATCTTTCCTGATCTTCGACATCGCTTCGGCAATGCCAAGGGTCATCGCGGTATGCGCGTCGTGACCGCAGGCGTGCATTACGCCGACCTGTTTGCCCTGGTATTCGCCCTTCACTTTCGAGGCGAATGGAAGATCGACTTCTTCGGTTACCGGCAGTGCGTCCATGTCGGCGCGAATCGCGAGCTTCGGCCCCGGCTTGCCGCCCTTCAAGATTCCGGTCACGCCGTTGTGCGCGATGCCGGTGCGCACTTCCAGTCCGAATTTCTTCAACTCCGCCGCGACAAATTTCGACGTGCGCACTTCACGATTGGAAAGTTCCGGGTGCTCATGCAGATCACGCCGCCAAGTCGTGATTTGCGGCAGCAGTGGTTGAATCATCTGCTCGCTCGTTTCGGCAGCGGAAGTCGCGCCGGACGACAACACGATCAACAAGGACGCGGCGACCAGGGTCTTGTTCACGGCAACTCTCCCTCATGTGGAAACGTGCATGGAATCGCATTGTCTCCGCCCAGGCAAGGGCTGGAAGCCCTCCCCTTTAAGAAAAGCGAGAAAAACCTACAGCCCCAACACCAAATCCTCCGCCTCGACGCGGTCGAGGCGAATCTGGTTGGCAAACAACGAGAATGCGAGCATTCCGGCCAGCCCGTGCGCGTGCTGCACCCACGGCGGCAGGTAATGCGGTTGCGCGATATAGCCGTTGTCGAAGTATGGCTCCAGCGCAATCACGTCGCGCAGCGCAAGCTTGCCGGCAAACAGATGTCGGCACAGCCCCATGCGCTGGTTCTTCAGCGCCCAGCGAAAAAACGTGTGCACGGACAGGAGACCACGCAGATACACCGCGTCCTTGGTGAATGCAGCGCCACCCGTCACCGGCGCGCCGCGGAAAACGCGCTGCGCGGAGGAAAAACTGTCGCTCTCGTTTTGACCACCCTCCATGAAGAAACGGAACACCTCGATGAAATCGGCACCGCGAATCGCCATGTCGATGCCGAGAATGCGCAGGGAAATGCGCTTCATGCGCGCGATATCGATTGACCCCGACATCAGTTCGGCGAATACCGCCAGCCCTTCCTGCGTCGCGGTGGTGCGCGGCGAGGAACGCGCAAGTGATTTCAGATTCGGTTGCGCGCGACCGTTGAGCGCGGTCAGCGTGTGCACGAACGCCTCGTGCGCGAGCAACTGGTCGCGGTCGTAATCGGAGAAATTGGTTGCCGAACGCAGACGGATCCGCGTCGCGCCCGCCGCGGCTTTGGCGATCAGATCCGGATCGGTCTCGACCGTGACCACGTCGACTCCGAAAAACGCATCGAGCGTGTTCTGTAACTCGCCACGCAACGTTTCCGCCGGAATCTCCGACGCAACCTCGTCCAGCACCGCGCCACTGTTGTATTCGTCTGCAATCACGATGAAGTGGCGCGCCGCATCGAGATTGGTCAGCATCGCCCCCGGCACGCGATCGTCCGGGCGACCATAAAGTCTGGCGGAATGCTCGGTAATCGCCGGCGTGCCCACCGCGTCAAGCAGTTCGGTAGCGACGCACCACGACTGGGCCGTGCGGACAATATAGTCGCCCAGAGGATGCGCGGTGTCGGCAGCCTTGGCGATCGCCTGCAACGTTTCGCGCGTGTCTGCGAAATCAGCCTGTGGGTAGTCGATCGTGGGCAGTTTGGCGTTGCCCACCTTGAAAGCCGCGATGAACTGCAACTCAACCGTCGCGGGCCAGCTAACCGACGCCAGCAGGCGGATGCCGCGGGTGGCCGCGACCAGGCGCTGATCGAGTTCGCTGTAGAAATCCGAGGAATCGACGGCCATGCGCAAGCACGTGTCCACAAGTCGCCGCGACGATAGCAGACCGCGCTGCGGCGGCGTGGCTTCGTTCAGCGCTTGCCGTATTTTTCGCCCAGCCGCTTGCCCAGCGCCTTGGTCAGCACGCGCGTCTCGCTCTTGCGTCGAAGCTGCGCTTCGAGTGTTTCCGCAGCGGCACCGAGTTCGTCGCGCAGTTTCAGATAGTTGTGCCAGCGTGCACTGTCGAGTGTGCCATCGGCGAGCGCCGCGCGCACCGCACAACCGGGTTCGCTGTGATGCCCGCAATCGCCGAAACGGCACGTTTGCGCCAGCTCGTCGACATCGGCGAACTGGCTGCGATCAAGCTCTTCCTCACCGGTGAGTTTGAGCTCGCGCATACCCGGCGTGTCGATCAGGCAGCCGCCGGATGGAAGCTGGATGAGTGCGCGGTGCGTGGTCGTGTGACGGCCACGGCTGTCGTGTTCGCGCACCGTCGCCGTCGCCATGCGCTCGTGTCCCAGCAAGGTGTTTGTCAAGGTCGATTTGCCTACGCCGGACGAGCCAACCAGCACCGCTGTATGTCCCGCGCCGAGATACACCAGCAGCGGCGCGACGCTGTCAGCGGATTTGGCGTTGATGGCAAACATCGCAATGGCTGGCACTCTGGCGCGCAGCTGCGCCAGCGCGCTGTCGGCATCGCTCGTGTCGGCCTTGGTCAATACCAGCACGGGTTCGGCGCCGCTTGCCTGGATCAGCAGCAGATAGCGCTCGACGCGCGCTGGATTGAAGTCGCCATCGAGGCCGTTCAACACCAACACCGAATCGATGTTGGCAGCAATGATCTGGCGCTGGTGGCTTTCCCCGGCTGCGCCACGGCGAAGTTCCGTGCGCCGCGGCAGGATGCATTCGATCACCGGCGGGGTGCCGCTTTCGTACAGCACGAAATCGCCAACGGCGGGGCGCAGCGTCGGATCGAGATCGCGTTTCAGATACCGCGCAGCCGGTTGCGCGTTGAACAGCGTGTCGCCGTCGTGCAATTGGTACCCGGCACGGTGTTGCGCGACTACGCGCGCGAGCTTTGCCGCGGACGGCGCGTCCTGCGGCAACGCCTGCGCGCGCCAGCCAATGCGGGCGAGGCGTTGTTCGGTATCGGGACTCAGCAGCATGGGTGGATTCTAGCCGCGATCGGCGTGCGCGCCGTGGTTTGTGCCGACCCTGCGTTTTGCGCGCAGCGGCGCGTGCAGCGGTGCCGCCCCACTGCTAGCATCGCCGGACTTTTTTGTAGCGGGACCTGCAATGGAACACCCAGCAGTGGCGGTCGGCAGTCGTCTGGCCGAGGTGCGCTATGACATTCGCGGTCCATTAAGCCGGCGCGCGCACGAGCTCGAAGCGCGTGGCGAGTCGATCCTGCGCCTGCATATCGGCAATCCGGGCCTGTTCGGATTTCGCGTGCCGCAGCATTTGCGCGACGCCATCGCAGATGCGTTGCCCAACAGCGAGGCGTACTGCCACCAGCAAGGCCTGCCCGAAGCGCGCGAAGCCGTCGCTGCGCAGCATCGTCGCAACGGCGCCGACGCCACCGCCGAACGCGTCTTCATCGGCAATGGCGTCAGCGAATTGATCGATCTGAGTTTGCGCGCCTTGCTCAATGCCGGAGACGAAGTGCTGATCCCGGCGCCTGACTATCCGCTATGGACCGCCGCGACGCGCCTGAATGGCGGCGTGCCAGTGCATTACGCGTGTCCGTCCGAGCGCGCGCATCTGCCCGATGCCGACGAGATCGCCGCGCTGGTCACGCCACGCACCAAGGCGCTGGTCATCATCAATCCGAACAATCCGACGGGCGCGGTGTATCCGCGCGAAGTTCTCGAAGCGCTGGTCGCAGTGGCTGCACACCATGGTCTGGTCATCCTTTGCGACGAGATTTACGACAGCGTGTTGTATGACGATGCGCAATTCGAGCCGATCGCGCCGCTCGCCGGCGAAGTGCCATGCATGAGCTATGGCGGCTTGTCCAAAGTGCATCTGGCCTGTGGTTATCGTGTCGGCTGGCTGTCGCTGACCGGCGCACAACGTCGACTTGGACCGCTGCTGCACGCACTCGATCTGCTCGCCAGCTTGCGCCTGTGCAGCAACGTTACCGCGCAGTGGGCGATCAAGCCGGCGCTGGAAGGCGCCAACGAAATCGGCGCGCTGACCCGGCCGGGTGGACGCCTGCACGCCGCTCGCGCAGCCGTATGCGCTGGCGTCGCGCGCAGCGAGTTCTTGTCGCTGGTCGCACCAATGGGCGCGCTGTATGCGTTTCCGAGCGTCGATCCAGCGTGCCTGCCGGGCTTCGACGACGAAACGTTCGCGCTCGACCTGCTCGAACACGAGCATGTGATCCTGGTGCCCGGATCAAGTTTCAACATGGCCGCGCGCAATCATTTTCGCGTGACCCTGTTGCCCGAGCCGGCAGTAATCGAGGACGTATTCGCCCGCCTTGAACGGGCCCTGCTGCGTTGCGCGGAATCAGCACCATCGCGTCGGCGTGTGGCGTGAATTGGCTTTCCGAACCGCCGAACCGGCGGTGCATGGACATATTGCCCCGAAATGGTTGACGCACCTGCATTGGCTCCTGCGCCGCGCTTTCTCGCGCTGGGCGATTCGTACACGATCGGCGAAGGTGTCGAGGCCGATGAAAGCTGGCCGGCACAACTGGTGCGGCGCCTGCGCGCGCTCGGCATTCCTATCGCCGATGCACAGATCGTCGCGCAAACCGGCTGGACCACCGACGAACTGGCCGCAGCGATGGACGCTGCCACATTCGCGCCACCGTACGCGCAAGTCACCTTGTCGATCGGCGTCAACAATCAGTACCGCGGACGCGCCCTGGCCAATTATCGCGACGAGTTTTCAGAGTTGCTCAAACGCGCGCGCGCACTCGCAGGCGGATCTGCGCAGCGCGTGATCGTGGTGTCCATTCCGGACTGGGGCGTCACGCGCTTTGCGCGAGAGCAAGGCCGCGATTCATCGCGCATCGCAGTCGATATCGATGCGTTCAATGGCGCGGCCTGTGCCATCGCGACTGCCGCAGGGGCAGCGTTTGTCGATGTCACCGCCATCAGCCGCGATGCGGGTGACGGGTCCGCGTGGCTGGTTGCAGATGGCTTGCATCCGTCCGCCGCCCAATACGCATTGTGGAGCGATGAAATCCTCACCGCGGCGATGCGCGTGTCAAGCACGCCAAGGTGATTTTTCCCAAGGCCTGCTGGGGCCTGGCAATCGCCCCAACTGGATAGCCCTGATTTTCGGAAGTCGGCGCGCTACGTCGTCATCGTCCAATTGTGTGACGGCATCGCTGCCTTAACGCAACCCAAACAACTGCTGCGGCCGTCTTTGCTACCTTCAGCCTCCCGCGAGGGTCCGCCTGTCCAACCGGCGTCTTTATTCCACGCAGTACTGGGGAACACCGCATGACATTCAAGCGAATGATGTCCTTGTTTTTGCTTGTTTTTCTGGCATTTCCGGCGTTTGCCGCCGAGATCGATTCGCATGACGCCCCCGCTGCAGGCGCGATCTGGCAACTGAACCTGGACCCGCCGCTGGCGACCCTTGATACCGTTTCCGTCCCCAATGCTGTGCCCGGCGACGCCTCCGCCGCTCCCCCCGTTGCTGCGGCCGAAGCGGCGCTTGCCGATTCCGCGGTTGTCGCATCGGCACGCGTCAAAGCGGTTGCGCCCGGCACCCACTTGCGCAAACTGCTGGCCGATTTTGCCGTGACCTTGCGCGATATCCGTTATCGCCGCGGCGGCGACAGCCCCTCGACCGGTTTTGATTGCAGCGGTTTCGTGCGCTACGTATTCCAGCACAGCATCGGCCAGCAACTGCCGATGAACTCGGCCAGCCAATACCGCATCGGCAGCGCCATCGCGCGCAGCGATCTGGAGGTCGGCGATCTGGTGTTCTTCCATATTCGCGGCAAGCGTGTCTCGCATGTCGGCATCTATCTTGGCCACGGACACTTCATCCATTCGCCATCGACGGGTCGTACAGTCAGCATCAGCAGTCTGGATGATGCCTATTGGGCGAAGCATTTTGCCGGCGCAAAGCGGCCAAACGTCCTGTCCTGAGCCAGAGGCTGCGCTGCATGGTCGCGGCGCGGTCAATCGCCCGCGCTACCTTTTAAATAGCGCATTCGCCCGCAATTCAAGCTGACCTTGCGTCAGAATGTTCCGCCATGAGCAAACGTCCACTCGGCCGTTCCGGTCTCGCCATCCAGCCGCTCGCACTCGGTGGCAATGTGTTCGGGTGGAATGTCGACGAACCGACCTCGTTCGCGGTGCTGGATGCGTTCGTCGATGCAGGCCTCAACCTCATCGACACGGCCGATGTGTATTCGGCGTGGGCGCCAGGAAACCGTGGCGGCGAATCGGAAACGATCATCGGCAACTGGATTGCGCACAGCGGCAAGCGCAACGAAGTCGTGATCGCAACCAAGGTGGCCAAGTGGGCGACGCACAAGGGACTTTCGCCTGCGACGATCCAGGCGGCGGCCGAGGATTCGCTGCGACGTCTGCAGATCGAGACGATCGACCTGTATTTTGCGCACGAGGATGATCCGTCGATTCCACTCGCCGATACGCTCGGTGCGTTTGCACGCCTGATCGAGCAAGGCAAGGTGCGTGCGATCGGTGCTTCCAATTACAGCGCGGCGCGACTCGCTGAAGCGCTCAGCGTCAGCGAAAATTTCGGCTTGCCGCGTTATGAAGTGGTGCAACCCGAATACAACCTGGTCGCACGCAAACCGTATGAAAGCGAACTCGAACCGCTCGTGCGCGAACACTCGATCGGCGTGATCTGCTATTACGCACTCGCCAGCGGATTCCTGACCGGCAAATATCGCAACGCGGAAGATCTTGGCAAAAGTGCGACGCGCGCCGGATCTGTTGGAAAGTATCTCAATGGACACGGTTTGCGCGTGCTTGCTGCCCTCGATGATGTCGCGCATCGGCATGTGGCAACAGCGGCGCAAATTGCCCTGGCGTGGCTGATGGCGCGTCCCGGCGTCACGGCGCCGATCGCCAGCGCGACCAGCGTCGCACAGGTGAAGGATCTCGCCGGTGCGGTAAAGCTCACCCTGTCGAGCGCGGATATCGAACGGCTGGATCAGGCCAGCGCCTGAGCGCCGCGCCGGCGCGCGATCGCCATTTCGTTTCCGTCGTCTGTCTGCGGCAAGACAGACTCCGGGCTATCATTTCATTTTCATCGCCCTGGAATCGCTTATGTCGCTCACTCCCGCCACGCGCGCGCGCATTCAGACGCTGCTCGCCGACCATCGCGTGGTCCTGTTCATGAAGGGCTCGCGCCAGGCTCCGCAGTGCGGTTTTTCGGCGGCCACGACAGAACGCCTCGATGCATTGCTGGATGACTACATAACTGTCGACGTGCTCGCCGATGCCGAGATCCGCGAAGGCATCAAGGCGTTCGGCAACTGGCCGACGATCCCGCAGCTTTACATTGACGGGGAACTGGTCGGGGGCGCCGACATCGTGCAGTCGATGTACGACTCGGGCGAACTGCACCGTGCACTCGGCGTCGCCGAGCCGCAGCGCACGCCACCGGCGATCACTGTCTCTGATGCCGCTGTGGCCAAGGTGCGCGCGGCGCTCGCCGACGCCGGCGAAATGAAGTTGTTCCTGATTGTCGACGCCCGCTTTCAGCCGCAATTCCAGTTGCGCGAAGCGGGCGTAAACGACCTCGTGGTCGATGCCAACGGACTGGAAATCCATTTCGATCTGGCCAGCGCACAACGCGCGCGCGGTGCCACCATCGACTGGTCGCAGACGCCGCACGGCGAGGGTCTTGCGATCTTCCTGCCCGAGGCGCCGCCGCAAGTGAAATCCCTTGACGTGCAGGCGCTCAAGAGCCGCCTCGCGGCAGGCGACATCACCGTTGTCGATGTGCGCCCTGCGGCGGATCGCGCACGTGCGCCATTTGCCGGCGCCGACATACTCGAACCGGATTCGCATGCGCGCCTGGCGGCGCTGCCAAAGGACACGCCGCTCGCGTTCATCTGCCATCACGGTAATGCGAGCCGCAACGCGGCCGA
>JBDUED010000119.1:0-7959 GCA_040002595.1 Dokdonella sp. | reverse complement strand
ACCCGTTCGGCGTCACCCTCGATCCGAACAGCAACTTCCTCGGCCTTGGCCGGCGTCCGGTCGAAGGCGGCCCGCGCGTGTTCCAGCAGGACGTCGACACGCGTTACATCGCGACTGGCCTGCAAGGGTTCTTCAGCGCAGCGGATCGTAACTTCAACTGGGACGTCAACTACGTCGACAGCACCAACAACGCCACCCAGACCGTGCATGGCACTTACAACATAGCGCACATTGCGCGTGCGCTTGGCCCGATCGCCGACTGCACCGGTGCGTGCGTTCCGCTGAACATCTTCGGTGGGCCTGGCTCGATCACTCCCGAGATGCTGCAGTACATCCAGTTCATCGAGAACGACCGCAGCACGAACAAGCTGCAGATGTTCACCGCCAACCTGTCCGGCGATGCGTTCAATCTGCCCGCCGGCATGCTCTCGTTCGCGACGGGCTACGAGCATCGCCGTCTGCAGGGTTCGTACACCCCCGACTCGATCGTGATTGCGGGTGAATCGAACGGTGTGCCGTCGCTGCCGACCTCGGGCGAGTATTCGATCGACGAGCTTTACCTGGAATTGAACGCGCCGTTGCTGAAGGATGTCGCGTTTGCCAAGAGCCTCGATTTGTCGGTCGCCACGCGCTATTCCGACTACTCGACATTCGGCAGCACTACCAACAGCAAGATCGGCCTGCGTTGGCAGTTGAACGATGATCTGACCCTGCGCAGCACCTGGGCGCAAGGCTTCCGCGCACCCTCGATCGGCGAACTGTTCGGTTCACCGGCCCGCTTCGACGCATCGATCCAGGACCCTTGCAACGGCGCCACTGGCAACTTGGCCGCTAACTGCATCGCCCAGGGCGTCGCCAATCCGGGCACGTTCGAGGCATCCAACACGCAGATCTCGACCCGTACAGGCGGCAATATCGGTCTGCAGCCGGAAACCTCGCACAGCTTTACCGCCGGTGCGGTTTACAGCCCGGGCTGGGCGACCAACACTGTCTGGTCGCAGAAGATGGATTTCGAACTGACCTACTTCAAGATCAAGGTCAACAACTCGATCCAGGCTCCGGATGCACAGACACAGCTCAACCGGTGCGCGGAAACCAATTCGCCTATCTTCTGCACCGGCATCGTGCGCGGTCTGTCCGGCGACATCATCAACTTCAGCAACTTCCTGCAGAACCTTGGCACGATCAAGACCTCCGGCTATGACTTCGGCGCGAGCTGGGCCGGCAACGAAACCGCGTTCGGCACGTTTGGCGCCGGTTTGAGCACGACGTACACCGCGCACTACTCGTCGGTCGCGAACGACTCGGGTCTGGCTGAGCCGCTCACGGTCGGCATCGAGACGAATAACCAGGCGTTGCCGAAGTGGCGGACTACGCTCAGTGGAACATGGGGATATGCCTCGTGGAGCGCGAGCTGGACGCTGCGTTACATTTCGGGCCTGACCGAGGACTGCAATCCGGACCTGACCGAGGCCGGTGCGGTATGCAGCCGACCGCTGGCGGACCTTTCGGGTGGCAAAAACCGCCTGGGCGCGACCACTTTCAACGATGCGCGCGTCAACTGGAAGGTTCCTGCCAGCTTCGACTTCACCTTGTCGGCCGGCATCAACAACATCTTCGACCGCAGCCCGCCGGTTTGCGTGTCGTGCTCGTTGAACGGCTATGACGCCGGCACCTACGATCTGCCGGGCCGCTTCGGTTATGTCTCGCTGAACATCAAGTTCTGATGCCGGAAGCCGCTTGAAACAACGAAAAAGGGCCGCCTCGTGCGGCCCTTTTTTTTGTCAGCAGCGCCTTGCGGCGAGCCGATGCTTTCCGTCGGGAAAAAGCATCGCGGCTGCCGCCGCTCCCACGACCACGGCGTACTCAAACGAACTTCGCAAGGCTCTTTGGCAACACGATGCGGGCTGCGATCGGCAGGTGATCGGAAACCGGATGTGGCAACGCCCACAATTTTTCGACTTCGAGCGAGGCCGACACCAGGATGTGATCGATCGCGCGTACCGGTTGCCAGCTCGGAAACGTCATCGGCGATGTCTGCGGACGCACCAACGAGGTATGCGCAAAAAGAGAATCGAGGTCCTGGCTTTGCGCCGGTGTATTGAAATCGCCCATCAGAACGGCGTTGGGTGTATGCCCGATCAATTCGGCGATGAAGGCCAGTTGGCTCGCACGCGCAACCTTGCCCAGCGACAAATGCGCTATCACCACCACCAGCGAATTTTCGCCGCTGCCGAAACGTGCCCAGAGCGCGCCGCGTCCGGGGATGCGACCGGGCAATGGATAATCGAGCACTTCTTCCGGTTGCCAGCGGGCGAGCAAGCCGTTGCTTGAGGTGGCCAGGCGAGAGACGCGCCGATTGGGCTGATGGCTCCAGAACGGAAATCCTGCGGTTTCCGCCAAATACTGGGTCTGGTTGAGGAAGCCCGAACGCAAGGAGCCCGCATCCGCCTCCTGCAGGCCAACCAGATCGAACTCGGCGATGACACGTGCCAGTCCGTCAAGGTTCGCACGCTTGCCATGCGGCAGCACCTGTTTCCAGCTATGCGTCACGTAATCGCGGTATCGACGCATGCTGCCGCCAGCGAAAATATTGCAGCTCAGCAAATGCAGCCGGCGCGCATCGGCAGGTTCGGCAACGGGTTCGGCAACAGGGTCGGCGTCGGTCAGCATCATGGGCGCGAGGCTAACCAGCACACGCCGCAGCGGCAAGCGCCGAAAATCACGCCTGGTTCAGCGCGCATGGAGCGTAGGCGCGCCAGACGCGGCCACGCCTGCTATTTTTTTGCTTTAGCCGGCTTTGCGGCCGGGGCTGGTTTGCTGCCCTGCGCGTGTTCCTTCTTGACCAGCCAGTCGACCAGCTCGATCAACTGCGGATACCCGCCGGCGGCGGCCGAGGTGACCCGATACTTGCCGTCGACGACGATGCTCGGTGTGCCGTCAATCCCATCCGCCTTGACGATCTGCGTCGCCCGCGCAAGCTTGCTGTCCACTTCAAATGACGCGGATTCGGACAGGAATTTTGCCTTGTCGACGCCGTGCTGCGCGTAAAAGTTCGCCAGCTCATCGATTGTGCTCATCGGAATGTGATCGCGATGCAGCGCGTCGAACAATGCCTGATGGGTCTTGTCGAGCACGCCGAGCGATTTGGCGGTGTAGTAAGCGCGCGCAAACGGTTCCCATTGCGCGTTGAAGATGGCCGGCATGTAGTCGAAGCTCGCATAGTCGGGCAGCGACGCCTTGAGTTGTTCGGCATACGGCTGAAAATGCGCGCAGTGCGGACACGCGTAGGAAAAGATTTCAAGCACTTCGATCTTGTCGCCGCTGGCGGTGGGTTGCGGCGGATCGATCACGAAATAATTCGTGCCGGCGAGCCAGTCTGTTTTTGCCGGTGCGGCCGGGGCGACCGGTGCGGCGGGCTCCGCGGCGCTGACGGCCGCGACCAGCATGAGGCTGGCAAGTGCAAGACCAAGATGCTTCAACATGGACGGTTCCTCGTGAGTAAAGATGTTGCCTGAAAAGACCGCGCTCCAATGCAATCGTTCGCGTGTCCGCACCCGCGCCGGCGGGCGGTACGTCCTCCCACAAGGCTGATGGCAGTGCAGGACTTTGCCATGAACGCTCCGTGCTTGCCCCGTTCAGCGCTTGGCCGCGGCTTCGCGCGCTACCAGATACTGCGCAATCTCGACCATCTCGTCGAAGCCGATCTTCTTCTCCGTGTTGGCGACGACGCGGTATTTCCCGTTGACGATCAAGGTCGGGGTTGAATCGATGCCGTACTTGATTTCCAGGTCGTGTCCGCGCGCCAGATCGCCGTCGATGACGAACGATTGCGCGGTGGACAAAAACGCAGCCTTGTCGGCGCCGTGCGCGGCATAGAAATCGGCAATCTGATCGAGCGAAGTCATCGGCTGGTGATCCCGATAAATCGCATCGAACATCGCCTGATGCGTCGCGTCGACCAGACCCAGCGCCTTGGCTGTGTAAAAGCCACGCGCAAACGTCACCCAGATCTCATGGAAGTCCGCCGGCAACAACGCAAACTGCGCATTGGGCGGCAGGCTTGCCTTCAGCTTGTCCGCATAGGGCTGAAAATGCTCGCAATGCGGACACGCGTACGAGAATACTTCGAGCACCTCGATCTTGTCGGCACTCGCAGTCGCCTGCGGCGGATCGATCACCTGATAGCTGGTGCCCGCCTGCCACTTTTGCGCAGCATTGTCGTCGGCTGCACAGCCAGCCGAAGCACACACAATGCCCACTGCGAGAAGCAGGGTACGGATAAACATCGATCGCGATACTTGGGCGATTGAAAGGCTCGACGACGGCATCATTTGGCGACACTGTCTTTGGCGATAAGGAATTTCACCAGCGGCAGTACCTTGTCAACGCCACCGGCCGATTGCGCGGTCAGGCGGTATTTGCCGTTGACAATCAAGGTCGGCGTGGAGTCGACCCCGTACGCCTTGAGCTGGGCATCCGCGTGTTTCATCTTGGTGTTGACGGCGAACGAGTTGGCGACGCCGACGAAGTCTTCGGCCTTGACGCCGAACTTCGCATAGAACTTCGCGATGTCTTCGATCGAAGGCAGCGGCTTGATCGGCCGATGCGTGGTCGCATCGACAATACGCAGCGGACCGTCGTCTTTCCAGACAGCGTCAAAGGTGGCGTCGTGCGCCTTGTCGACCAGGCCCAGCGCCTGTTCGGCATAAAAGGTGCGCTGGAACACCGGCCAGTCTTCGTCCGGGCGGAACGAGGCGGGCAGGTAGACCATCTCGGCGTTGGCCGGCAATGCGGCTTTGAGCGCGCGCATGGTGGGTTGGAACATGTTGCAGGCCGGGCAGGCGTACGAAAACACTTCGACGATTTCAACCTTGTCGCCGGTGCTGGTCGGTTGCGCGGGTTCGATCAAAAAATACTGTTTGCCGGCTTCATAGGAATCGCCCGCCGCGTGCGCGAGTGCAGCAAAGGCGAGACCGAACAGCAGGGTGGAAACACGTCTCAACATCGAAATCTCCTGATGGGTTGATGGACTGGGCGCGCCTGGCACGCCCAACAAGCCGTCAATTACGCGCATGCGGGAAGGACTTTTCACCAGCGAAGGTGGTCTTCAGCTAGTGAATTGAATGGGCGTCCGCATCCCGGGCATGACGTCAAAAAGCTAGTTCGGACTCGGCTTTGATCACTTGGCAGCGGTTGCAGTTCCCGTGTCCGCCGTATGCAGGCCCTCGACATACGAGGCGACCGCCGCGATGTCCGCGTCGGACAGCGCCTGCGCAATGGTCGGCATGATTTTCGCCTTGGTGTCATCGCCCCAGGTGACACCGGTTTTCCAGTCGTGCAGCTTTGCGGCCACGTAGTCGGTCCACTGGCTGCTCAGCTGGGGGAAGCCGGTGCCAGCCATGCCGCGCCCGTCCGGCCCGTGACAGGCCATGCAGGCAGGCACGCCAAGCTTGGCGTCGCCGCCGCGGTACAACGCTTGCCCGCGTTCCAGCAGTTTCTCGTCGGCGACACCTGGCGACGCGGACTTGCTCGCGAAATACGCGCCGATATCGTGCATGTCCTGCTGCGAGAGGCTCGCCGCAAAGCCCATCATGATCGCGTTCTGGCGTTTGTGAGTCTGGAACAGCGTAATCTGGCGCGCGATATAGGCCTCGTTCTGACCGGCGAGCTTCGGATATTGCTTGTCGCTTGGATTGCCATCGAGGCCGTGGCAGGCGCCGCACACGGCGGCCTTGGTTTCGCCAGCCTTGGCGTCGCCGAACACAAGCTCATCGGCCGATGCGGGCGCAATTGCTGCACGGGTGGCTGGCGGATTCACGGCCTGCGCGGCAGTCGCTGCCGCGTCAGGCGCCGCCGCGGCCTGCGGGTCGGCGACGACAGGTTTGTCCGGCGCGGTTGCCGAGGCGTCGTTGACGGGCGTTTGCGCGATTGCGCAAGTCGTGGCCAACAAGGTCGCCGACGCGAACAAGTGCCGAACAAACACGCGCCGAAAGCTCATACACTCAACTCCGCAAAACCATGGGGACGACCGCAACACCGCCATTGCAGGACCGCACGGAGCGGCGACAGCGGACAATCGCGGAATTATCCCTGTGCATCCCGGGGCGGTCAAACCTGTCATTCTCGAACGAAGCGTCTTTCATGCCCGTCAATCCATTCCGCCAAGCCCAATTCCTGACCAGCGCAAACCGTCCCGACCAGCTCCCCGCCGACAGCGGCGCCGAAGTCGCGTTTGCCGGGCGTTCGAACGCGGGCAAATCGAGCGCGCTCAATGCCATCTGTGACCAGCACGGTCTGGCGCGCACATCCAAGACGCCCGGTCGCACCCAGTTGTTGAATGTCTTCCCCGTCGGCGATCCCGCGCACCGCCTGATCGATCTGCCCGGTTATGGTTATGCCAAGGTACCCGAAGCGATGCGCGTGCATTGGCGTGGCGTGCTGGACAGATACCTGCGCGAGCGCACCTCGCTCAAGGGCCTGGTGCTGGTCATGGACGCGCGCCATCCGCTGCGCGAATTTGATTGCGACATGCTCCAGTTCGGCGCTGCCAGCGGTCGCGCCTGCCACTGTTTGCTGACCAAGGCAGACAAACTCTCACGCAGCGAGAGTCTGCGCACGCTGAGTGCGGTGCGCAAGGAGTTGGTGGACCACTATCCGAACGGCAGCGCGCAGTTGTTCTCCTCGACCGCCAAGACTGGCCTCGATGAGGCCCGTTCGCTGGTTGCCGGCTGGTTGGGACTGGGACGTCCCTGATTTCGCGCAAGCGCGGGAAAGCGCTGGCGTAACCGTACTTTTGTTCGGCATCGGCATCCCCATCTAGGCGGGCCGACACTTGCGCGAGGTCTTCGATGTCCGGCCCCAGTACCGTCAAGGACAACCCGATCACCGGTCGGGGCCAACTTGTCGACAACCTCGCGCAAGGCGAAAAACCGGCTGCCGCCTGGCGCATCGGCACCGAGCACGAGAAGTTTGGTTTCCGCCTCGACGATCTGCGACCGCCGACGTGGGAAGGTCCCCAGGGCATCGGCGAGCTGCTCGAAGGGATGACCCGCTTCGGTTGGGAACGCGTGCTTGAACACGGCAAGCTGATCGCGCTGCTGCGCGACAATGCCTCGGTCACGCTGGAGCCGGCGGGCCAACTCGAACTATCCGGCGCGACGCTGGAAACCATCCACCAGACCTGCGCAGAAGTCTCGCAGCATCTGGCCGAGGTCAAGACCGTCGCCGACGAGATTGGTCTCGGCTTTCTCGGCATGGGCTTCCAGCCAAAATGGCGTCGCGCTGACATGCCATGGATGCCCAAGGGCCGCTACCAGATCATGCGCAACTACATGCCCAAAGTTGGCTCACTCGGCCTCGACATGATGACGCGCACCTGCACGGTGCAGGTCAATCTCGATTACGCAACCGAAGCGGACATGGTGAAGAAATTCCGCGTCGGTCTTGCGCTGCAACCGATCGCCACCGCGCTGTTCGCTGATTCGCCGTTTACCGAAGGCAAGCCGAACGGTTACCAGAGTTATCGCTCGCATATCTGGACCGACACCGATGCGGGACGCACCGGGATGCTCGATTTCGTGTTCGACGAGGGTTTTGGTTACGAGCGCTACGTCGATTACCTGCTCGATGTGCCGATGTATTTCAGCTATCGCGACGGCAACTACATTGATCTGGCCGGCAAGTCGTTTCGCAAATTTATGGCCGGAAACTTGAGCGAACTGCCGGGCGCGAAACCCAGCCTGCGCGACTGGGCCGATCACATGACGACGGCTTTCCCCGAAGTGCGCCTGAAACAATTTCTGGAGATGCGTGGTGCCGATGGCGGTCCGTGGAATCGCTTGTGCGCACTGCCCGCGTTCTGGGTGGGTTTGCTTTACGACCAGAGCGCGCTCGATGCGGCCTGGGATCTGGTCAAGGATTTCACGCGCGAGGAACGCCACGCATTACGCGATGGCG
>JBDUED010000118.1:0-8055 GCA_040002595.1 Dokdonella sp. | reverse complement strand
TCCTGGTCGCTGCGCGTCTTGAGGTCGGCACGAAGGGCATCGCGATTGCGCTTGATCGAGCGATCGAGGGCATCGATTTCGCGCTGCAGGGTGGTCGCGTCCGGCGTGCTTGCTGTCGCCGCGTCGCGCTGATGCCGTTCATGCAATTCGCTGGAATGTTTCTCGTCGGCCTTGAGCGCCGCGTCGCGGGCGGCGAATTCGCGTTCGAGTTTCTGGCGTCCGGCAACGACTTGCGGTGCGTTGTCGAGCAGGCGTTTCATGTCTACATAGCCGATGCGCGCCTGCGCCGGCCCAGGCGCCTGCGCCCATGCCACGCCTCCGCATGCGAGCGGCAGCAGCAGCGCTAGTGACAATACTCGCAGCGGTTGTGCGCAATGCCTCAACCGGCGTCTCCTGGTTGCGCCGACGTACGCGGCCTCCGCCCCAGTTTAGAACGTATTTCCAAACGTGAACTGGATCAGTTCGGTGCTGTCGCCCGGTTTCTTGCGCAACGGCTTGGCGAAATTGATCACGATCGGGCCGATCGGTGCGCGCCAGGTCAGCGAAAGTCCGGTCGATGCGCGCAGTTCGCCCGCGCTCCATGACTTGTAACGCGCGCAATCGGCGACAACGGCAGCGTTGCACAGATTGTTGTTGAACACGTTACCGATGTCGAAGAACAGCGACAGGCGGGTGCTATCGTCATTTTCCTTGACGAACGGTGTCGGGAAAATGATTTCCGCCGAAGCCACCGTCTTGAAACTGCCACCGAGCGGGAGGCGGCAGTTCTTGTTTGTTGCCGGACAGCTCAGTGGACTTGCCACGTCGTAGGGGCCGAGGGTGTTGTCGCGGAAGCCGCGAACATCGGCGACGCCGCCGGCGTAGAAATTCTCGAAAAACGGCAGGCCCGACAGATCGCTCACATACCGCGGATGATCGCTCGGCAGCACGCTGGTCGGTGCGTTGTAGGTGTCGCCATAACCGAGATTGAAATGACCATAGAAGGTCAGCGAGTCGGTCATGCGCAGATATTGCGCGAAGCGATAGCTGAGCTTGTAGTACTCGACGGTCGAGCCGGGCAGGGTGATCTCGGCGGACAGCGATTGCAGCGAACCGCGGGTTGGATTCCAGAAGCGATTGCGCGTGTCGTGCGACCAGGTGACCTGCGTATTCCAGGTGTGGAACGTGTGATGACCAAGGTTGTCGATGTAATTGATGATCGCCAGCGGCGTCACGTTCGGATACGTCGCGATGCCTGTCTTGCTAATACCCATCTGCACGTTGACGGTATCCGATTCGGTGATCGGGATGCCGACGAACATGTCGAATGCATCGGTGCTCGACAGGTAACTGGCAATGTTCTGCTGGCTGGAATCGAGTTTCGTGTGCTGGATGTCGTAGCCGATGCCGATTCCGTCATCGGTCAGGTACGGTTCGTAGTACGAAAGCTGGTAGCGCTTGATGAATGCACTTTGTTGCACGCTGGCCGATACGCGATCGCCGGTGCCGAAGAAGTTGTTCTGGGTAACGCTGATGCTGGCGATGATGCCCTGCACCTGCGAGTAACCTAGGCCAAACTGGAACTGGCCAGAATTCTGCTCTTCCACCGCGACCGCAAGATCGACCTGGTCGTCGGTACCCGGCACCTTGGGCGTGTCGATGTTGACGGTTTTGAAGAACCCCAGTCGCTGCAGGCGGATCTTCGAGCGGTCGATCGCAGCCTGCGAATACCATGCGCCTTCGAGCTGACGCATTTCGCGACGCAAGACCTCGTCCTTCGTGTGCGAGTTGCCCTTGAACACGACCTTGCGCACGTAAACGCGCTTGCCCGGATTGACGAAGAGATTGAGCGCGACCTGGCGCTTGTCCTTGTCGATCGTGGGGATCGGTTGCACCTCGGCGAATGCGTAGCCGATATTGGACAGCGTTGAGGTGATCGCATCGACCGATTGCTCGATCTTCTTGCGCGAGAACACGTCGCCGGTCTTGATCTGCAGCAATTTGCGCAGGTCGGCCTCATCGAGAATCAGCGCGCCAGTCAGCTTGACGTCGGTGACGGTGTACACCTCGCCTTCCTTGATGTTGGCAGTGACATACATCTTGCGCTTGTCGGGGCTGATGCCGACCTGGGTCGAATCGACGCTGAAATCGGCATAGCCGCGGTCCATGTAGAACGACTGCAGTTTCTCCAGATCGCCGGACAGTTTCTCGCGCGAATACTGATCGTCCTTGGAATACCATGACGTCCAGTTGCTGGTTTTCGATTCAAAATCGGTTTCGATCTTCTTGTCAGGGAAAGTCGCATTGCCGACCACGTTGAGGTGCTTGATCTTCGCCGCCTTGCCCTCGGCAATGTTGATTGCGACTTCGACGCGGTTGCGGTCGAGGTTGACCTTGGTCGCAGTCACCGACACGTTGTACTTGCCGCGGTTGTAATACTGCCGGATCAACTCGTTCTGCACTTCGGCCAGCTTGAGCGGATCGAACGCCTCGCCCTCGGCCAAGCCGATGCCCTTGAGCCCCTTGCGCAGATCATCTTCCTTCAGGTCCTTGTTGCCGCGGATCGCGATCTTGGTTATCTGCGGGCGCTCCTTGACCGTGACGATCAGGATGTCGCCCTGTCGACCCAGTTGCACGTCGTTGAAGAAGCCGGTCTTGTACAACGCGCGGATCGCCTGGTCGGCGCGATCGCTGGTGAGCTCGTCGCCTTTTTCAACCGGCAGATAGGTGAACACCGTGCCGGGCGCAATGCGCGACAGACCTTCGACGCGAATGTCGGAAATCTTGAATGCGTCGAATGCATGGGCATTCGTGGCGGCGAAGGAGGCGAGCAGAAACAGGGCAGCTATACGCTTCATCGTGACTTCCAAAGGCATCGTGGGACTCGCGACGGTGTCGCCGCGGCCTGTTCATTGGGTGGGGCAAACGTGCGAATCAGGACGCGATCCGCAAGATATCGTTGTAGAAAGCCAAGCCCATCAAGGCGACCAGCAGGCTCAGACCGATATATTGACCGGCCAGTTGCACCTTTTCGCTGACCGGACTGCCCTTTATCAGCTCGATAAGGTAATACAGCAGATGCCCGCCGTCCAAGATCGGGATGGGCAGCAGGTTCAAAATCGCCAGGCTGAGCGAGATGATGGCGAGGAAATTGAGGAACCAGGCCAGGCCCATATGCGCCGAATTGTTCGCGACCTGGGCGATGGTGATAACGCCGGAAAGATTTTTCAGCGAGGCCTGACCGGTGACCATGCGTCCTAGCATGCCGAGCGTTTCGCGGCTGCGCTGCCAGGTTTCCGCGAACGCCTTGGGGATGGCCGCCAGCGGCCCATAATGCAGCGTTGCATCGTATTCGGGCGGCACTGGCTGGGCGCTGATGCCGAGCAGCCACGAGGACGCGCCTTTGGCTGCCGCCGTCGCATCGGGCGCGCTGCGTACCGGAGTTGCCTGCAAATTCTGGGTCTGGCCGCCGCGCTCGATCTGCAATTTCAACGGCGTTGCGGGTGCCGCGAACTTGGCGATTGCCGCGGGCACATCACGCCAATCGGTGATCGGGTCGTCATTGATGGCGCGAATGCGATCGCCCGGTTGCAATCCTGCACGCGCCGCCGCGCTGCCGGGCTGCACGCTGCCAATTACCGGGGGTACTGCCCACTGGCGTGGGGCCAGCCCGATTTCGCGATACAAATCCTGTTCATCCGTACCGGGCGGCAACTTCGACAACGGCAGACTGCGTGCGCGTTGGGTGCCTCCGGCGTCGACGACAGTGACGGGAAGATCGCGCCGGTCCATCGCGCCTTGCAGTAACGCCATGCTGGCGTCTGTCCAGGTTTCGACGGCATCGTCGCCAATTGCAGTGATGCGGTCGCCCTGGGCAAATCCGGCGCTGGCTGCAATGTGGTCGACGTGGCCAATCACCGGCTGGTAATCGGGTTTGCCGATGACGAACATCAGCCAGAACGCAGCGAGGGTAAAGATCAAGTTGAAGGCGGGGCCGGCCGCGGAGATCGCCATGCGCACGCCGACAGATTTGCGGTTGTAGGCGTGGCCAAGTTCAGCCGGGGCGACGTCGCCCTCGCGCTCGTCGAGCATCTTGACGTAACCGCCGAGCGGGATCATCGCGATCACGAACTCGGTGCCGTGGCGATCGACGCGGGACCACAGCCCGCGGCCGAAGCCGATCGAGAATTTGAGTACCTTGACGCCGCAACGGCGCGCAACCACGAAGTGGCCGAACTCGTGGAAGGTGATCAAAAGTCCGAGGGTGACCAACAGCCACCAGACGGAACCGAAAAATTCATTCATGGTGCGCAGTGGCCGGCTTCAGGCACAAGGGTTGCAATGATACGTTGCGCGTGGCGCCGCGCAGTTAAATCCGCGTCAAATATCTGCTCCAGGGTCGTCGCCGGCGATGCTTCGAGCGCGTCCAGACAGCGCTGTATCACCTCTGCGATGCCCAGGAACGCCAGTCGGCCATCGAGGAATGCGTCTACCGCTTCCTCGTTCGCCGCGTTCAGGACCGTCGTTGCGGTGCCGCCAGCGGCAAGCGCGCGATAGGCCAGATCGAGACAGCGGAAGGTTGTCCGGTCGGGCGCTTCGAAGTCCAGCCGCGCAATCCGCAGCAGATCAAGCGGCGCGACCCCGGCCTCGATGCGTTCGGGCCACGCCAGCGCATAGGCGATCGCGGTGCGCATGTCCGGGTGACCGAGCTGCGCGAGCATGGATCCGTCGACGTATTCGACCAGGGAATGCACGATGCTCTGCGGATGCACGACGACGTCGATGCGTTCGGCCGGCGCATCGAACAGGAAATGCGCTTCGATGACTTCGAGGCCCTTGTTCATCAAGGTGGCCGAATCGACCGAGATCTTGCGGCCCATGCGCCAGTTCGGATGCGCGCACGCCTGGGCCGGCGTGACGTCGCCGAGCTGGGCGCTCGTGAATCCGCGAAACGGCCCACCTGATGCGGTCAGCACAATGCGCCGCACTCCCGCGTGGTCCAGATCAGGGCGGCAACCGTTGAGGCATTGGAATACCGCGTTGTGCTCGGAATCGAGCGGCAGCACGTCGCCGCCGCCTTCTTTGAGCGCAGCGGCAAACAACGCGCCGGCCATCACGATGGCCTCCTTGTTTGCCAGCAGTACGCGCTTGCCCGCACGCGCGGCGGCGAGGGTGGATTCGAGGCCGGCGGCGCCGACGATGGCCGCAACGACGGTGTCGGATTGCCCGCCGGCAGCGGCTTCAATCAAGGCTTCGGGTCCGGCGCCGACGCAGCAAACGACACCGGCCGCGGCAAGCTGGGTGTGCAAAGCCGCTGCGCACGCGGGGTCGGCGATCACAGCCAGCTGCGGGCGGAATTTAACGCACAACGCGACCAGCGCACCGACACTGCGATGCGCGGCCAGCACGTTCGCGCGAAAACGATCCGGATGGCGCGCAATAACGTCGAGAGTGCTCGCGCCGATCGAACCGGTCGCGCCAAGAATCGCGATGTTCCTCATTGAGCGAAGAGCAGGGCGAGCAGCGCTTTGCCAGCGACGAACACGGGCACGGCCGCGAACAGGCTGTCGGCGCGGTCGAGCAGGCCACCGTGGCCGGGAAACAGGGTGCCGGAATCCTTCACGTTGGCTTGGCGTTTCATCAAACTTTCAAACAGGTCGCCGGCAATGGACGCCGCCACCGTGAGCAGGGCCAACGCGGCCAGCGCAACAAGCGCCCATCCGCGCGTATCGAGCAGCCACCCCGCCACGACCCCAAGCGTGCCGGCACAAATCAGTGCGCCCCACGCGCCGGCGGTGGTCTTGTTCGGACTGATCAGTGGCGCCAGTTTGGTTGTGCCGTAACGTCTGCCCGTGAAATAGGCGGCCGTATCGGCAACCCAGATCAGGACCATCGCAAACAGCGCCCATGCATGGCCATGGATCGGATCGGCGTGGATCTTCACCAATGCAAGCCACGCCGGCAGCACCGCCAATTCGCCGGCAAGCAATTTGATCGCCGAATTTTCGCGGGTTGGCGCGGCGCCAAACGAGAAATTGCGCATCCATAGCAGTGCCAATGCCCACCAGGCGACGCCAACGCCGATCACCACCCATGCAATCGGGCTGTCGCGTAACGACCAAAGCAATATCATCAAAATCGCGTTGAAGCAGGTAAGCACGCCGCGCAACGGAATTGAAACCAGTCCGGCCAGCCGCATCCACTCCCACAGGGCCTGCAGGCATACAGCCGCAATGATGACGCCCACCGCCGCGGTGGGCAGGAACAGGATGATCGCAATCGCGATCGGGGCGAGCACGATAGCGGTCAAGGCACGTTGATTGAGCATGATTGCGACTTTAACTTACTGCGCGCGCTGGCGCGGGGACAAGGCCGTAACGACGCTCGCGGCCCGCGTAGTCGGCGAGGGCCGAGTCGAGCACGCCGGCATCGACATCGGGCCACAGAGTCTGGGTGAAATAAAGTTCCGCGTAGGCGATTTGCCAGAGCAGGAAATTGCTGATGCGCGTATCCCCGCCGGTGCGGATGAAAAGATCGACCGCGGGTTGATCGGCTAGGCACATGCGTTGGGCGAACACAGACTCGTCAATCGTTTCAGCATCGATTTCGCCGCGCACTGCAGCTTGCGCCAGGGCGCGCGCCGCCTGCGCGATATCCCAACGACCGCCGTAATTGACCGCCAGGTTGAGGCGCAGCGCGCGGTTGTTTGTGGTGCGCGCCATTGCCGCCTGCATGCGCGCGGACAATTCCGGCGAAAACGCGGATAGATCGCCGACAAATTCGATTCGCACGCCATTGCCATGCAACTCGTCCACTTCGCGATCGAGTGCCTTCAGAAACAACTGCATCAAGGCGCCGACTTCGCCTTGCGGGCGCTGCCAGTTCTCGCTCGAGAAGGCGAACAAGGTGAGTGCTTCGATGCCGCGTCGGCGACAGAATTCAACCGTCAGCCGCACTGCTTTCTGACCCTCGCGATGGCCGAAGCTGCGCGGCCGATGGCGTCGCTCGGCCCAACGGCCATTGCCGTCCATGACGATTGCGATATGGCGCGGAATGCGAGAAGCGGAATCGGAATCCATGGGTTCAGGTGCAGCGAGCGGAGGAGGTGGGAGCGGCGCAAGCCGCGATCCCTTTTGTCGAAGTGGCAAAGAGCATCGCGGTTTGCGCCGCTCCCACAAACTTTGATCACATCGCCATCAATTCGTCTTCCTTCAGCTTGACCACGCCGTCGACATCGCGCACGAACTTGTCGGTGTATTTCTGGATTTCGTCCGCAGCGCGGGTTTCCTCATCTTCGCTGATCTGCTTGTCCTTGAGCAGTTCCTTGATCTGATGCAGCGCGTCACGGCGCACGTTGCGCACGGCGACTTTCGCGTTTTCGCCCTCGTGCGCGACATGTTTGGACAAATCGCGGCGCCGCTCCTCGGTCAGGGGCGGCAGATTGATGCGGATTACGGTGCCGACTGTTGTGGGGTTGAGGCCAAGGTCGGAGGCAAGAATCGCCTTCTCGACAGCGGCCACCATGCCCTTCTCGAAAGGCGTGATCACGATCGAGCGCGCATCCGCGATCGCCACGTTGGCGACCTGCGTGATGGGTGTATCAGTGCCGTAGTAGGAAACCTTCAGCGGCTCGATCAGCGCGATATTGGCGCGACCGGTGCGCAGGCGCATGAGTTCGTGCTTGAGCGCGTCGACACTTTTCTGCATGCGCGTCTGCGCGTCGGTCTTGATCGTGTCGAGCATTGCGAGGCCACCGTTACTTTGCTGCACGTGGCCGACAAGTATACCAGCGGGACTGTTGCGAGCGGACCGCGCGGGAGTCCGGGTATGTACCCACGGATTCCTTCCATTGATTTCGAGGCAAGGTGCAAAAATTCGCAACTTGCAACGCCGCAATTCATGCGCAGCCCGTCCCGACGAGCGATCTTCAGAATGCCCTGGTCAAGCGCGTTTCCAGCGCGTACTTGAAATCGAACACCGTATCGCCCCAGAACTCGCGCTGGACGCCTGCGGACAGCGTGTACTTGGTGCCGAGATCGTAGTCGAAACCCAAGCCGGCGGCATGGTAACTGTGTA
>JBDUED010000117.1:0-8094 GCA_040002595.1 Dokdonella sp. | reverse complement strand
CGTACTACGAACTGGGCTGGGGCGGCTGGTGGTTCTGGGACCCGGTCGAGAACGCTTCGTTCATGCCGTGGCTGGTTGGCACCGCTCTGATCCATTCGCAGGCGGTCACCGAGAAGCGCGGCTCGTTCCGCGCATGGACCCTGCTTCTGGCAATTTTTTCTTTTTCCCTTTCGCTGCTCGGTACCTTCCTCGTGCGCTCGGGTGTGTTGACCAGCGTGCATTCGTTTGCGGCCGATCCCAAACGCGGATTGTTCATCCTGTGCTTCCTTGCTGTCGTGATTGGCGGCTCGCTGCTGCTCTATGCAGTGCGGGCGCCAAAAGTATCTGGCGGCGAACCGTTCGCCGCGGTGTCGCGCGAGACCGCGATCCTGATTAATAACCTGATGTTCACTTGCGCCGCCGCGATGGTGTTGCTTGGCACGCTCTATCCAATGCTTGGTGACGTGTTCAACCTCGGCCGAATTTCGGTCGGGCCCCCGTATTTTGGTTTCATGTTTGCATTGCTGATGCTGCCGGTAGTGCTGCTGATTCCGTTCGGGCCCTTGCTCAAGTGGCGCGAGGCTAATCTGCGCGTTGCGTTGCATACGTTGAGACCGGCGTTTGGAGTCGCAATCATTGCCGCCCTGCTCGCCTGGCTGATCGCACGCGATGCCTCATGGAAAGCGCTGGTTGGCGTTGCCGCCTCGCTGTGGATCGGGTTGGGCATTGCGCTATACGCTCTTTCGCGCTGGCGCAACGCGCCGCGCGGACGCCGCTTCACACCGGAAATGCTCGGCATGATCTGCGCGCATTTCGGCGTCGCAGTGTTTGTTGCCGGCGTGCTGATCGTCGAAGCCACCAGCATCGAGAAGGACTTGCGCTTCGCACCTAACCAGAGCGTCACCATTGGTGCGCTGAGTTTCCGCTTCGATGGCGTCACCTGGACGCAGGGACCGAATTTCACCGCACAGCAGGGCACGCTCAGCGTGCTCAAGGACGGCGCTGTCGTCGCCACCATGCACCCGCAGAAACGCACCTATGCGCGCAACCAGCAGGTGCAGACCGAATCGGCCATCGATCCGGGCTTGTTTCGCGACATCTACGTCGCGCTCGGCGAGCCGGTCGGCAGCGATGGCGCGTGGTCCGTGCGCGTGTATGTCAAACCGTTCGTGCGCTGGATCTGGCTCGGTGCATTGTTCATGATGCTTGGCGGCTTTGTCGCTGCGGCGGATCGGCGCTTCCGCGCACTGCCGCAGTTGAAGCGCGACGACTTACGTACTTTTGTCGCATCAGGGGTGCGTGAGGCGAAGGCCAGTAGATGAACACACGTCTGTTGCCATTTGCGGGTTTTGTGCTGGTGCTTGCACTGCTCGGTTTCGGTATCTGGTGGAGCAGCCATCACGACATGCGTGAAGTCCCTTCGCCACTGATCGACAAGCTGGCGCCGACATTTTCGCTACCCCTGCTCGAGGATCCATCGAAATTCCTCGGCAGCAAGGAGCTCGCCGGGGAACCGTATCTGCTCAACGTATTCGCTAGTTGGTGCTTCGCTTGTCGCGACGAACATCCGGTGCTGATGAGCGAAGGCAAGCGCATCGGAATCAAGCTGGTCGGCTTCGACTACAAGGACGAGCCGGCCGATGCGAAACGCTGGATCGCGCAATACGGAAATCCGTACGACGTGATCGTCGCCGACGTTCCCGGCAATGTCGCGATTGATTTCGGCGTCACCGGCGCACCGGAAACCTTCCTTGTGGATGCGCAGGGTGTAATCCGCTACAAGTACATCAGCCCACTCACGACTGAAATCATTGCCCGCGAATTGATGCCGCGGATTGCCGCTTTGAAGAAAGCCTCGCCCTGATGCGATCGTCCTTGGGCCATCCTCTCACCCGAGCCCTCCGCTTCAAGCGGTGGGTTCTGGTGACGATGGGGTTCGTGACACTGTTCGCACTGGTATCGTCAAGGGCTTTCGCTGCCGTCGATCCTCTGCCGTTCAAGGATCACGCGCAGGAATTGCGCTTCCAGGCGCTGACCAAACAACTGCGCTGCCTGGTGTGCCAGAACGAAAGCCTCAACGATTCTGCCGCGCCACTCGCGGCAGATCTTCGCCGCGACGTTTTCGAGCAGATGCAGGCAGGCAAGAGCGACATCGAGATCAAGGCGTGGCTGACCGCACGCTACAGCGACTTCGTGCTCTACGATCCACCCTTGCGCGGCGGCACCTGGCTGCTCTGGTTTGGCCCGCTGCTGATCCTGCTCGGAGGCGGCGCGGGAGTTTTCCTGATCGTGCGCCGACGTGCGCGGGCAGCAGCAATGCCCTCCGCAGTACCAATGGGTGCGCGCCCGGGCAGCGACGTCGAGGACGATTGGTAATGACAGGGATGTTCCTGCTGATTGCGGCCCTGATGGTCGCCACAGCGCTTGCTTTCGTGGTGGTTCCGCTCTTGCGCCATCGCCGTGGCGATCGCGCACTGGACGCCGCTTCGCGTCGCTTGCATGCGCTCGATGCCGCGCTCGCGGCTGCGGTCATCGATGCGGACGAATACCGTATCAAGCGCGCGGCGCTGGATACCCAGCCTCGAACCAGCGCGTCCACCGCAACGCGTTCGTCGCCTGCCGCGTTCGTCGCATTGGTCAGCATTGCGATGCTGCTGCCGATTTCGGCGCTGCTGCTGTATCGCCTGGTGGGTGCTCCGCAGGCACTTGATCCCGCGAATATCTCGGGCGAACAAGCCGCGGCACACGACGCACGCGGCCCACAATTGGAGCAAGCCATTGCGATGCTGGTGGCGCGGCTCGGCGAACATCCCGACGATGCCGAAGGCTGGAGCTTGCTCGGCCGCGCGTACAGTGCGAGCGACCGGGTCGCCGAGGCGCTGGATGCGTTCAAACATGCGCACGCAACCGCGCCGGACAACGCTGCCGCCGCCGTCGAATACGCGCAGGCGCTCGCCCTTTCGGCACCCGGACATCGCATTGAAGGCGAATCGCGCAGCCTGCTCGAAGACGTGCTCAAGACCGATCCGGAAAATCAGCGCGCTCTGTGGCTACTCGGCATCAGCGACTACCAGTCGGCACGTTACGACGCGGCGATCGCGCGGTGGACCGCGTTGTTGCCCCTGCTCGCGCCGGATTCGAGCGTGCGTCAAAGCGTAACCAAGCAAATCGCCGAGGCGCAGGCCTTGCGCGACGGCTCAGTGACAACACCGCAAGACGCGATCGGCGTGGCAGCATCACCGAAAAACGCCGAGAGCGCGGCGCCGAAGCTGACCATCACGGTATCGCTGGATCCAAAATTGACCCATCGCCTCGACCGGGATGCAACCCTGTTTGTGTATGCGCGTGCCGCCCAAGGTCCGCCGATGCCGCTCGCCATTGCACGACTGAAAGCCAGCCAGTTGCCTTTGACGGTGACGCTGGATGACAGCATGGGCATGCTGCCGACGATGAAACTGTCGATGTTTGCGCAAGTCGTGGTTGGCGCGCGCATCTCCAAATCCGGCAACGCACTGGCGCAAAGCGGCGATCTGCAAACCTTGTCTGCACCCACCGATGTGCATCGTCGCGAACCGATCGCACTCCTCATCGACCAGGTCGTCCCGTAGGAAAGCGGCAATTGGGAGGCCATCTCGCTCCAAATCTCCAGACGGAATCGGCCCTGAGCTGCAACAAACCGTGACGAGCGGCTATAATTTCGTCGTTTGGCAACACCCGCTGTCTTGTGGCGCGGTCGCTGTGGATGCGGCCTTCGCAACCGAGCCTGCAGGTTGGTCCGAAGAAACGTGCATCAGGATGCCGCACGTCGATCGCAGGATGCGTGAACTCTCCAGGCGCGCAACGGCGCGCCTTTTTGTCTGCCCGGTATCAGCGTGAGCGCCAACTCTCTCCAGCCCAGTCTCCTCCAGCAATTTCAGGCGTCTTCGCCGATTTCCGGCGGCAATGCCGCGTTTGTCGACGCACTGTACGAACGCTACCTTGCCGACGCGGAAGCGGTGGGTCCGCAATGGCGCACCTATTTCGATGGGTTGAAGGGCCATCAGGCCGGGGACGTGTCGCATGCGGCGGCGATTGCACGCATCGAGCAGGCGCAAACGCGCAATGGCCAGGCAAATGCAGCCCCTGTCGCGACCGGCGCCGAAGCGCCCTCACAAAAACAGGCCGGCGTGCTCAAGCTGGTGACCGCGTATCGCTCGCGCGGACATCTGGCAGCCAAGCTCGATCCGCTGGACATGGAACACGCGTTTCCAGCATCGGATCTGGAAGCGATCGGCTGGCTGCCGCGCCCGTCGGCGCCGGATCTTGATCCTGCGTTTCATGGACTTTCCAACGCCGATCTCGACAGCGAATTTTCCACCGGTTCGCTGGCGGGGCCGCAGCGCCTCAAGTTGCGCGATCTGGTCGCATTGCTGAAGGCAACCTACGCCGGCAGTATCGGCGCCGAGTTCATGCATATTTCCGACGCCGAGCAGCGGCGCTGGGTGCACGAGCAGCTCGAACGCGCCCGCGGCAACTACGCGCTCAGCGCCGCGGACAAGAAACGCGTGTTGGAAAAGCTCGTGCAGGCGGATGGACTCGAACGGTATCTGCACACGAAGTACGTCGGTCAGAAGCGCTTTTCGCTCGAAGGTGGCGACAGCCTGATTCCGCTGCTCGATGAGCTGATCCGTCGCGGTGGTGCGGACGGCATGAATGACATGGTGATGGGCATGGCCCATCGTGGCCGCCTCAATGTGCTGGTCAACATCCTCGGTAAATCGCCGCAGAAACTGTTCGAGGAATTTGACGGCAAGTTCGATCATGTGGATGACCCTGCGCATTCGGGCGACGTGAAATACCACATGGGTTTTTCCGCCGACGTAAAGACGCCAGGCCGTACCGTTCACGTCGCTCTGGCGTTCAATCCCTCGCATCTGGAAATCGTCAACCCGGTCGTTTGCGGTTCGGTGCGCGCGCGTCAGGCGCATCGCATGGATGCGACACGCGAACATGTGGTGCCGGTGTTGATTCATGGCGACGCCGCATTCGCGGGCCAGGGCGTCAACATGGAACTGCTCAACATGTCGCAGGCGCGCGGCTTCTGCGTCGGCGGCTCGATCCATGTGGTGGTGAACAACCAGGTCGGGTTCACCATCTCCAATCCCCACGACGCGCGCTCGACGCTTTATTGCACCGACGTTGCCAAGATGGTCAACGCGCCCGTATTCCACGTGAATGGCGACGATCCTGAAGCTGTACTGTTTGTCGCGCGGATGGCGTTCGACTACCGGCAGAAGTTCAAGCGCGATGTGGTGATCGATCTGGTCTGCTATCGCCGTCACGGCCACAACGAAGCAGACGAACCCTCCGCCACGCAGCCCTTGATGTACCAGATCATCAAAGCGCGCCCGCCGGCACGCGAGCTGTACGCGCGCACGCTCATCGATGAAGGCGTCGTTACCGATGCAGACGTCAAATCCATGGTCGACGCGTATCGCGCAATGCTCGACGCGGGCACGCCGATTGCTGAACTGGATCCCGCGTTTACAGACGAATTCGCGGTCGACTGGCGCAGCCATATTGGCGCCAGCTTGTCGCAAGCGGTAAACACCAGCGTCGACAGGGGGCGTCTGGACGAACTGGACCAGCGCATCCTGTCAATTCCGACCGGCGTGGTACTTCAGGCGCGCGTGGCCAAAATTTATGACGATCGCGTGAAAATGGCCGCGGGCACGCAACCGATGGACTGGGGCTTCGCCGAAAATCTCGCCTACGCATCATTGATCGCCGACGGCTACGACCTGCGCCTGGTGGGCCAGGATTCGGGACGGGGCACGTTTTTCCATCGTCACGCGGTTCTTCACGATCAGGCCAGCGGTGGCGATTACATACCGCTCGCGCAGGTGCGCGAAGGCGCCAACGTCGCCGTGATTGATTCGCTCCTGAGTGAAGAAGCGGTGCTGGCTTTCGAGTACGGGTACTCGACCGCCAAGCCGCGAACATTGACGCTGTGGGAGGCGCAATTCGGCGATTTTGCCAACGGCGCGCAGGTTGTCGTTGATCAGTTCATCTCATCCGGAGAAGCGAAGTGGGACCGCCTGTCAGGCTTGGTGCTGCTGTTGCCGCATGGCTATGAAGGCCAGGGACCGGAGCATTCCTCGGCGCGTCTGGAGCGCTACCTGCAACTGTGCGCGCTCGACAACATGCAAGTGTGCGTACCGACTACGCCGGCGCAGATGTTCCACATGTTGCGCCGGCAGATGTTGCGCGATGCGCGCAAGCCGTTGATCGTGATGACACCGAAATCCCTGTTGCGTCACAAGCTTGCGGTTTCGACCCTGGACGATCTGACCAAGGGCGGCTTCCAGCTCGCAATCGCCGATACGACTGCAAAGGATGCAAACAAGGTTCGCCGCGTCGTGCTGTGTTCGGGCAAGGTCTATTACGATCTCATCGAGGAGGCCGGCAAGCGCAAGATCCAGGATGTGGCGATTGTTCGCGTGGAGCAGTTGTATCCGTTCCCGCGTTCGGAAGTCGCCGTCGAACTGGCAAAGTACCCGGCCGCAAAGGATCTCGTCTGGTGCCAGGAAGAGCCGATGAACCAGGGCGCCTGGTATCAGATCCAGCATCATCTGCGTTCGGTGATCGCACGCACGAAACAGAAGCTGTCCTACGCCGGGCGAGCGCGTTCGCCAGCACCGGCGTGTGGCCATTTCAGCACCCATGTTGTCGAGCAGGCAGCGCTGGTGGAGCAAGCGTTGGTGCTGCCTGCCGGGTCCGATAACGTCGCGGAGTAGAATCCCGTCTCGCGATCGGGGACGAGCGCAAATCAAAGGATATTTATGATCGAAGTCAAAGTTCCAGTGCTGCCCGAATCGGTTTCCGATGCAACCATCGCCACATGGCACAAGAAGGCCGGCGATACGGTCAAGCGCGATGAGAACCTGCTTGATCTGGAGACCGACAAGGTCGTGCTGGAAGTGCCTTCGCCCGTCGATGGCGTGCTCAAGGAAATCAAACAGGAAGCGGGCGCGACCGTGATCAGCCAGCAGTTGCTTGCGATCGTCGAGGAAGGCGCGGCCGCGGCGGCGCCCCCGAAAGTAGCTGCTGTGGGAGCGGCGGAAGCCGCGATACCTTCCCCACACGTGCCGACCACTTCCGCCAAACCAATCGCAGCTTCCGTCGCTTCCACCAAAGCAGGTGGCGGCGCCGACCTCTCGCCCGCCGGCCAGCGCGTCGCCACCGAAAACAAGATCGATCCGCACCAGGTTGCCGCCACGGGTCGAGACGGTCGGGTCACCAAGGAAGACCTGGTCAATTTCATGCGCGATGGCAACACGGCGCCGGCCGCTGTCGCAGCGCCCGCCGCGAAGCCGACACCGACGCCAGGCGCGGCCGCTCCTGCGCATCCTGCGCCCGCGGCACTTGGCAATCCATTGCCGGCGCGTGCGCAAGAACGCGTGCCGATGACGCGCATGCGCACGAAGATTGCCGAGCGCCTTATGCTGTCTAAAAACTCGATCGCGATGTTGACCTCGTTCAACGAGATCAACCTGGCCAAGGTCGCCGCGATGCGCAAGGAACTGGGCGAGGCATTCGAGAAGGCCAACGGCATCAAGCTCGGCTACATGAGCTTCTTCGTCAAGGCCGCGTGCGAAGCGCTCAAGCGGCATCCCGTTGTCAACGCGTCGGTCGATGGCAACGACGTCATCTACCACGGTTATCAGGATATCTCGGTCGCGGTGTCGACCGACAAGGGCCTGGTAACGCCGGTGGTGCGCGATGCGCAAAACATGAGTTTCGCCGACATCGAGAAAGCCATCGCCACCTATGCGAAGAAGGCGCGCGAAGGCGCAATGACGCTCGACGATCTCGCTGGGGGCACCTTCACGATCACCAATGGCGGAACCTTCGGTTCCTTGTTCTCGACGCCGATCGTCAACCCGCCACAAAGCGCGATCCTCGGCATGCATACAATCAAGGAGCGCGCGATTGTCGAGAACGGCCAGATCATCGCCGCACCGATGATGTATGTAGCAATCAGCTACGACCACCGCATCATCGACGGCAAGGACGCCGTACTGTTCCTGGTCGACATCAAGAACCAGCTTGAGAATCCGCAAAGATTGCTGCTTG
>JBDUED010000116.1:0-8137 GCA_040002595.1 Dokdonella sp. | reverse complement strand
ACCGAGGAATTGTGGTTCGATGAATGGGAACACGCCGGCAAGACGCAATACGAGGATCCGGCCGCGTACGAGAAATTCAATCCGATCAACCACGTCAAGGACTGGCGCGTGCCGATGCTGGTCGTGCACAGCGAAAAGGATTTTCGCATTCCGCTTGAACAGGGTCTGGCCGCATTCACCGTGTTGCAACGGCGGGGCATCCCGAGCGAATTTCTCACCTTTCCCGACGAGAACCACTGGATACTCAAGCCGCACAACAGCGTGTTGTGGCACGACACGGTCAACGCGTGGTTGAAGAAATGGACGGCGAAATGATCCGCTGCCTCCGATGTTTGAAGCGCGGCAGCATTTTCGCTGCCGCGTTCATCTGTGCATATCTGATCAATGGCGGCGCCGCGCACGCGGCGGACTTTGCGGCGTCCGGCTCGATCACGCTCAATGGCAATATCAGTTCGCTATCGGGGACGTTCGGGCCGTCCACGTACGATGGAAACAATGGAGTGATTTCCGCTGGAGCCTTCGACTTTCCGCAGTCGACCATTCAGTTTGGTTCCGGCGGCGACTCGCAGGTCACGGTGACCTACCAGCTCGTCCAGACCGACACCTCGAGCGGACAGGTGGCTAGCGACGGTCTCGCTGCGCTGACCCATGCGACGATGAAACTGCATGTGATCGCCGCCCACACGCCAGCAATTCTTTGGAGTGTCGGCACCAGTTGCGACTTTCAGCCGATCGATGTCGTGCTCGACGGAACAGGCGCAGCGAGTGGAATGGATCTGGTCGCGAGCGGATTCACGATTCCCGCTGTCGATGCGAGCGCCTGCGGTGGCCACGGCAGTCAGCTCAACGCCGGTCTGAGTGGCAACCAGACCAGCACGAAGGTGCACCTTGAAGGCGACTTCACGCCACCGTCCGACATCATTTTTGCGGATGGCTTCGATCTGGGGCGTGGTTGAATTCCCGAGATCAAGCAGCGGGTTGGCGACCGTCTGACTAGTTGGGCGCTCGCACGTGTGGTCAGTTGCTGCAGCGATGCCGCGCGGCGAGTTCGCCGACGACATCGGCGAGCGAAAGTCCCGCGCCTCGTAGCAGCACGAGTAGATGAAACACGAGGTCGGCAGCCTCGCCGCGTAGCGCATCGCGATCGCCTGAAACGCCCGCGAGCGCGACTTCGACGCCTTCCTCTCCCACCTTCTGGGCACGACGCGCGGGCGTATCGGCGAGCAGTTTGGCGACATAGCTTGACGCCGGATCAGCCCCGGCCCGTTTTGCGATCAAGGCTTCGAGTTCATTGAGCCACGGATGCACGGACGATGCCGTGTCGAAACACGAAGGCGTGCCGAGATGGCAGGTGGGACCTGCCGGCAATGCCTGGCAGAGCAGGGTATCGCGATCGCAATCGGCAGCGATCGAGACCAGTGTCAGCTTGTGACCCGAGCTTTCTCCTTTGCGCCATAACCGATGCCTTGAGCGCGACCAGAAATGGATTTCTCGCGTTTGCAGTGTCAGTGCAAGCGCAGCGCGATTGGTGTAGCCGAGCATCAGCATGCGGCCATCGTGTGCGTGCTGCACGATCAAGGGCACGAGGCCGTCGTTTTTGGCCCAATCAAGCGTGTCGAGCAGCGAGTCGCTCATGGCCGCACCACGATGCCGCGCGCGGCGAGGAAACGCTTGAGCTCGCCGATGCGGATCTCGCCACTGTGGAAGACGCTCGCCGCAAGCGCCGCATCGACACCGCATTGCTCGAACACGTCCGCGAAATGTTCTGGCGTGCCGGCACCACCGGACGCGACCAGCGGCAACGTTGTCGCCGCGCGCACGGCGTCCAGCTGCGCGTGTGCGTAGCCGCCACGCACGCCGTCGCTGCGTATCGCGTTCAACACGATCTCGCCGGCGCCGCGATCGGCCACTTCACGCACCCAGGCGAGCAGCTCGCGACCGCTGTCGCGCGCGGCAGCGGGTTTGCCGCTGTTGGCGACGACCGTACACGTCAGCTCCTGCGCATCGCCCGCATCGATATCGATTCCGATCACGACGCACTGGCTGCCGAAACGTGCGGCGAGTTCGCCGATCAAGGCCGGCCGGGCAAGCGCCGGGCTGTTGATCGATACCTTGTCCGCGCCCGCTGCGAGAACCGATTCTGCGTCCGCGACCGAGCGAATGCCGCCGGCGACGCAAAAAGGAATATCGAGTTCGCGCGCGGCTCGTTCGACCCAGTTTGCGTCGACACAGCGGGCTTCCGGGCTCGCGGTGATGTCGTAGAACACCAACTCGTCGGCGCCTTCTTCGGCATAGCGTCGCGCGAGTTCGACAATGTCGCCAACCACCCGATGCGCACGGAACTGCACGCCTTTGACGACAACGCCATCGGCGACGTCAAGGCAAGGAATCAGGCGGCGCGCGAGCATCCCAGTTCCTCCAGCGCAAGCGTGCCTTCCAGCAAGGCGGTGCCGGCTACGCAAGCGGCGACGCCAGTCGTGCGCAACGCGTCCACATCGGCGCGGTTGCGCACGCCGCCCGAAGCAATCCACGAAAGCTGCGGCCAGCGCGCCGCGAGCAGCCGATACAAGGTGAGATTGGGTCCCGCGCACATGCCGTCGTGCGCGATGTCGGTACTCAGCACATGGCGCAAGCCGGCAGCGGCGAAACGGTCGAGCAAGACGGCGAAGTCGGCATCGCTCGCGCCTTGCCATGCATCGACCGCCGGGTGCCAGCGACCGTCGTCGCCAAGTCGCAGGTCCATTGCGAGACAAAGATTTTCGGCGCCGAAATCCCGCAACCAGTCGACAAACGTGTCCGGCGACTGCACCGCGACGCTGCCTACGACGACGCGGCCGATGCCGGCATCGAACAGGCGCATCACATCCGCACGCGCGCGAACGCCACCGCCGGCCTGTACGTGGATGCCGCAGGCGACGAGATTTGCGAGCAAATCCAATTGCATCGGTCGCGCCGCACGCGCGCCGTCGAGATCGACGACATGCAGCCATTTCGCACCCGCGTCGGCATAACGTTGCGCGAGCGCGACGGCGTCGTGATCAAATTGCCGTGCTTGTGCGAAATCGCCTTGACGCAGGCGCACGACGCGGCCGTCTTGCAGGTCGATGGCGGGAATGATGTTCATGTCAGAGTGAAAAAATTCGTGAGCAGTTGGCGGCCCGAGACTGCGGATTTTTCCGGATGGAACTGCACGCCATAAACATTGCCGCTCGCGACCGCGGCGGCAAATGGCGTGCCGTGCTCAGCCGCGGCGATCGTGTCACTGCTGACCGGTGCTGCGTAACCATGCACGAAATAAAACCACGCGTGCGCGTTTATTCCCGCCAACAACGGATGCGGCGAGGCGGCCGGCTGCAGCGTATTCCAACCCATATGCGGCCAGCGCGGCGCAGCGGGCAAGCGACTCACCCGACCGCGCAACAAGCCCAGACATTCGGTGGCGGCTGCTTTGGCCGTGACCTCAAGGCCCTCCTGTTGGAGAGGCGTGGGTGCGGACCCTTGGCTTGCGCGCGGCTGCGCCTCCGAGGGCTGGGCCGGAAGATCACCGGCGTCCGGGCAGGAGTTGAGTGCGGCCACGGGCGCTTCGTCCGATGTGTCATGCAGCAATTGCATGCCAAGACACACCCCCAGCAACGGCTGCGCAAGGTTCCTGAGCACGCGATCAAGTCCACGATCGCGCAATCCACGCATCGCCTGGGCGGCAGCGCCCACGCCGGGCAGGACCACATGGGTGGCGTCGCGAATGCGCTGCGGGTCGTCGCTGATGTGCGGGTCGACGCCGATGCGCCGGCATGCCTCGCGCAGCGAGCCGTAGTTCGCCCCGCCGGCGGCGACAATCACGGCGCGCACGTTCGCGATGCTCATGCCAGCACGCCTTTGCTGCTCGGCACCTCAGTACCGCGACGCTTGATCGCTTGGCGCAGTGCGCGACCGACCGCCTTGAAGCACGCCTCGATCATGTGATGTGTGTTGGCTCCAACCACGCTCAAATGGATGTTGGCGCCGAGCGCGTCGGCGAGGCTGCGAAAGAAATGCGGTACCAGTTCGCTGGGTAACGCGCCGACGCAATCGCGCGCGAACGTACCCTCAAAAACAAAGTACGGCCGTCCAGACAGATCGATTGCGACCTGCGCCAGGCTTTCATCCATCGGCAGCACGAAGCCGTAGCGGCCGATGCCGCGGCGTTCGCCAAGCGCTTCGCGCAAGGCCTGCCCGAGCGCGAGGGCGCAATCCTCGACCGTGTGGTGTTCATCGATGTGCAGGTCGCCCGTGCAGCGAAGATCCAGGGCGAAGCCGCCGTGCACGCCGAGTTGTTCGATCATGTGATCGAGGAAGCCGATACCGGTCGCGACCACACTGCGCGCGGCGCTGTCGAGATCGATCGAGACGTCGATGCGCGTCTCGCGCGTGACACGCTGCACCTGCGCGCGCCGCGGCGCATCGAGCAACGCGCTGGCAATCGCTGTCCAGCCGTTCTGTGCGTCCAGACGCAGACCGCGGATGCCGATGTTGCGTGCGAATTCCAGATCCGTGTCGCGATCGCCAATCACCGCGCTGGCCTGGCGATCGAGCAGATTCGGGGCGAGATAATGGCGCACCAGACCGACGCCGGGCTTGCGCGTCGGTGCGCCATCGCCCGGCAGGCTCCCATCGATCAGCACTTCGCGGAAGGCAATGCCTTCTCCGGCAAGGATATCGATAAGCAATTGTTGCGGACCGGCGAACGTCACTTGCGGAAAACTCGGCGTACCGAGGCCGTCCTGGTTGCTGACCATGACCAGCTCGTAGCCGGCATCGACCAGCCGACGCAGCGCACCGATTGCGCCAGGCACGAGGCGAAATTTCTCGAACGTGTCGATCTGCTCGTCGGCGGGCTCCTCGATCAGGGTGCCATCGCGGTCGACAAAGAGAATCTTCGGCGCGCTCATGGCTTGGCCCCGACGAGCACGTCGAGCAGCGCCGTGTTTTCGGTGGCGGTACCGATCGTGATGCGCAGGCATTGCGCCAAACCCGGTTGCGCCGACACATCGCGCACGAGAATGCCGGCGTCGAGCAGGCGCGCAAACGTCGCTTGCGCATCGACGAAACGCGCCAGCACGAAGTTGCCGGCCGACGGCCACACCTTGCGCACGCCAGTGCAGGCGGCAAGCGCCCGCACGACACGTTCGCGTTCGGCGACCAGCGTCACGATGCGCGCCTGCGTTTGGATCAGCGATTCGGGGGAAAGCGCAGCCAAGGCAGCGGCCACACTCGGGGTCGGCAAAGGGTAGGGCGCGGCGATGCGGCCCACCAGATCGATGATTTCCTCGCGCGCGATGAGCGCACCGATGCGCGCGCCGGCGAGTGCGTGCGCTTTGGACAGCGTGCGCAGAACCGCGAGGTTGGCATGACGGTCGATCAATTCGCTTGCACTGGCGACGTCGGCGAATTCAATGTATGCCTCGTCCACCAGCAGGAGCGCTCGCTCGGCGAGGCTCCCGGCGAGCCGGTCGATCGCGTCGCCGTGATACAGCGTGCCGGTTGGATTGTTCGGTGAGCAGACGATGACCAGCTTGGTATCAGCGTCGACGAGCGCGAGCAACTTGTCTGGATCGAGTGCGAAATCGTCGTCGGCAGACAATGCCAGTGTCCGAAACTGCGCGCCCTGCAATTGCGCGCCGACGCGGTACATGCCGAACGTCGGCGTGGGCGCGACCACATTGTCACGTCCAGCGCGACAGAACGCGCGCAACAGCAGATCGATCGCCTCGTCGCTGCCGCGTCCAAGCCAGAGCCGCTGCGTGTCAACGCCATGGATTTGGGCAAGACGCGCACGCAATGCTTCGGGCTGCGGTGACGGATAACGGTTGAGGTTTGCGGCGGGGTCATCCTCGTTGCCGTTGCGGTCCCACGGACTTTCGTTGGCATCGAGACGGATATGCGCGTTGAAGCCGCTGCGTCGCGCCGATGCGTAGGCGCTAAACTGCGCCAAATCGGGACGTACGCGCGCGAGTACGCTCATGGCTGCATGGAACACGCCCTTCCCTTCGAGGCGAGGGATGGGCGGGAATGGGTTTCGCGTCGTGACAGTTCCGCAAGCCGGACATCGACCGCGCGCGCATGCGCATCGAGCGACTCCGCACGCGCGAGCACGCACGCATCGCCGCCAATGCCGAGCAGCCCTTGCGCGCTCAATTCCTGCACGTTCACGCGACGCACGAAACTGTCGACGCCGACGCCGCCAAACGCGCGTGCGAATCCGAGCGTGGGCAACACGTGGTTTGGGCCCGCGCAGTAGTCGCCGACAGTCTCCGGAGACCACGCGCCCAGAAAGATGCTGCCCGCATTGCTCAAGCGTGGCAGCAGCGCACGCGCATCGCGCGTGTTCACGATCAGATGCTCGGGTGCGTAACGCTCGGACACCTCCAGCGCTTCTGTGATGTCGCGCACGTGAATCAGGCGTGCGTGCGCGAGCGCCTGCAATACGATGTCGCGCCGTGGCAGGTCTGCCACCTGCACCGCGATTTCGCGCGCCACGGCGTCAAGCAAGCGCGCGTCGGGACTGACCAGCAGCACCTGCGAATCAGCGCCGTGCTCGGCTTGCGCAAGCAGATCGGCGGCGACAAATACCGGGTTTGCGCTTTCGTCTGCGATGACCAGCACTTCCGATGGGCCGGCGGGCATGTCGATGGCGGCGCCATCGGGATCGGTCGCGACTTCGAGCTTGGCCGCGGTGACCCATGCGTTACCGGGACCAAACAGTTTGTCGCAGCGCGGCACCGTTCCGGTACCGTAGGCGAGCGCGGCGATGGCCTGCGCGCCGCCGAGCTTGAACACGCGGTCAACACCGCACAGTTTCGCCGCCACCAGAATGGCCGGATCGGCGCGTCCGTCTGCGCGCGGCGGCGTGGCGAGGACAATTTCCGGGCAACCCGCAAGACGCGCCGGGATCGCGAGCATCCATACCGTTGAGGGCAACGGCGCGCTGCCAGCCGGCGCGTACAGGCCAACGCGACCGATCGGACGGATCAGTTGCTCGCAGCGCACGCCCGCTGCGGTGTCGACGCGCAGCGGGGTGGGCACTTGTGCCGCATGGAACATCTCGATGCGCGCGATCGCCCTGCGCATTGCGACACGCACGTCCGCAGCGACGTCCGCCTCGGCGAATTCATCGGCGGTGACCTCGAACGATGCCAAGGTGCAGCGATCGAGTCGGCTGGTCAGTTCGCGCAAGGCCACATCGCCACGGGCGCGCACGTCGACGATGATCGCACGCACGCGGACAAGCTGGTCCTCGTCACGCAATTGCCGCGGACGCGCCAAGGCATTAATGCGTTGGAATTTGTCGAGAGCCGACCAGTCGATGCGGCGCAGCGTCACGGCGGTCATGCCAGCATGCGCTCCACGTTGAGCACCATCAGGCTGCTTGCGCCGAGGCGCTTGAGCTCCTCCAGGTGTTGCCAGTCAAGCGCGACACTGCATAGCGCCTGGATGGCGATGTGGTCGGGACGCCCGTCGAGGCTCAGTACGCTGGGTCTCTCGCTCGAGGGCAGCAGACTCGCTATCGCGGGCAGGGCAGTGCGTGGCGCCTGCAGCATCAAAAGACGAACGCCGTCCCCGGATTGCGCGCCGCCGATGCGGGCGCACAGGCGCTCGATCTGCAATGCGGTGGCTGCGCCGTGTGCGCGCGGACTCGACGCGAGCACCGCTTCGCTGCGCATCACGCTGACCAGTTCGTGCAACTGGTTTGCCGCCAGTGTTGCTCCGCTGGAGACCAGATCGCAGATCGCATCGGCCTTTCCGAGGCGCGGCGCGATCTCGACCGAGCCATTCAGCACGACGACGTCAGCGCATATTCCCTGTGCATCGAGCCAGTCGACGAGCACCGCCGGATAGGAAGTTGCGATACGGCAGCCGTTGAGGTCGGATGCCGTTGCAATCGCACCGCCGTCGGGTACCGCGATCGCCAGGTGACAGCCGCCAAAGCCGAGTGCTTTCAACTCCGCCGGGAACGGCGTGTCGCCGGCGCCCAGCCGCTGCTCGGTGAGTACGTTGCGTCCGACAATGCCAAGCTCGCAACTGCCTTCAACGAGCAGACCCGGAATGTCGTCGTCGCGCACCAGCAACACGTCGACCGGCATGTTCTCGCCGTACAGGA
>JBDUED010000115.1:0-8167 GCA_040002595.1 Dokdonella sp. | reverse complement strand
GGGGACTGGTCGACCGTGCGCGCGAGCGAACCGTAGCAAATCTTGTTACTTGGGTTCGCATGCGTAACGAGAGAGGTGACCCCACTCAGCAGGCCCTTGAGTTCGCCATATTTGTCCAGTTCGCAGCCATCATCGTCTGGTGAACCGTATTCGCCATTCAGATACTGTTTTGCATCGACGAGCGCGCCATACCTTGGATCGTTCGGCCACTGATTGTGGTTCGTGTACACCTGCGTCGGCGACCAGTCATTTTCGTCGAAGACGTCGAACAGCGCGTAGTTGTGCGTGTCGATGAGGCCCGGAAAGATCAAGCCGTGCGTCTCGACGATCGTCGCCGTGTTGGCACCGGTTTGTCCAGCGCACGAAACCGCGGCGCAGGTGATGGTGTCGCCAATAACCAGCACTTCTCCGAAAAACGCTACGGTCGGCGTCACCACCGTACCGCGCAGAAGCAGGCCGCTGCCGCTGCCAGCCGTAACGCCAGGGGGTGCTCCCGGACAAGGGGGTTCGAAGCCGTCGATGAAGATCAGGTCACTAGCGGCCTGCGCCGCGGTCCCGGTCATGACCAATGCCAACGCAAGGCAATACATCCGCCAGCAAAGTGTCGAGACTGTAGTGAACAGAACATATCGGGAGCACGATTCAGACAATCGCCGCATGCGGCTGACTCCAGGACGAAAATGGATAGCGACGTTACAAACACAAACAACGTCGAATCGAGAGGAACTTCGACAGGGAATACCCATGTCGATTTGGGCGTCCGAGAAATCAGTGTTCAGGCTATCAGTTCGATGAATGCCCTGCGTCTTGTCGGCGCCGGGCGCGCCGTAACGCGCTGGAATCAACTGTACCGATGGCGTACCAAAAATTCCCGGATGCGAAAAGCTTTCTGTCGTGCGACACGGGCGGCCCCACGCCGCAGTGCGACGCACAATCGTCAGGTGCGCTGCGCAGTTTCGGATCGTTGGTCGTATTGATTCTTCGCACCCGCACGGTCCCAGCCAACCTCGGGAATCCGGATTCCTGCCTTGTAGTCGATCCTGTCCCTGCGACGTGCCGATCGACGCGTATAAGAGCCTGCTGAACTTGTCTTGACCAGTTCAATGGCCGAGGTCATGCTCACCCACGGAAGTAGCCAGCGGACGTGTTACGGTCAGTGCAACGCCGCGCCGCTTGTCCTTGCATCCCAGCTCATTGGCACCATCGAATTTCTTCAGGGGAAAGTACATGAAATGCGTTTCGCTGGCACGGTTTGCCGTGCTGCTGTTGCTGACGTCGGGCGTTGCCTTCGCGCAGGATCCGGTCAGCGTCGATGGTGCAGGTGCGGCCGCTGCTTCGCGCCCGATTGAAAATATCATGCACCGTGCTGCAAGTCCGGTGATCGATCTGCGCTTGCTGCCCGCCACTCGACCGCAAAAGCGCGAGCGGCCCGAACTTGAAGAGCCCCAACCGCACCCGGTTGAATTGCCCGCGCCGCCACACCTCACCGCACCTGCAGTGGCGCCTTCGCTCAGCGCGCCTGCGCCCGCTCCGATCGCGAATTTCGACGGCCTCGATTTCGCCACCTGGGGCGCCGGCCATCCGCCCGACACAAATGGCGATGTCGGTCCGACCTATTTCATCCAGACGATCAACTCATCCGTTGGGGTATTCCGCAAATCCGATGGCGCGAGCGTCGCCGCCTTCACCCTTGACGCGCTGATGAGCCAAGGCAGTTTCGGAAACCTGTGCGATACCGACAATTTCGGCGATCCGGTCGTGCTCTACGATACGTTCGAAGATCGCTGGATCATCACCGACTTCGCGTTCCAGCTTGATGGCGGCGGCAATGTGGCTAATCCGCCGGGCGTGTTCCAGTGTTTTGCCGTATCCAAAACCGGGGATCCGGTCACTGGCGGCTGGAATTTCTATTCGATCCAGGTCGCTGGCGGCCTCGACGACTATCCGAAGTTTGGCATCTGGCCGGACGGCCTGTACATGTCGGCGAACATGTTTGGCTATCCCGCCGGCGCGGCATACCAGGGACCTCGCGTCTATGCGCTCAACAAGGCGCAGATGTACGCCGGAAATCCGAGCGTGCAGATTGTTTCGTTCAATGCGCCGAGCGGCGATTTCACCTTGCTGCCCGGCAACGCGCGCCTGCAGACGGGCACGCCGCCGCCGGGTACGCCCAACTATTTTGTCTCGACCTGGCAATTCACCAACGCGCTAGGCGTGTACAAGTTCCATGTCGACTGGAAAAGTATTTCGTTGTCCACCTTCAGCGGGCCGGACACGCCGCTCGCTTCGACCAGTTGGCCGAACGCAAACGTACCCAACGCACTCTCAGCGGGCGGTAACGCGCTCGACGTGTTGCAAATCCGCGCAATGGTGCAGAACCAGTACAGCAACATGGGCGGAGTCGAATCGCTGTGGGCCGCGCACACGGTGCGCCGCGGCGACACGACCGGTCTCGCGGCGCCGCGCTGGTACCAGGTGAATGTCACCGGTGGCACCGTGGCTGCCAACCTTCCGCAGGCGGCGACGTGGGACCCTGATGGCGCCAACGTGATCTCCCGCTTCATGCCGAGCGTCGCGATCGATCGCGCGGGCGACATGGCACTGGGCTACAGCACGTCCAGCAGCACCACCAAACCTGCGATCAAGTATGCAGGCCGGCTCGCAGGCGATCCGGTCAATACCTTCAGCCAGACTGAGCAGTTGCTGGTCCAGGGGGCCGGCACGCAAACAGGTTCTTGCGGCGGCACCTGCACGCGCTGGGGCGACTACAGCGCGATGACGCTCGATCCCGACGGCTGCACGTTCTGGTACACCAACGAGTACTACAGTGCCGACGGCCTCGCCTTCAACACGCGCATCGGCTCGTTCGCGTTCCCTTCGTGCACGCCGGTCGGCGCAGGTGGCTCGGTGTCGGGCACGGTAACGGCCACGGCCGGCGGGGCGGCAATCGGTGGCGCAACGGTAAGCCTCGGCAGCCGCTCGACGACCACCAATGCATTCGGGTTTTATTCGTTCGCAGGCCTGCCTGCCGGCACGTATCCGGGCATGGCGGCGAGCGCTCCTGGCTATAACACGGCGAGCGCCAGCAGCATCGTCGTGACTGACGGCACCACCACCACGCAAAATTTCTCGCTGGCAACGACGCCGAGCAGCGCCTGCCTGATTGATACGACGCAAGCGGATTTTCAGAGCGGCGTCGCAACGAATATCGACCTGACGACCAGTCCGGGCGACGCGCTGCTGAGCAACGTGCCAAGTATCGATCAGCAAAACACCACCCTCAGCAGCAGCGGCGTTGGCATCACCATCACCACATGGGGCGGCCAGACGTTCACCCCGTCCGTCAGCGGCCAGTTGACCCAGGTCGACGTCAATCTGTTCTGCAGCGGCTGTAGCGGGACCACGCCGAATCTCACCTTGAGCATTCGCGCGACCACCGCCGGGTTGCCGTCAGGTGCGGATCTCGCGACGGCGACCATCACGGGTTTCAACAGCGGATCGAGCGGCTACCACACCGCGCTGTTCGCGTTGCCACTGAGCGTGACGGCCGGCACCCAGTACGCGTTTGCAGTACGCCCGACGGCAAATCCATCGCCCGGCACCTATGCACTGACCCGCAGTACCTCCGATGTCTATCCCGGTGGCACCCGCGTATCTGGGGCGACCAGCGGCACGATCTGGTCCATTCCACTCTCTAGCGGCGCAACCACCGACGCCGGCTTCAAGGCCTACGTGAGTGCCGGCTACAGCCCGAACGGCGATCTGGTTTCATCACTCAAGGACAGCAATCCGGCCATCGGCGCGACACCGAACTGGTCCACTTTGTCATGGACAGGCACGACACCTGGCAGTACGACATTGCGCTTCCAGGCAGCGGCGAGCAACGCCTCATTCGGCCCGTTCAATTTCGTCGGCCCGGATGGCACGGCGGCTACGTACTTCACCAGCAGCTCGGCAGATCTGAGCCAGTTCAACGGCAATCGCTACCTGCGCTACCGCGCGTATCTCGCGACCACCGATACTGCGGCAACGCCGGTACTCAACGACGCGACCGTTTGCTACACGGCGATTCTGCCGCCACCGGATTTATCTATCACGAAAACCGACGGCGTCACAGCGGCCGTGCCCGGCGGATCGGTGGTGTACACGATCACCGCGTCGAACACGAGCGCGACGACGGCCGCCAATGGCGTCGCGGTCACCGATACCTTCCCCGCCGTGGAGAATTGCACCTGGACGTGCACCGGCGCAGGCGGCGGTACCTGCACTGCTTCTGGTTCGGGGAACCTCAACGACAGCGTGAACCTGCCTATCGGGGCCAGCGTCACCTACGCCGCAACTTGCGCCATTGCGCCCGACGCGACCGGAACCCTGAGCAACACGGCGAAGGTGAGCTTTGCCGGCGATCCCAATCCAGCCAACGACAGTGCCACCGATACCGACACCCTGACACCCCAGGCCGACCTTGCCATCAGCAAGACCGACGGCGTGAGCAGCGTGATTCCGGGTGGGTCGACCATCTACACAATCATGGCATCCAATGCCGGCCCAAGCGACGTCTCAGGCGCCACCGTGGCCGATACGTTCCCCGCCGGCGAAACCTGCACCTGGGTTTGCGCTGGCGCAGGTGGTGCCACCTGCACGGCATCGGGTTCTGGCGCTATCAGCGACACGATCAACTTGCCTGCCGCCGGCAGCACCACCTACAGCGCGACGTGCGCCATTTCGGCCTTGGCCAGCGGAACCCTGTCGAATACGGCAACCGTGGCGGTCCCCGCCGGAGTGACAGACCCGACGCCTGGCAACAACTCGGCCACCGACACCGACTCGGTGACGGCGCAGATGGCGGACCTTGCCATCAGCAAGACCGATGGCGTGACTTCGGTGCAGACCGGCAGCAGTGTGGTCTACACGATCGTTGCCTCCAACGCGGGGCCGGATACGGCGAACAACGCCGCTGTCGCGGACACGTTCCCGAGTGATCTGACCTGCGCAAGCTGGACCTGCAGCGGTGCTGGCGGAGGTACCTGCGCAGCCGCCAGCGGCAGCGGAAACATCGCCAGCACGGTGAGTCTGCCGTCCGGCGGCTCGGCCACCTATACGGCCAACTGCACGGTGGCGACGACGAGCAGCAACACATCGCTCGTCAACAGCGCGACCATCACTGCGCCGCCCGGTGTCAGCGATTCAAACAGTGCCAACAACAGCGCTACGGACACCGACGCGCTCGTGCGCCGTGTCGATGCGTCGATCACCAAAACCGACGGCGTCACCTCGGCGGTGCCGGGCAATCCGCTGACCTACACGATCGTGGCAAGCAATTCAGGTCCAAATGCCGCTAGCGTGATTACTGCGGACGCGTTCCCGACAGCGCTTACCGGTTGTACCTGGACGTGTGCGGCGAGCAGTGGCTCCTCGTGCGCGGCTTCGGGCAGCGGCAACATTAACGACGCCGGAAGCATCAACACAGGCGGCAGTCTCACGTACACGGCAACATGTACGGTGTCGCCAACGGCGACCGGCAGCGTTGTGAACACGGCGACCGTGAGCGTCAACAGCCTCTCGCAAATCGACACCAACGCCGCCAACAACTCGGCGACCGACAGCGACACGTTGAGCGCGCAAGCAAACTTCGGCGTGACGGTCAACGACAATCGCCTGTACGTGAGCATCGGTGATTCGCTCGACTACAACATCGTGGTGAACAACGCCGGTCCGAGTGCGGGCTCGGTCAGCGTCGCCGATACATTGCCTGCCGGGCTCGGTGCGGCGTCGTGGGTGTGTACCCCGTCGAGCGGCGCGTCCTGCACCCTCAACGGCAGCGGCACGACCTTGAACGACAATGCATCAGTGCCACCGGGCGGTACGGTGACGTATGTGTACTCGGCCACGCTGCAATCGGAGGTTTCGGGGTTGCTCGTCAACACTGCGACCGCGACGGCCACCGGCGGCGTCACCGATCCAGTCAGCAGCAACAACAGCGCGACCGATACGGATGTAATCGTGATTTTCCGCGATGGGTTCGAAGGGGGTCTAAGCCCGCACGTCACGAACTTGTCTCCCGATCGCGATTTCACCCAGGCCGAGGTGATCGTGAGCCAGGAATGGCTCGATCAACTGAGCATCATGCCGACGACAGCGTTCAGCGGCGCCGGGGCCAATGGCGAATTGTTCCGCGTCGAACTGCTGCGCATGAATCGCGACCTGACCATGCGTGTGGTGACACGCGATGCACATGGAATGAGCGAGCGCACGCCGTGGCGGGCGGTGAATCTCGACGGCGCCTTGCTCGATTTCGCGTGGCAAGCCGCATCCTCGGCGACTGAGCACAATGGCTATCTCGTGTTGCGTGCCGGCGGCAGCGATGCCGCCATGCTTGGCCAGCGCTGGGAGCGCGACACGGTCGTGAGGCTGCAGTCGCCGCTCGATGCGAGGAACGTGCCGGCGGTCACGCTGAAGCCGATCGCGCACTGATCGGTCCATTGCTTGGAACCTTGAGCCCGGGCTAGTCCCGGGCATTTTTCGACGTACCTCACGCACGTTGCATCAGCAAGGTCGTCGCACATTGGTACGTGCGCGCCGTCGCCTTAAACGGAGCCTGGACCACCAAACCAAACACATTGGCGCGGCAATCGACGCTGTAAGATTGGCGCTCGAACCCCGCCATCGAACGCGACAGCAACTTGAAAAATATTCTCACCCTTGTGGTTCTCGCCGCCCTTGGCTGGTTTGGATATGACCACTACCGCGCAGCGCACCCGTCAGCGTCAGCCGAATCAGCCACGTCATCCAATGAAGGTTCACCGTTCGAGCTTACGAGCGCTACGGAACATGCCTCGCCAACCTTCACCTGCGACGGACGTACAAGGTGCTCGCAAATGACTTCTTGCGAAGAGGCAACCTACTTTATCGAGCATTGTCCCGACACAAAAATGGACGGAGACAACGACGGTGTTCCTTGCGAGCGTCAGTGGTGCAACTAGCAAGCACAAGGTCTGTCTCAGTCAGGCGCAAACCTCATTCCAGCGCAAAATCGCCTCGTGTCATCACCTCCTTTACCTGTTCTGGCGACTTAGGCGCGATTGAGGCGTTCAAGCACGCACCCTGCCGTTGTGGCTTGCCGGTGCCGAGCCTATAGTCGAGATTGCGCAGGCCTGAACCTGCAAACGCGTCACCCGGAACTCGATGACGATCGTGGCGCCCGAAGTCGAGAGCGAGTCCGGCGAATTGCCCTCACAACTGTTTGTGCTGGTCTACGACGAACTGCGGCGCGTGGCACGTTGCCAGCGGCGCGGCGTGCAGTCGCCGCCCACGTTGAACACTACCGCCCTCGTCAACGAAGCCTATCTGAAGCTGGCGCCCACACCGGCTGCGGCCGGTTTTTCGCGCGCGCATTTCCTGGCGCTTGCCGCGCGCGCCATGCGACAGGTACTGGTCGATCACGCGCGCAGTCGCGCCTGTCTCAAACGCGGCGGCGACATCACTTTCACCGATGCGCAGGATGACCGCATGGGCGCGGCGGGCGACATGGTCGACATGCTCGCGCTGGATCAGACCCTAACCGAGCTGAGCGGTTTCGATGCACGCGCGGGCCATGTCGTCGAATGGCACGTGTTCGGCGGCTTGGACATCGAGGAGATTGCCGACCTGCAAGGCGTCACCGCGCGCACGACCTGGCGCGACTGGCGCCGCGCGCGCGCATTCCTCGTGCAGCGCCTCGGGCTGGCTGACACGCGCGTCTCAAGCTGACAATGGACACCGATCGCTGGCGCAGACTCAGCGAAATCTTCGACGCCGTCGTCGAGGCACCGGCGAGCAATCGCCCCGCGCTACTCGATCGCTTGTGTCGTGATGACGACACTCTCCGCCGCGAAGTGGATGCGCTGCTCGCAGCCGATGCGCTCGGCGAGGCGTTCGACGCGCAAGCCTTCGAATTGCGAGCGAGCACTGCGACGACTTGGGTCCGCGAACACGACGCGGCGGCGCCGGTCGGCACACTGATTGGCTGCTGGCGCGTGGTGCGGGAACTCGGCCGCGGCGGCATGGGCGTGGTGTTGCTGGTCGAACGCGCCGACGGTCAGTTCGAACAGCGTGCAGCGCTCAAGCTGATCAAGCGCGGCATGGACAGCGACGCGGTACTCGCGCGTTTTCTGCGCGAGCGCCAGAT
>JBDUED010000114.1:0-8213 GCA_040002595.1 Dokdonella sp. | reverse complement strand
GGAGTTCGCCAATCATCGGCGCCATCCATTGGCAGAGCCCGATCCTGGTCAATGGCGCGCTCTACCTCACCGACAACAATGCCAAGTTGTGGAAGTTTGGATTGAACTGAACGTCCTTTGGACAACGCGCCCTTGTTGGGGCTGCCGCGTTTGCCATCAAGCGCGTTTGCGCTTGAGCCGGATCAACGCGGAGATATCCTCGTCGCCGCAGCCCTGCGCTACCAGCACCGCGTAATCGGCCAGCGATTTTTCGATCACCGAGCGATCGGTGCCCGCATTGCGCGCCAGTTCGCGCACGATCTTCAAATCCTTGTGCAGCAGGACGAGCTTGAAGCCGACGCTGAATTCGTCCCGCAACATCGTTGCGCCGCGCTTGTCGAGAAACCAGTTGCCGGCGGCGCCAGCTTGCAGGGTTGGCAGCAGGCGTTCCGGGTCGAGACCCAGCTGTTCCGATAGCGCGAGACCTTCGCATACCGCCTGGGCAATGCCGGCGACCAGCACCTGATTGACTGCCTTGGTGTTCTGTCCCGCGCCGACCTCACCCATGTGGCTGACGCGCAGCGCGTAGCAATCGAGCGCGGGGCGCGCGCGCATCAACGCATCGCTGTCGCCGCCGACCATGACCGAAAGCTTGCCGTTGTTGGCACCCTCGACGCCGCCGGAGACCGGTGCGTCGAGAAATTCGCAACCTTTCGCAGCAAGGATCGCCTGCGCCGAACGCGCGGTTACCGATGACACTGTCGAATGATCGACGACGATGGTGCCGGGGTGGGCGTGCGCCGCGATTTCCTGTACCAGATCAAGCACGTCGGCATCGGCCGGCACGCACAATGCAATCAGGCTGCACAGCGGCGCGAGCTCGCCGATGCTGGCCGGCGCGGCAACGCTCAGCGCCTGCGCGGTCGCGATGGCCTTGTCGTGGCTGCGGTTCCAGACCGCGCACAGCAATCCGGCACGGGCCAGATGGGCGGCCATCGGCTGGCCCATCGCACCGAGTCCGACAAAGCCGACTTTCAGATCTTTCATGAACATTCACTCGTTGGTGAGATGGCGAATTTGCGTTGTTCTGGGCAGGAGCGGCGACAGCCGCGACGTTCATGGCCATTTCCACAGAAGCATCGAGGCTATCGCCGTTCCTACAGATGCGCGGGAATTTCTCAGGGGGTTTCGGCGAGATAGGTGTACCCGGTCAGGCCTTTTTCCAGCGCGGCTTCGAGCGTTTTCGCCTCATCCGCCGACACGCCCGCCGCGGCAATCTTTTCGCGATAGGCCGCACGCAAAGTGTCCAGATCGTAGCCGACATAATCAAGCATCAAATCGGTGGTATCGCCGCGGCGCAAAGCGGTGAATTCATACCCGCTGTCAGTCAGCTTCACGTTGACCGCATCGGTGTCGCCAAACAGGTTGTGGATATCGCCGAGCGTTTCCTGATACGCGCCGACCATGAAAATGCCCAGACGGTACGGCTCGCCCTCGCGCAGCGCGTGCAGCGGCAAGCTCACATCGACGCCGTCGGCGTCAACGTAGTGATCGATGCGGCCGTCCGAATCGCAGGTGAGGTCGGCGATCACGCCGCGTCGCTCCGGCGCGCGATCAAGGTGGGCGATCGGCACAATTGGAAACACCTGATCGATCGCCCAGATGTCGGGCACCGATTCGAACACCGAGAAATTGACGAAGTACTTGTCGACCAGGCTCGCGTTGAGTTCATCGAGCACCTGGCGATGTGTGCGCTCGTCGGGTTTCAAGCGCAAACGCACCGCATTGACGATCGCGTAGTACAGGTCGTCAAGCTGCGCGCGATCGGCCAGCGACAATTGGCCCAGCGCAAACAGCGAATAGCCCTCGGCCAACTGATACTGCGCTTCGTGATAGAGCTCGGTCGGCGGTCGCGCGTCGATCTGCGCATGCGTCTCGCGCAGACGGCGCAGCACGGCCGGTTCATCGCTGCGCGGTGGCGGCACCGCGCCACGCGGCGCTTGCTCGATTTCGCTGACGTTGACCACCAGCACCGCGTGATGCGCGGTCAACGCGCGACCCGATTCAGTCAGCACATGCGGCGCTTTCAATCCGTTCGCGGCGCAGGCTTCGCCCAGTGCGCCCACCACCGCCGAGGCGTATTCGTCGAGACCGTAGTTGATTGAACAATCCGAACGCGAGCGCGTGCCTTCGTAATCGACGCCGAGTCCACCGCCCACATCCATATGCGTGATCGACAAACCCAGGTGCGACAGTTCGACGAAGTAACGCACCGCCTCGCGCATGCCGTTGGCGATGTCGCGCACGTTGGACATCTGCGAGCCCATGTGGAAATGCAGGAGTTTCAGCGTGTGCGACAACGTCGCGGCGTTCAACTCATCGAGCAGGGTCAGCAATTGCCGTGGCGTAAGTCCGAATTTTGCCTTGTCGCCACCGGTGTTCTGCCACTTGCCCGCGCCGAGGCTTTTCAGACGCATGCGCACGCCAAGCAGCGGCTCGACCCCGAGGGCGCGTGATTCCTCGATCACGTAGCGCAGTTCCGACGGTTTCTCGATCACGATGAAAATCTCGAGACCAAGCTTGCGCCCGATCAGCGCCAGGCGGATGTATTCGCGATCCTTGTAGCCGTTGCAGATCACGGTGCTGCCCGCCCGTGCCAGCGCAAGCACCGCCATCAATTCCGGTTTTGAACCCGCTTCCAGGCCGAAGCCCGGCGCTGCATCAGCGGCGAGTTCGCCGGCGACATTTTTCTGCTGGTTGACCTTGATCGGATAGATCAGCGTGTAGCCGCCGCCATAATTGCATTCGGCCATCGCTGTGGCGAACGCGCGTTGCAGGCGCGCGCGACGATCGTTGAGGATGTCGGCGAAGCGCACCAGCAGCGGCAGGCGCAAACCCTGCGCACGCGCCGCTTCGACAATGGCAGGCAACGACACGCTCTGACCCGTCGAGCCACGCGGACGCACGTGCAAGTTCCCGTCGTCGCCGACGTCGAAATAGCCCTCGCTCCAATGCGGAACGGCCCACGCATGCCGCGCCGCGTCGACGCTCCAGTGCTGCTCAGTCACCTCGGTTCCTCGATCGGATCTGAACGGCATAGTGTAACGACCTGCTGCATTGGACGTATGCCGGACGGGGGCCGCTACAATTGATCTGTTGGGCGACCGCGCCGAACCCGAATCTTCTTTCCGACTTTCCGCAGGAAGCACACGATGTCAACGCCCAATCAGTCCGCCAACGCCACGACCTGGTTCACCGAGCAGCATGCGCGGTCCGGCTCGTCCTTCGGACTGCGCATCAAGGAAAAACTTCACGCCGAACAGACGCCGTTCCAGTCGATCGAGATTTTCGACACCACCGACTGGGGCGCGTTGATGGTGATTGATGGCTGCACCATGGTGTCCACGCGCGACAATTTCCTTTATCACGAAATGATGTCGCACCCGGCGCTGTTCACGCATGCGCGCGCCAAGCGCGTCGTCATCATTGGCGGCGGCGATTGCGGAACGCTGCGCGAGGTCCTCAAGCACGAGGAGGTCGAACACGCGGTCCAGGTCGAGATAGACGAACGGGTGACGCGTCTGGCGGAGAAATATTTTCCGGAGTTATGCGCGTCGAACAACGATCCGCGCGCGGAGTTGCTGTTTATCGACGGCATCCAGTACATGGCCGAGGCCGAGCCCGAGTCGATCGACCTGATCATTGTCGATTCGACCGATCCGGTTGGTCCGGCCGAAGGTCTTTTCGGTGCCGCGTTCTATGCGACATGCCACAAAGCGCTGCGTCCAACCGGCATCCTCGTGCAGCAGAGCGAATCGCCGCTGGTGCATCTGGACCTCATCAAGGCGATGCGTGCGGCCATGCGTTTCGCTGATTTCACCGCGGTCAAGACGCTGACCTTTCCACAGCCGATCTACCCAAGCGGTTGGTGGAGCTGCACGATGGCGCGCAAGGGCGCCGATCTTTCCGGATTCCGCGAGCGCGGCGCGGCGACCAAGCAGTTCGAGACGCGCTATTACAACGTCGACATGCACAAGGCTGCACTGGCCTCGCCGGAATTCATGCGCGAGGCGTTGGGCGACTAAGCGGGTATTCGTCCCGCTGTCTCCTGAGGGCTGCCCGAACGCGACACGTTTTGCCTGCGCGCGCCGCGGGTGTACGCTGCGGGCCACTTTGTGTACCGGCGGAGGCTTGGAATGCTGAAGATCCTGGTGGCCAATTCGAAGGGCGGCGCGGGCAAGAGCACGCTGGCGACCACTCTGGCCGCGCATTATGCGGTCGAGGGCAAAAACACGGTGCTGGTCGATGCCGATCGGCAGGGTTCTTCCCTGCGCTGGTGCGAAAAGCGCGCGCACCATTCCAACCCGGTGCTCGCACTACCGGGTCTGCGCCGAGATTGGGAAAAACACGTTCCCGCCGATGCCGAGCGCGTCATCATCGACAGCGCGGCGGGTATTCGCGCCGCCGAGGTCGATGAATATCTCAATACGGTCGATGTCGTGATCGTGCCGATCCTGCCGTCGGCAATCGATCTGGAAGCGGCCGCGCCGTTCCTTGCAGAATTGGCCGAGCTGCCGCGGATCAAACGCGGAAAAGTCGCGGTCGGTGTGGTCGCCAATCGATTGAAGCCGTGGACGAATGCGTCCCAGCTCGCGCTCGAGGACATGAAGAAGTTTCCGTTTCCGCTGGTGGCGCAATTGCGCGACACGCAAGGCTATGTATTGGCGCATGCGCTCGGCAAAAGCATATTCGACTACCACTCCGAGCTGGTGCGCGCGCATCAGGACGATTGGACGAAACTGCTGCGCTGGTTGAAGAAGCACGCATAGCACGCGTCCGTTCGAAGCGGGCTTTGCGGTTCTTTGCAGTCTACGGGTCAACAAACCGAAGCTGTCAACGTTCAATGAGGTTGCGGCCGTCGTGGCCGCATGACGGAATGAACCTCATGCGCAGTACAAATCCATTTCTCCTCGTTTCATTGCTGGCGACCTGCTCACTGGCAACCGCCGGCGCGACCCAGCCGGTGGCAGCCAACGCAGCACCGCCTTCGCACCGCGCTCAGGCGCAGCAACGTTTCTTCGATACCCTCGACACCAATCATGATGGCGTGGTCAGCCGCGCCGAATATCAGGCATGGACTGACCGCCGTTTCGACCGCCTCGACAGCAATCACGATGGTCGCGTCGATGCCAACGAGATCATCCAATCGGCGGCAGTGGCCGAGCGCTTGCACAAGCGCGCCGAACGCTTCGTCAAACGCTACGACCGCAGCGGCACAGGCAGCGTCTCCAAGGCCGACTTCGAGGCAAAGGCGATGACCCGCTTCGAACGGCTCGGCGGCGGGGCCGCCACGCTGACCGAAGACCAGCTCGCCAGCCCCCACCATGATCGCCGGGGCGATGGCTTGAAGTAGTCGGACTCCTCGGCCCTGCCGGCAGCTGATGTCGCCGGTGCGCAGGTTCGCCCTTGTGCGCCGCTCGGTGCGATTTCTTCGCCGTATGGGCGGCAGGATGTTTTGCTCGCGGGTCCTGTGCAGAACCCGTTGAGGCGCGCCCATGGACCGTCATCCGCGCGTTACTGCGCCATCCCTTGACCGCGGACGCGCTGGTTGGGGCATGATCGCGTATCGAAGATGAGGGAGCACATCATGGCCACACGCGAGATCATCCTGCTGCGTCACGCCCACGCGGATTCGGCGGCGCCCGGCCAGGACGACATGGCGAGGGTGCTCAGCCTGCGCGGCGAAGCCGAAGCCGATGCGGCTGGTGCGTGGCTGAAGCAGCACGGTTTTTCACCCGATCGGGTGCTGACTTCACCGGCCGCGCGTTCGCGCGAGACGTGCGAGCGTGTGCTGGGTGCCCTCGGTTATGCGGACATGCGCAGCGAATCGCGCGTCTACGATGCAACGCCAGCGACCTTGATCCGTGTGCTCGACGAACATGCCGATGCAGCTTCTGTACTGCTGGTCGGCCACAATCCCGGGTTGGAAAACCTGGTCGCGCTGATGACCGAGGGCGCCTCCGATTCGGGCCGCGGCATGCCGCCTGGCGGCGTCGCCTGGCTGAGCTTGCCCGAAGGCGGCGGCATCGAGCCCGGCACCGCGGCTGTGCGCCATTTCTGGTGGCCATGAGCGTGTGAGGCTGGCGCCGTGTCGAGGCGGGCTTCCCGATCGTTGATCCTGATGCCGCTTTTGGCGGCGTTGCTCGCGGTTGGCGTCGGTCCGTATGTGGCCCAAGACGCTCTTGCGGCGGAGGGCGATGGCCACGACATGCAGCTCGACAGCGCGCGTTCGCACGGCAGTTTCCAGATCAAGGTCATGTGGCTCATCAGCGTGACGGGTCGCTTTGGCGCGATTCGCGGTGGGGTGAAAACGGATCGGTTGCGCAATCAGGTCAGCGTCGACGCGCGAATCGATGTCGCCACCATCCGCATGAGCAGCGCGCGTGACGAGGCCTGGGTGAAATCCGCGGAATTCTTCGACGCGATGAAATACCCGCAGATCGAGTTTGCATCGGATGCGTTTCCGCAAACCCACTTGCATGAGGGTGGCGAGCTGCCGGGTCTGCTGACCCTGCATGGCGTCAGCCGCCCGGTATCTTTCCAATTGCAGCCCTCGACCTGCGCGCGGCCCGCCTACGATTGCCCGATCGAGGTTGCCGGCACGATCCGCCGCTCCGCCTTCGGCATGCGCGCGCATCACACCACGCTGGGCGACAAGGTCAAATTGCACTTTGCGGTGTACGCGATTGCGCCGACCCCGCACGCCGATTCCACCGCTGTGCCACCGCCCCCGTGAGGTCGACGCGCAGCTGGCTGCGCATCGCTGGCGTTGGCGCGCGCATGACTCTGTTCGGCGCCAGCCTGCTGCTGTCGGCTTGCGTGTTGAACCGGCCGCTGGCACGCCAAGCCGACGCGATCGTGGACGCCGCGCGTCCGCATACAAGCACCTGTGCGCGCCCCGACCATTGCGCGATCGATTCACCGTATCAGGCGCTGGCTGACGCGGCGCGAGCTGCGAGCACGCCGGCGGCGCCGGTCCATTACGTCAACGTGCTCGAAGGGGGCGCGGATGCACTGCTGCTGCGCGTGCACCTGATTCGCGCGGCACGCCGCAGCATCGACATGCAGACCTTCATCTGGGCCGAGGACGATGCCGGCTGGTTGGTGCTTGATGAGCTGGTGGCTGCGGCGCGGCGCGGAGTGAAGGTGCGCGTGCTGGTCGATCAATTGTTTGCGCTTGACAACATCGAATGGCTCGCGCGGCTGGCGCGCGCGCATGTGAATTTCGAGGTCAAGCTGTACAACCCGACGTTCCATGAAGCGGTCACCGAGCCGCTGGAGTTTGCCGCCGGCATCCTGTGTTGTTTCTCCACTTTCAACCAACGCATGCACAACAAGTTGTTCCTGATCGACGGCCAGATCGGCATTGCCGGCGGGCGCAATGTGGAAAACCGCTACTACGACTGGGACCAGGAGTTTGATTACATCGATCGCGACGTGCTGGTGGTGGGTCCGTACAGCGGTGCGCAGATGCAAGCGTCATTCAATGAATTCTGGACGCATCGGCGCAGCGTAGCGCTGACCCGCCTCAACGACGTCAACCGGCGCATCATCGCCGACGCCGACGCCGCAGTTGAGCCGGAACCTCCGGCTCATATCGACTGGCAACGCATCGCGGCACTGCGCGCGCGCGCGGCCGACGCCAATTACGTGCGCGAACACTTCAGCGCGCATGCCGTTCGCGTTGCTCGCGTGGATTATTTTTCCGATGCGCCGGACAAGCCGCTGCGTCCGGGGGACCGTGCCGATGAGGTACTCAGCGCGCGCATCGGTGACCTGCTTGCGCACGCGCACAACACGATCGAGCTGCAGACGCCATATCTTGTGCTGACCAGGCGCGCGCGCAGGATTTTTCGGGATCTATATAAACGCACGCCACGTGTGGCGGTCATCGTGTCGACCAACTCACTTGCCGCCACCGACGCGTTTTACGTCTACGCATTGTCGTACAAATACAAAAAGCGCTACCTCAAGCGTTACGGGTTCCAGATCCACGAATTCAAGCCCTTCCCCGCCGACGCGGCCGCGTTCGTGCACGACTACGCCGCGCTCGCTGGCAGCGAGAACAGCGGCCGCTATCGGCGTTACGGCCGCACACCGCTCAAACACGGCGGCGTGCGCCTGGGTCTGCACAGCAAATCGCTGGTCATCGACGGCCAGATCAGCGTGATCGG
>JBDUED010000113.1:0-8230 GCA_040002595.1 Dokdonella sp. | reverse complement strand
GCGATGCACTGGATCATTCGGGTGGAAGAGCATCGCGCCTTCCGGCGCTCCCACCCAGCAAGCTCCTCACCGCCGGGGAGGTGCGCTCTTGCTGGTGAGCGGGCGACGCACAGGTTGGTGGGAGCGGCGGAAGCCGCGATGCACTGGATCATTCGGGTGGAAGAGCATCGCGCCTTCCGGCGCTCCCACCGGGCACGTTCCCCACTTCGGCGGGCAGGAAATTCAGAACGTGCTGCGCTGGCCCGGGGAGGAATGGCGTCGGCGCGCCGCTGGCCCAGTCTGCATGGCCGCTGCCGTAGTACGGCGATAGCGGGTGTCCGCTCTGGCCGCCGCTCATCATGAAATAACCGTGCGCTTCGTCGCCAGGCGCCACTGCAAAGCGCTCCGACGCGCCGAAATCCGGGCCCTGCACGCGCGGCATGTTGCTGTCGCCTGGCAGCGGCTGCGCGGGCATGTCGAGCAAACGCGCGATGAAGTGCGGCAAGGCGCGCGACAATGGATGGGCGATGCGCGTTGTGTTGCGTTCGCCCCAGGTGCGTGCAGCGAGGCCACCGGACTGTGCATCCAGATTCTTGCCGGCGCGTTGCGCGCAGGCTATCAGCAGCGCGTCCCAATCGGCGTATCCGGGCGCGAGCAGGTGCGCGGGCTTCTGCTCGAGCAAAAGCCACACTGCGTGTTCGGCTTGCGCCAGCTTGGGCATGCTGAAGTCCGCAAACTTGCGACGCACGGCGGCGGCAAAGCCGTCGAGCACCGTATCGATGACTTCGTTGCGCCACGCACGCACGAGGCGATAGGCAACCGAATCGATGGCCGCTTCGCCGTTCCAGTCGGTCAGCGCTTTCTTCATCGCGCCGTTCAATGGCGAGGTGGGCGCGCGATCGAGTTCGAGTGCGAGCAAGTCCTTCCAGCGCTGCAGGAAAAGCGCGCGATCGTCGAGCTGGATGCGCAGCATGTCGGCCGGCGCAAAGTGTTCGCGTGCGCGCAGATCGTCGCGGATCTGCCGCGCGCGCGCCCCAAGGTCGTAGCCGCTGTCGCCGAGCACGGCCAATGCCGGACCTTCGACCATGCGCTGATTTGCGCTCCACAGCCGCTGCCACGGAGGATTGGAGATGAGGGGTACGTCACGCGCGTCGAGCCATGCGTCCCAACCGGTGCCGGGCTGCGACCAGTCCGCTGGCATCGATGCATCAAAAGCGCCGATACGCTTGGGAATGCGTCCGGCGATTGTCCAAGCAATACTGCCGCTGCGATCACCCACCATGAAGTTCTGCGGCGGCAAGCCGCTGACCTGCGCGATCGCGACCGCTTCGTCGGTACTTTCCGCCTGTTCCATGCGTGCCAGTTCGACATTGATCGCACCCGGCTCCTGTACCGTCCATGCCAGCGCGAGCGGCGTGCCGTCGACGTCCTTGCCCATGATCGGCCCCCAGCGGGTGTCTTCGACCTCCAGCGTTGCGTCGGGCGAGCCGTGCACATGGATGATTTCGGCGTGTTTTGAAATGGACGTCCAGCCGTCCATCGTTCGATAGCGGCTGGCATCGTCAGGTTTGCGCAGCACACGCACCCAATCGGTGGTGTCGATGTAGCTGTTGGTAAAGCCCCAGGCGACCTTGCCGTTGCTGCCGACGACGATTGCCGGTGCGCCGGGAAGGGTCGCGCCGGTGACATCGGTCAGCTCGCCGCGGCGGCGCGGGTTGGGATAGATCAATCGCGCGCGGAACCAGATCGAGGGGACACGCAACTCAAGATGCATGTCATTGGCGACCAGCGCCGGCCCGTCGGCCAGCGCGCCACTGACCGCAAAGCTGTTGCTGCCGGGAACCCGTTCGACGGCGACATCGGCATGTTTGAGCAGATGTGGATCGACTGTGTGCAGATCGAGTTCGGCGGCACTCGGCAGTGCGGGCGATTGCAGTGGTGCACCGGCGATCGGCGCATCCCACGGGCCACCGCTCGCGCCAAGCAAGTGGAATGCGGAATCGGGCAAGGCCGCGTGCATCTGCGCGATGGCAAGTTCACGTTTGTTGTCCGCGTCGTTGAGCGTGAACGCCATCGCAACGATAACCAGCAGGCTGTCTTCACTGCGCCACGGAGCCGGCGTGTTGCCGGTGAGGAGATACGCAAACGGTCGCACCGACAACGCGGCGAGACCGGCGTTGACGCCAGCGGTATATGCCCCGATGGCCGCGCGCTGATCGGGCGCGAGCGCGGCGAACGCGGCCTGCATGCGCGTACGCATGCGATGCAGGCGCGCGCTGCGATCAGCCGGCAATGCAACCGCGCCAAACAGCTCCGATAACTCGCCCGCTGCGCGCCGGCGCAGCAGATCCATCTGGAAAAAACGCTCCTGCGCGTGCACGTAACCCAAGGTCCATTCGGCATCGTGCCGACCCTGCGCGTGGATGGTCATGCTGCCAAGCCCATCGCGTTCGACGCGGGCCGTTCTGCTCAACGCGGCACTTCGAATCGTGCCGTCGTACGCTGGCAGGCTGCCGCGCAAGGCAAGCCAACCGGCAAGCAGAGCGCAAGCGATCAGCGCTGCGACAAGCAGCAGTGAACGGACCATCCATCGCGATCTGGTTGTTTTTCGGGTGCGCATCAGTCAATCCATCCTGGTGGTGTTGCAGGTGTCGGTTGGATCAAGCCGCGCAGCGACGGCTCGGCGCATTGCGCTTGACCCGCCCCGCGTGGATTGACCCATCGCAAGGACACCTTCAGCGGCTGGCTTCGATGCGCTCCACGCGCTGCAACCCGCGTGGCAGCAGTGAACCACGCGCGGCGCGATTGCCGCCATATTCGACGAGGTCGGCCCAGCGCAGAGTCAGCTTGCGCTGACCGGCGTACAAGGTGACTTCACCCTTGCCTTCGGTGACGACCGCGATGCCAACCACACGCTCGCCGTCGGCGAGTCTTGCTTTTGGAATTTCGATCAGCTTGTTGCCGCGACCGCCTTTGTCGAGTTCCGGCAAATCCGCCACCGAAAACATCAACAGATGGCCGGCATTGGTCGCGACCACGATGCGGTCGCGCGCGGAATCGGCAACCAGCGCGGGCGCCAGAACGCGCTGGTCGTCATCGACGCTAAGTATCTGCTTGCCGGCTTTCTTGTTGGCCAGCAACGCTTCGAATCTGGTCACAAAACCGTAGCCCAGATCGGAAGCGAGCACGAGTTTGGTCGTCGGGTCGGCAATCGCCAGTGCATCGAAGCGCGCGCCGGCGGGCAGCGCGAAACGGCCGGTCAGTGGTTCGCCATTGCCGCGCGCAGAGGGCAGCGTGTGTGCGGGCGCGCAATAACTGCGGCCGGTGGAATCGATGAAGGCGACCTGTTGCGTGGTGCGGCCCTGTGCTGCGGCGAGGAAGCTGTCGCCTTCGCGGTATCCGAGGGCAGGCGCGTCGATGTCATGTCCTTTCGCCGCGCGCACCCAGCCTTTGGTCGACAACACGATCGTGAGCGGTTCGCTGACCACCAGCGCCGTTTCATCGAGCGCTTGCGCGGCATCGCTTTCCACCAGCGGCGATCGACGCGCATCACCATGCTTCTTTGCGTCGTGCTGCAATTCGTCCTTGATCAGGTTCTTGAGTTTCGGCGGCGACTTCAGCACGACATTGATGCGTGCGCGCTCCGCTTCCAGTTCGTCGCGCTCGGCATCGAGTTTCATTTCTTCCAGTCGCGCCAACTGGCGCAAGCGCGTTTCGAGAATGTAATCGGCTTGTTCATCGCTCAAGCGAAACCGCGCGATCAGTACCGGTCGGGGTTCGTCCTCGCTGCGCACAATGCGGATCACTTCATCCAGATTGAGGTAGGCAATGCGCAACCCTTCGAGCAGATGCAGGCGGCGTTCGATCTTGGCCATGCGGAACTGCAGCCGCTTGGTTACCGTTTCCTGGCGGAAGCGCAGCCATTCCATCAGGATCTGCTTGAGGTTCTTGACCTGCGGCTTGCCATCCAGGCCGATCATGTTGAGGTTGATGCGGAAACTCTTTTCGAGATCCGTCGTCGCATTCAGATGCTGCATCATCTGGTCGAGATCGACGCGGCTGGATCGCGGAATCAGCACGATGCGGATTGGATTCTCGTGATCGGATTCGTCGCGAATGTCTTCCAGCATCGGCAGTTTCTTCGCGCGCATCTGCGCCGCAATCTGCTCGATGATCTTTGATGGAGACACCTGATAGGGCAGGGCAGTGACGACGACATTGCCATCTTCCTTCACATGCACACCGCGGCAGCGCACCGAACCGTTGCCGATTGCGTACATCGCGGCGATGTCGCGCGCCGGGGTGATGATCTCGGCGCTGGTCGGAAAATCCGGCCCCTTCACGTGGTCGCACAACTCGGCGAGAGTCGTCGCCGGGTCATCGAGCAGACGGATGCACGCGCTCGCAATCTCGCGCAGGTTGTGCGGCGGAATATCGGTTGCCATGCCGACCGCAATGCCGGTCGAGCCGTTGAGCAGCACATGTGGCACGCGCGAGGGCAACCACGAAGGTTCCTGCAGGGTGCCGTCGAAGTTGGGCGTCCAGTCGACGGTTCCCTGCCCGAGTTCGGTCAGCAGCAGTTCGGCAATCGGCGTCAACCGCGACTCGGTGTAACGCATTGCGGCAAACGATTTGGGATCGTCGGTCGAGCCGAAATTGCCTTGCCCGTCGATCAGCGGATAGCGGTACGAGAACGGCTGCGCCATCAGCACCATCGCCTCGTAGCACGCGCTGTCCCCGTGCGGATGGAACTTGCCGATAACGTCGCCGACGGTGCGCGCGGATTTCTTCGGCTTCGCCGCTGCGTCGAGCCCCAGCTCGCTCATCGAATAAATGATGCGCCGCTGCACCGGCTTGAGGCCGTCGCCGACAAAGGGCAGCGCGCGTTCGAGCACGACATACATGGAGTAGTCGAGGTAGGCGCGCTCGGCGTAGTCCTTGAGCGGAATTTGTTCGTGGTTGGCTTGTGGGTTCATCGATTGGGAGCGAGGCGCTAGCGCCGGCGGGTGCCGGCCAACACACCATTTTGACGGATCGCAGGGCACATCGATAGCCAAGATGATGCTGCGAGGCGACGAGCATACGTCTGCGGACAGTACGGAACGAGCGCGGATCGTGAGCGGGGAGCGCGCTCATATCGCAGCCCAGCGAGGTAACATGAAGCGTATTCCGGAGCGTAATGCGCGTAATGGACAAGCTCACCCATATTGCGGGGGACGCGGTTGGTTCGGTGCTGCCCACCGATCTGGACGGCCAGCTGTATTCCGAATTGATGCGTCTTGCGCGCGCGCAGCTGGCGCGCGCCGGAACCATGTCGCTCGATGCGCCGTCGCTGGTGCACGAGGCGTATCTGCGCTTCCAGCGCCAGGGCGCGATCCAGTCCGTGCAGCGCAAGGCGTTCTTCGCCTATGCGGCGCAGGTGATGCGCAGCGTCGTCATCGACTACGTGCGTGAGCGGCGCGCACAAAAGCGGGGCGGCGGCGAACCCATGCTGACCCTGACCACCGGCATTCCCGGAGCCGGCATCGGCGAGGATGCGATCGAGCCTTTGCACGAAGCGCTGCAGTCGTTGGCAAGCATCGACGTGCGCGCACATCGGGTTGTCGAGTTGCGCTACTTCGGTGGTCTGGACGAAGCGGAGATCGCCGACATCCTCGACGTGTCGGTGCCCACCGTGAAACGCGACTGGCGCAAGGCCCGCGCCTACCTGTTCGACGCGCTCGGAGCGCCTTCCTGATGTCAGGGCAGCGCATGGACCTTGATGTCAGCCGTGACGCGTTCGATCTGTTTGCGCAATGGCTGGAGCTGGATGCAGCGGAACGCACCCAACTTCTCATTCGCATCGCGCAGCAGGATGTCAGTCTCCATGAAAGGTTGCTGGCCCTGATTGCCGCGGATCGTGGCGCCGACGCGGCCGCGTTCCTTGGGGACAGCGCGCTGCTCGATATTGCCGTGACTCATGCGCCGCCTGCGGACAGTGATCCCGGCGACCGCCGCGTCGGCGCATGGGTTCTCGAGCGATCGATCGGTACGGGTGGCATGGGCCAGGTCTGGCTCGCGCGGCGCAGTGATGGGCAGCACGGGGGCGTTGCCGCGATCAAGATGCTGCGCGTGGCGGTCGCCGACGCGTACGCAAACGCGCGGTTTGCGCAAGAAGGTCGCATCCTCGCGCAACTTGCGCATCCGCATATCGCGATGCTGCTCGATGCCGGATTCAGCGCCGATGGCCAGCGCTTCCTGGTCCTCGAATATGTCGATGGCGAGCCGATTGACCGCTGGTGCGATGCGCGCCGGCTCGAGCTCGGCGCGCGCCTCGCCATTTTTTTGCAGGTGTGCGCGGCCGTTGCACATGCCCACGCGCACCTCATCGTGCATCGTGACCTCAAGCCATCGAACATCCTCGTTCTCGCCGACGGCAATGCCAAGTTGCTTGATTTCGGCGTTGCCAAGCTGATCGAGCAAACTGAAAGCGAGCCAGTAACCTTCGATGCAAGCGCCGCATTGACGCCGGGGTACGCCGCGCCCGAGCAGATTACCGGTGCGCCGATCTCGACGGCGACCGACGTGCACGCGCTTGGCGCCATCCTGTGTCGGCTGCTTGCAGGTCACGCAGCGTTCGGATCCGAGCTCTCGACTCCGGCGCAGCTCGCGCGCGCGGTGGTTGATGACCAGCCACGGCGCCTGACCGATTTCGGTGCGGATGTCGACATGGCCGCAATCGCCACTGCGCGCGGCACGACACCCGAGCGCCTGCGCCGGGCGCTGCGTGGCGATCTCGAGGTGATTGTCGCCAAGACCCTGAAGAAGAGTCCGGTCCAGCGCTATGCGAGCGTGCAGGCGCTGGCTGACGATGTGCGACGGCATCTTGAACACCGGCCAATTGCGGCGCGAGCCGACAGTGGCGCCTACCGTGCGCGCAGATTCATGCGCCGGCACTGGTTGCCACTTGGTGCTGCTGCGCTGCTGATGCTGGTAATCATCATCAGCGCGACGCTGATCGCCGCCCAGTCGCGCCAGACCGCGCGCGAGGCGCGGGCGACGCTCGCGGTCAAGGATTTTCTGTTCGGGTTGTTCACGGCAGTCGATCCGACCGAAGCGCGCGGGAAGGAGATCAGCGCGCGCGAACTGCTCGACCGTGGCCGCGAACGGGTCGAGGCCGATGCGCACGGTGATCCGGCACTCAAGGCCGAGTTGCGCGCGACGCTTGGACGCATCTACGGTCAACTCGGCTTGTTCCCCCAAGCCGTCGAGCTGCAGCAGCACGCGATTGCAGCGCTGAAGTCCGCCGGCTCGATGCCGGGTTTGCTTGTGCGCACCGAGATCGAGTACGCCAATTCGCTGCGCGAACAGGGTGACTTGAAAGGCGCCAGTGCGGCGGTTTTGGACGCGCAGCAGAACCTGGAGGCGTGGCCGAAGTCCACAGTCGAAGACCAGATTCGCGTGCTCACTGCCAGGGCCAAGATCGAGATTTCGCGGCGCGATTTCGCAGCGGCCAAACGCTATGCCGATGCGAGCGTCGCACTCGGCAAGGCATCGCCCGGCGACACGGCGCTGCAGGCGGAAAGCACCTGGACCATGGCCAGTGCCGAGTGGGGCCTGAAATCGCTGGATCGCGCCGAGTCGGACTATCGTGAAGCGCTGCGTTTGATGACGCTGGTCCAAGGCGCCGACAGTCCGCGGGTCGGTATCCTGCATGGTGATCTCGCGATGGTCATGCGCAGTCAATCGAAATACGCGCAAGCCCTGCTTGAAGGCGAGACGGGTCTCGCGATCGACCAGCGCGCGCTGGGTCCGAAGCATCCGACCGTCGCCAACGATCACGCCACTCTCGGCCTGACTCATTACCACTTGGGCAACTACCAGCAGGCACGCGCCTTGCTGGAGCAGGCAGCAGATGTGCAGCGTTCGGGCGTCGGCATCGACAGCCCGGCGCGCGCCGGCTTCCTCATCAACCTGGGATTGGTGCTGATCGAGATACCGGACCTCAATGCAGCGGAAAAAGCGTTCGCCGAATCGCTGCGGATCTGGCAAGGCAAATATGGCAGCGAGTTTCCCGGTTCGCTGGCCGCGCGCGCTGGCCTTGGCCGCGTGCACTTGCTGCAGGGACGGCTCGATCAGGCACAGGCTGAATTGGGTGAGGTGCAGGCGATTGAAGTGAAACGCGGCGTGCGTGACGACGATTCCATTCTCTACGACCTGGGCGAACTGCACCGCGCACGCCACGACCCCCTGGCCGCGGTGACGCTGGATC
>JBDUED010000112.1:0-8242 GCA_040002595.1 Dokdonella sp. | reverse complement strand
GAATCGGCACCCAGTCGAGGAGGATGCGCCACAGCGGCATCACGTTGTCCTGCGGCGTCTGACGCACCTCGACATTCGCCTTGCCGAGCAAGTCGAGCAATTGGGGATTGCCATCGATCGGCACCGTGGTCGACACGGAACTGCCGTCCTTGAGCTTTGCGGTGGCTTTGGACGGCACTTCCGCGCTCAACACGACCGAGGCGATGCCGCCATTGCCGATCTGTTGCGCAAACGTCGAATACGCAACATCCGACGGCGCCGTCGTATGCGGGTTGAAACTCTGGAACACGGTCAGCAACACGACCGCGATGATTACCCAGAGCAGCAGATTCTTGGCCATGTCATTCATTGATGCGATTCCCGCGCACACAGAGTGCGACATACTCACAAAAAGCGTTGTTCCAGAAAATGTTCAGCACGAATCAATTCCTTGCAGCCAATTTGCCGGTGGCCAGCGCGTAGACCTCGGAGCTACGCGCCCGCGAGGCTTTGGGTTTGCGGATGCTGACGCGCTCATATCCCTTGCGCAAGCGCCGCACGAAATCATCGAAACCTTCACCCTGGAACATCTTGGTGAGAAACGCGCCGCCATTGCGAAGATGCGCCGAGGCGAATTCCTCGGCCAATTCCACCAAATGCATCGAACGCGGTTGATCGACAGCATTCATGCCACTGAGGTTGGGGGCCATGTCCGAAAGCACAAGATCGACTGTCGCGCCATCCAACGCCTGTTTCAATTGTTCGAGTACCGTATTTTCGCGAAAATCGCCGAGAATGAACTCAACCCCGCCAATTCCCTGCATCGGCAGGATATCGAGCGCGATCACGCGGCCCTTTTCACCGAGGCGCTCGCGCGCCACTTGCGACCATCCACCCGGCGCCGCGCCCAGATCGACCACCACCATGCCCGGCTTCAGCAAACGATCGCGCTCGATCAGTTCTTCCAGTTTGAACACCGCGCGTGAACGCCAGCCTTCGGTGTGCGCGCGCTTCACATAGGGATCGCTGAAGTGCTCCTGGAGCCAGCGTGTACTGGATTTGCTGCGCGCCATCGCTCGGATTCCGAAGATTGAAGCGAGGCTCTCGCAAAACCTGACCTTCCAATGCGGTTTTTGCAGGGACTCGCAACTGGCACATGATAACCTGTAAGGCTTGCGCGGCCGTGCCGCCTGTCCCGATTCGGTCTCGTTCATGTCCAACCCACGCATTCCGCGGCGAACGTCCGCCCCGAAACCCGTTTCCGCCACCCGGAGAAAGCCGCGGCCTGAACAATCCTCTGACCGCGCAGCGCCACGCGTCGCGGCCAAGGCGCCAGCGCCCAAAGGTCCGCTGACGACGTCGCAGAAACGTTATTTACGCGGCCTCGCGCACGACCTCAAACCGGTGATCCTGATCGGCCACAAGGGCGTAACGCCAGCCGTGCTGGGCGAACTGGAAATTGCGCTCGCCCATCACGAGCTGATCAAGATCAAGCTTGGCGATGACGATCGCCACTCGCGCGCGGCATCGGTCGAGGAGATCCGTGCGAGTTCCGGCGCGGAAATCGTGCAGACAATCGGCCGTGTCGCGTGCTTGTTTCGATTCAATCCGGAACGCGCCCAGTTCACCCTGCCGAAGAAGTAGGTCCGGTGCAACTGAGCCACGAACCGCCCGAAGGCTATCTTTTTTTCCGCCATTGCACGGCGGACAGTGTGACCGTGGTCGATCGCAAGCTGACGAAAAGTTTCCTTCTGGCCCCCGATCGCGTGATCGAAAACTGGCCGGTAACGTCAGCCGACCAGTTTGATCGCCCCACTGCCGAATCGATCGCAGCGCTCGATCCGGAAGTCGTGCTGCTTGGCACCGGTGTGCGCCAGGTGTTTCCACCGCGGGAAGCGCAAGCCGCCCTGCTGAGCCGGCATATCGGCATCGAAGTGATGGATAACGCAGCGGCCTGCCGTACCTACAACCTGCTCGCCGGCGAGGGCCGTCGCGTGATCGCCGCGATCATGTTGCCCGCGTAGATTGCGCCGTGCGGCGCGATCATCGTGCAGTCGCGCAAACTCGGCCGTGCGCGGTCTGTGAAAGAATCCCGTCAAGGTCCACCGAAACTGTCTTTGCTTGATCCGAGTCAAGGCAACTCGGGTAGACGCCGTTTATGGTCAGTCCATGAACGCCACTGCGCTCCTGGCCCGGCCACTGTTCGATCGCGCACTCGTCGCGAAATACGACATCAGCGCGCCGCGCTACACCTCGTATCCGACCGCGCCGCACTTTCGCGCAGATTTCAGCGAGGCCGACTTGCGCCGCACGATCCGGATCTCCAACGGCGATCCGATCCCGCGCGATCTCTCGGCGTACCTGCACATCCCATTCTGCATGTCGCCGTGTTACTACTGCGGCTGCGCGCGCATCATCACCCGCGATCGAGGCAAGGCGGCGGCTTACCTGACCCGGCTGTATCGCGAGATCGAAATCGTCGCGACCTGTTTCGATCGCGATCGCCGTCTGGCCCAACTGCATTTCGGCGGTGGCACACCCAATTTCCTCGATGCCGAGCAATTGCTGGAACTGATTGAATCGCTGGGTCGACATTTCTCCTTCAGCCGCAACGCCGATCGCGAATTCGGGATCGAACTCGACCCACGTTTCTGCAACGAGGACTATGCGCGCCAGATCGGCGAAGCCGGCATCAACCGCGTGTCGATCGGCGTGCAGGATTTCGATCCCTCCGTGCAGGAGGCGGTCAATCGCATCCAGAGCATCGAGGAGACGCACGCGATCATGCGTGGCGCGCGCAGCGGCGGCGTGCGCTCGATCAATCTCGACCTGATCTATGGCCTGCCGCGGCAGACGCCCGACTCGTTCGCGCGCACCCTGGAACAGGTGATTGCGCTGCGGCCCGACCGCATCGCCGCCTATGGCTATGCGCATCTTCCCGAGCGCTTCAAGGCGCAGCGCCAAATCGACAAATACGATCTGCCCGACGCAACTACACGCCTCACACTGTTGCAACAGACGGTCGAGATGCTGACCGGGGCTGGCTACATCCATATCGGCGTCGATCATTTCGCGCTGCCGGACGACGATCTCGCGCGGGCAGTCGCGGCCGGCACCCTGCAGCGCAATTTCCAGGGCTATTCGACGCACGCGGCGTGCGACTTGATGGGTTTTGGAATGAGCGCGATCAGCCATATCGGCGCCAGCTTCAGCCAGAACGCGAAGGATCTGATCGGCTATTACGCGGCGCTCGACAACGGTCAACTGCCGGTCGCGCGCGGCCTGCGACTTGATGACGACGACCTTCTGCGTGCGGACCTGATACAGCGTCTGATGTGCCTCGGCACACTCGACATTGGCGCCTTTGAGGCGCGTTATCCAGTAAACTTCGACGTGTACTTTCGACGTTCGCTGGATCGCCTCAAGCCGCTACTGGCTGACGGCCTGGTCACGTGCACGCCGAACCGGATCACGGTGACCGCGCGCGGCCAATTCCTGCTGCGCAACATCGCCCAGTGTTTTGACGCGTATCTGGAAAGCCCGGACATCCGCTATTCGCGCGCGGTGTGAGGGCGCCAGCGGAAGGACGGTTGCCGCATGGGCCACGACGAGACCAGATCCGGCCGGGTCACTGCGCACAATCCGCTCGGCGACGACGGTGACGAATACAAATTCTGCTCCACCTGCGCGTTCGGTGCGGTCTGCGTCGGGCGGGGCGTCGACAAAATCGGGCTCACCGAACTGCATTGCCTGGTCGAACATGCCGGCCCGTACGGCGCCGGCGAATCGATCTTTCGAACAGGCGATCGCTTTGGCGCAATCTTCGCGGTGCGTTCGGGCACGGTGAAGACACGCCAAGTCGATATGGAGGGCCGCGAGCTGATCCTCGGGTTTTACCTGCCGGGTGAACTGGTCGGCCTCAACGCGATTCACCCGGAAATCTATCCATGCGATGCGATCGCCCTCGATACCGTTGAAGTGTGCCGCTTCTCTTTCCCCGCGCTCGCAACGCTGGCCATGCGTATCCCGCAAGTGCAAAAAGAACTGTTCAGCCGACTCAGCAAGGACATCGGTGACGCCAGCGTGCGCAACCAGGAATCGTCGGCGGACGAACGCCTCGCAGCGTTCGTGCTAAACCTGTCCAGCCGCTACGAGGCGCGCGGCTTTTCGTCGCAGGCTCTGCATCTGTCGATGTCGCGCAGCGACATCGCCAACTATCTGGGCCTTGCATCCGAAACGGTCAGCCGCGTCTTGCGGCGCTTCCAGGACGGCGGTTTGCTCGCGGTCGATGGCCGCGAGCTCACCATCAACAATGGCGCCGCACTGAAAGATATCGCCAAGAACCTGCTGCAGCGCTGATCATGAAATCCGATGCCCCCTGTCTGAGCGGCGCAGCCGCGCCCGGAATCGTCGAGTGCGTATTGAGATCGCGCTGGCAGCGCTCCCGCCGAAGCACTGCTGGGCGACCGCCAGCGCCGTCGCCCTGAGAGTAGCCTGCAATGCCAAACTCGACAGGCACCGCGCAGTGGATGCTTCGACTGCACCTCTCGCTCGATCTGCGCGGCTATTCGCCATTGGCAGCCACATTCCATGCGCCGCTTGACCCGGATCAGAGCGACTCGCGTACCGCTACTGCAAAAATCCGCCTGACTTCCGAAGCGGAATTTTATGTCTACCACCCGGCGTCTTCGGATCGCACTCGGCCTGCTGTTCACCGCGACATTCCTGATGTGGTTATGCATAGGTCGCGAAATCCATCGCGGTGCGCCACCCCTGTCGGGTCGCGTCGCAATCACCAGCGGACAAGTGCTGATCACGCACACCGGTTTCGAAACAGGCGCGCTGGTCGTTTTCTGGCTCATGCTGGACGTGTGGATTGCGTCAAAAACTGCAGCCACGGAACGAACGCGTGGTGGCGTGCTGCCGAAATACGCGATGCTTGCGCGCAAACGCGAGTAGGCCTTGCATGCACCCCATCATGACATTGGTCGATCCACCCTCCAAAACCGCGCGTGAGTGGGTGCATCACGCACTGGCCACGCTGGAACAGGAAGCGGCGCGCTCGGCCGACACGCACCTGCTCAAGCTCGACTTCGCCGGATTTCCCGGTATAGATTTCTATTTCAAGGACGAAGCCGCGCATCCCACCGGCAGTCTCAAGCACCGGTTGGCGCGTTCGCTGTTCCTGTATGCGTTATGCAACGGCTTGCTGCGCGAAGGCCAGACTGTCGTCGACGCGTCTTCCGGCAGCACCGCGATATCCGAGGCGTGGTTTGCACGCCTGCTCGAGCTACCGTTCATCGCGGTGATGCCGGCGTGCACCGCGCCCGCCAAGATCCGCGACGTGCGCGCGCTCGGCGGCGAGTGCGACCTGGTCGTCGATCCGACGCAAGTTCACGCGACTGCCGCCGCGCACGCCGCGCGTGGCGCCTGTCACCTCGATCAGTTCGGTCTCGCCGAGCGCGCCACCGACTGGCGCGGCAACAACAACATCGCCGAGTCGATCATCGGCCAGCTCGCGCGCGAGGCGCATTCGGTGCCGGCCTGGATCGTCTGCGGCGCCGGCACCGGCGGCACCACGGCCACGGTTGGACGTTACCTGCGCTACCGCCGGCTGGACACCCGACTGTGCGTGGCCGAACCGTCGGGAAGTGGCTTCGTACACGGCTGGCGCGCGCGCGACCGCACTGCGATAGCGAGCGAGCCCACCTTGATCGAGGGCATCGGTCGGCCGCGCGTGGAGCCGGGCTTCCTGTTCAACGTGGTCGACCATGTGATGGAGGTGCCGGACGCGGCATCGATCGCAGCGGCGTGGCTGCTGGAAGAACTGCTTGGCCGCCGCTACGGCGGTTCGTCCGGCACGAACTTCGTCGCCTGCCTGCAGCTGGCCACCGCGATGCGCGCACGCGGCGAATGCGGCAGCATCGTGACGCTGTTGTGCGATCGCGGCGACCGCTATGCCGAAACGCTTTTCAATCCGGTGTGGCTCGGTGCACACGGCATCGATGTGGTGCCTTGGGAAAACTCGCTGCGCGATGCGTTGCGCAGCGGCCACTGGCAAGCACCGACCGCTGCGTCGTGAGCTTTAACGATCGCCGGCGCGTTAACGAAGCGGACCGCACCGCAAGGGTGGACCCGCGCCAGGGATGTGATGCGGGACTGTCCACAGGCCAAGCTGTGAACACGAACGGATGATCCGCAGCTACGCACGCGCGTCGGCCGCATGGGCCGCCAGCACCCCGCGTGCCTGTTCCTGCAGCGTGCGGTACGACGGCTCCCACTGGCCGGCGCGCGGCGTCGACAACGCCAGCCTCGACAGCACCGAGTGCATATCCTGCAATTGGCCGTAGACGCGCTGAATCTCCGCCAGCGCTTCCTCATGATCAACCAGTGGGACCAGCAGCACCTTGCGATCCTGACACACGCCGATGCAGGTCTGCGGTGCCTCGATCTTGCCGCAACCGATGCACTGCCAGGCCTTGATGTAGTCACCCATGTAGCCGCCTCCGTTGCAGTCGTCCAGTCAGCTAACGGAGGTCAGCCGGCGCCGGGTTTCGGATCGGCCGGCGCGGCCTCGGGCTGCCACTGCGGATCATCGAAGTAGCGTGGATAGTCGGCCACGGCATGGCGCATCGCGGTGACGGCTGCCATGTCTTTCGGATCTTTTTTCAGTGCGGCCGCCCCGCCCAGTAAGGGTCCGAGCATCCGGTGCAGAGCAGCATCTGGAGCCGCAGCGAGCTTGCAGTTTGCAAACATGAATCGGGTGGCATCCTCGATCGTTGCGACGCGCTCAAGCGCCATGTTCTCGGGCATGTGGCCCATTTCGTAGTGGCGCAGTTCGTCGAGTGCCGTATGCACGCGCGCCATGCCCTCGCTCAGCGCCGCATCAGGCTTATAGCGCTGCGTCGGCATAGCCGCCGTCGCCGTGGTGGCGTGTGCGGCGTGATCTTCACGCGAATGTTGTGGCGCGGCCTGCACGGCCCCGGCCAGACCAAGGCTGCATGCGAGCGCGATGCCGAGATAGAGAGAGATCATGCGGGCAACTCTGGAAGCGGCGCGGACGCCGCGAATGGCACAATCGTGCCACTGGCCAAGATTGTCGGCGTTGACCCACGTCAACGCCACGGTGTTACGGACACTTCACTGTCGTCGCCTAGCTCGCCTTGAGACTGCGTGAGGTGGTTCGCACTTCGAACGCGGGCTCCGGGAAATTATGAAACGCCGGCGATGCGCTGCCGTTAGCGTATCGGCAGCGACAGGAGAATGCGGGATGAGTACGCCGAAACCACCCCAGGCAGCCAGCCTATCCGGGCTCGATATCGCCGAAGCCGCGCGCCGTCTCGCAGCGGACGGCCCGAACCTGTTACCGGGCAGCACGCCGCGCAGCCTGTGGGCGATCGTCCTCGGCGTGCTGACCGAACCGATGTTCCTGATGTTGCTGGTGGCCGGCGGCCTGTATCTCGCGCTCGGTGACCGCGCCGAAGCGGCCTTCTTGCTCTCCTTCGTGTTTGTGGTCATTGGCATCACCTTGGCGCAAGAGCGCAAGACGCAACGCGCACTGGAGTCGTTGCGCGACTTGTCCGCGCCACGCGCGCTGGTCATTCGCGGCGGCCAGGAACTGCGTATCCCCGGCCGCGACGTCGTGTTCGGCGATCTGCTGGTGTTGCATGAGGGTGATCGCATTGCCGCCGACGCGATTCTTCTGGCTGGCCATATCGATGCTAACGAATCGCTGCTGACCGGCGAAGCGGTGCCGGTGACCAAGTTGCCGGGCGCCGCCAATGGTCAGTTGTTCGCGAGCACCGTGGTGACCAAGGGTGTGGGCACCGCCGAGGTCACCGCGATCGCCGGCGCCACCGCGGTCGGTCGCATTGGTCAGGCACTCGCCTCGGCTACCGAGCCGGTATCCGGACTGCAACAGGCCTCGCGCACGCTGATCCGCAACCTGACCATTGGCGCATTGCTTCTGGCCACCGCCTACATCCTGCTCGGTTGGCTGTGGGATGGTCACGGCCTGCTCGAAAGCGTGCTGGCCGGCATCGCGCTGACGATGGCGATCCTGCCGGAAGAGATCCCGGTGATCCTGACCGTGTTCCTCGCGCTCGGCGCGTGGCGCATTTCCAAACAGAAGGTGCTGACCCGCCGCATCCCGGCCGTCGAGGCACTCGGGGCGATTGACGTGCTCGCCGTCGACAAGACCGGGACGCTGACCCAGAACCGCATGCAGGTCGCGGAACTCACTCTGGCCGACGACGTGTTTCGC